>CANJMQ010000012.1 GCA_947475225.1 Bradyrhizobiaceae bacterium
CGTGCCGAACCCGCGCGTATAGCTCCACTGACTTCATCCCCCGCCCCCTGCCAACTCAGGCAAAGGACTCTAACTGCCGCAGTTTTACTCCGGCGCAGCCAAACAAATCGGCCACTTCAGTGAGGTATTATTGCTCCGGCTTTTACACCGATGGGCGCCCCGGCGGTTCCGACATCGATCAAGCAGACCTTCCGCAAGACCTTCAGGCACACCCTGATCCTGTCAGGCGGCTATGATGCCCAACGCGCCGAGAAAGAACTGGAAGACAAGGCCTGCGACCTGATCGCCGTCGGCCGTCCCTTCCTCGCGAACCCCGATCTCGTGGCGCGGTGGAAGACGGGGGCTACGCTCAACGACATCGACTTCAACACCTTCTACACGCCGGGGCCCAAGGGCTTCACGGACTATCCGCGGCTCTAGCCAGCGAAAAGCAGAGCATATCTGACATCTCGCGGATATCGACCACAAGAAAGCGGCCGCCCTTACGGACGGCCGCTCAATTTTTTTTGTTACTAGCTTACTTGCTGGCGAGATAGTCAACCGGGATCGGCTCAGAGATCGTCCACTCGTCAACCACATGGGCCTTGCCGTTCTCAACCTCGGTGATGAGGTAGCGGCCCTTGTTCTGGTGGTGGAGTTCGGCGGTGAAGGTGCGCGGCCCGAACAGTGTCGGTTCGTCCTTCATCTTCTCGAGTTCGGCAACCACCGCATCGGCGTCGGTTGTCTTGGCACGCTCGACGGCCTTAGCCCAGACGTCGATCATGACGTAGCCAGGATAGACGTACTGGCTGGACGGATCGCCACCAGTCGCCGCCTTGTAGGTGGCATTGAACTCGTTGACCTTCGGGTTCGGGTCATCGCCATGCACCGAGCCCTGATCAGGCACGTAGAAGTTCGTGAGGTCCGGCGTTGCCGAGAGCCAGTAGCTCCCAGACATGCCGGATCCGTTGAGGATCATCGACTTGATGCCGGCGGCGCGGATCTGCTTCACGGCGGAAACGCCGCCCGGCATCATGGTGCAGAGCATGATGGCGTCTGGCTCCTGCGGCAAGCTCTTGATGCGGGTGATCTGCGCGGCGATCGAGGCATCGTCGTTCTTGAATGTGTCCTCGCCGACGAGCTTCGCATCCGTCAACTTTGGCAGTTCCCAGTCAAAACCGTCACAGATGCCCTTGTTGTACTCGGTCCATGTGTCGAGCAGGCGGTAGAAGCTGCGGGCATTCTTCTTGGTATAGGCCCACTCCGCCATGGTGGCGCCCTGCACGGCCGCCAGAACCGAGGCCGAGAAGGAGTGCGGGCCAACGCCCTGGATGCCTGCCTTGACCGACTCGGCACACAGGAAGAACGAGACCTTGCCCGCGGCTTCCGCGGCAAGCGCCGCCGGAGCACCGAAGTCATAATCGCAGGACACGACCACGAGGTCGGCGCCCTTGTCGATCACCTCGAGACCGGCCTTGGCGCCCTCGGCGCGGTCGGTCTTGGTGTCGGCGGCAACAGTCTCGATCTGCTTGCCGAGCAGACCGCCAGCCTTGTTGATCTCGTCGATGCGGATACGGGCCGCATCTTCCGCCGGCTTGTCATAAGCCTGCATGAAGCCCGATTGCGCGGTGGCGAAACCCACGACGATCTTATCGTCGTCGGCCATGGCCATCGGTGCCGCGAGCATCAACGCACCCAGCGCCGCGCCCAGTCCTACTTGCAGAAAGCTCTTCATTGACGTCCTCCATTTAGGTTTATGCAGTCTTCCCATCCGCCGGGGCGTTTGGCTTGCCCCGGGCGGAAAGCTTGTTAGACGGCCACACGAGCTCACGATTGCGGGTGAGGCCGGAGGGCCGGTACATCAGGATCACGATCATCACCACGCCGATGGCGATTTCCTGCACGCCGAGCGGCAGGGCGAAACTGGCGCCACCGATGTCCACGCCCTTCTCCATCCAGCGTAAAAGCTGGATGATGATAGACAGGACGACGACGCCCAGAACAGCGCCCGACAGCGAATTCATGCCGCCGACGACGAGCATCGACAGGGTGATGAAGGTGAGGCCGAGATAGAATGTGTCGGGTGTCACGACGCCCACCGAATGCGCGAACATCGCGCCGCCGAGGCCCATGATACCGCCCGAGATGGTGAAGGCGATCAAACGTTCGCGCGGGATGTTGACACCCGAGGCAGACGCCGCCGTTGCCTCGTCACGCGCCGCCCGGAGTGCCAGGCCGGAACGCGAGATCTGGTGCAGGTAGGCAACGATCACCACGACGATGGCGCACAGGAAATAGGGCCACACTACCCGAACGATGGGAATGCCGACGACGGAACTCTGCGCGCCTGTCACGGTGTCCCAATTGGAATAGACCTGGATGATGACAGCAAGCACCGCAAAGGTGGCGATCGATGCGGCGATGCCAGACAGTCGCATCAGCACCTTGCCCACCACGTAGGCGGCGATGGCGGCGAAGATGACCGCGGCGACCAGCCCCCAGCCATAAGCCAGCTTGTTGTTGAGTATGATGTCCGGCAGGCCCTTGAGTTTCGATTTCTTGATGGCCGGCAGCATGGTGAGCCATGCCGTCATGTAGGCGCCGAGGCAGGTGAAGCCAATGTGGCCGAAGCTGATGACGCCGGAATTGCCGATGAACACGAACAGCCCGACCACCAGCACGACGCGGATGAAGATCTCGATGATCGTCTGGTTGAATGGGCCTGATCCCACAGCCAGTGCTGCAAGCTGCAGCGCCGCGAGAATGCCGATCAGGATGACCGGCGTCGACCATGTGCGTTCAAGGATGGAGGGGCGGTCTGCCATGATCACACCCTCTGCTTGGTGGCCTTGGAGGTGAACAGTCCGTTCGGCCTCCAGACGAGCATGGCGATGACCGCGCCATAGACAAAGGCATCGCGGAAGGGCCGCGCATCAGGCGGCAGCACCACCTGCATGATGACCGTGGCCGCCCCGATGAGATAGCCCGCCAGGACCGCACCCGGCAGGCTGCCCAGCCCACCGATGACCGTGGCCACGAAGGCAACCAGCATGAGATTGGCACCCATGTTGATGTCGACCGTGCCCGTCTGCGTGACGAGGATGAGGCCAATCGCGGCGGCCAGCATGCCGCTCACCGCGAAGGCCAGCATGATGACGCGGTTGGCGCGCACGCCCAGCATGCGCGCCATGGTGAAGTTCTCCGCCGCCGCACGCATTTCGAGGCCGAAGCGCGTGCGCTTCAGGAAGGCCGTGAGGGCGATGAGGATAACAATGGTGACGACGATGGTAATCACCTGCAGCGGCGGAATGCGCGCGCCGAAGAACTCGATCTGCTGGGTGAGGTTCGACCATAGGTCGATGGACTTCGGCCGGCTCGAATAGAGCATGAGGAGAAAATACTTGATGACAAAGCCAAGCGCGAAGGAGGCGATCATCATGGTTGCCGGATTGGCATTTCGGAAGCGCCGGAACACAACGATTTCGGAGAGCACCGAGAGCCCCGCGCCCACCGCAAGGATGAAGGGCACGAGGATGATAGTGGGAAGGTTCCCGGCAAAGACGATGGCCGCGGCGTCGATCGACGGCCACAGCATGGCGAAGACGCAGAAGGCGATGTAGTCGCCATGCGCGAAGTTGACGAGCCGCATGACACCGAAGATCAGCGCAATGCCGAGCGCACCCAGCGCATAGAGACTGCCGAGGCTCAGTGCATCAAAGAGGACCTGGAGCAGCGCCGTCATCTCAATGCTCTCCATATCCGAAATAGGCCTGGCGGAGCGCATCGCCCTTGACGAGTTCGCGCGCATCGCCCTCGAGCGCCACTTCGCCCGAACGCATCAGCACCATGCGGCCGCCGGTGAGGCTTGCCCGCGTGGCGCTCTGCTCGACGATCAGCAGGGTAAGGCCACGGCTGTCACGCAGGCGGATGAGCGTGGAATAAACGTCGTCGATCACCTTCGGCGCCAGCCCCAGAGACGGCTCGTCGATGGCGATAAGCTTGGGGCCGGCCATCAGGGCGCGGCCGATCACCAGCATCTGCTGCTGGCCGCCGGAGAGAACGCCTGCCTGCTGGTCCTTGCGGTCCTTCAGCATCGGGAACACGGCGTAGATCTGTTCCATGTCCTTCGCCACCTGGTCCTTGTCGGCGCGCATGCCGGTGCCGAGGCGGAGGTTTTCATCGATGCTAAGACCGCCGAACACCTCGCGGCCTTCCGGTACCATGGAGAAGCCGAGCCGTGCGATATCCTCCGGCGCTTTCCCGGCAATATGCTTTCCGGCGAACTGGATGAAGCCCTCGCGCGGAGTGACGACGCCCGCGATGGCCTTCAGCAGCGTCGACTTGCCGGCGCCATTGGGGCCGGTGACGAACAGCGTCTCGCCCTCATCAACCTTGATCGAAGCCTTGCGCAAGGCGGTGAGCTGGCCATAGCGAACCGAGATGTTGTCGACGGAGAGGAGGCTCACAGCACCGCTCCTTCCGCTTCAGCCTGGGTACCCATGTAGGCGTGGCGCACCCGCTCAGAGGCCTTGATGACGGATGGCGGCCCCACCTCGATCACTTCGCCCGAATCCAGCACATGGATGTGGTCGCAGATGTTCAGCACAAGACCAATATTATGCTCGATGAGCAACACGCCGCATTTCATTTCCGCGATGATGCGACGGATCAGCCTGGCAAGGTCAGCCGCCTCCTCCGCCGACATGCCGGCAGCGGGCTCGTCAAGCAGGAGATAGCTGGGGTCGAGCATTAGCGCGCGGCCAATGGCGACGCGGCGTTCATCGGTGTAGGGAAGTCCGCCAGCCGTGCGCTCGGCAAGGTGGGCGATGCCGATCCACTCCAGCATCGCGTCCGCCTTCTTCGCAGCCTCGCGGCGTGCGAGGCCGAGACCGACACCCGTGACCTCCAGATTGTCGAGCACTGAGAGATCCGCGAAGAGCCGTCCTGACTGGAAGGTACGGGCAATGCCCTTCTGGCGCACCTTGTACGGCGGAACGCCGATCATGCTCTCGCCGTCCAGGCTCACGGACCCATCGGTCGGCTTCTGGAACCCGGTGAGCACATTGACGAGCGTTGTCTTGCCCGCCCCATTGGGGCCGATCAGGCCCGTCACCTTCGCGCGCGGCACGTCCAGCGTCACCTTCGAGAGGGCACGAAGCCCCTCGAAGGAGACCGAGACATCCGTTGCTGAAAGCGCCTGGTCCATGACCCTCCGTTATTTCTTCTTGCGCGTGATGACGTAGGAACCGCTGGCATCGAGCGTCGCAGTCCAGCCCGGTTCGATAACGATGGTGGTCGTCACCTCCTCGATGATGGCGGGACCCGACAGGCTCGCGCCCGCGCCCAGTCTGGCACCGTCATAGATCGGAGTCTTGGTCGATTTTCCGGAGGCCTCGAAGATGGCCTTGCGATGGCCCTTCAGCGCCTTGGAAACGGGTGCGCCCTTCTTCAGCTTGGGCGCCTTGGGCTTGTCGATGCGACCGTAAACAGTCGACTCGATGTTGACCACCTCCACAGCATTGTGGCGCTCCGAATAGGTGTAGAGTTCCTCATGACGGCTGTGGAAGGCGTCCTTCACCTTCTCGATGGTCTTTGCGTTGATCGGGAAGGTGGCGATATCGACCGTGCATTCATGCACCTGGCCCACGTAGCGCATGTCCAGGCTGCGCTTCACGTCGATTTGGCCGGCCTTGAAACCATCGGACTTGAGATGCGCCACGCTCTGCTTCGCGATCTCGCCGAACAGCGTGTCGATGCGCTTGTAGGCGGCGGCATTGTCGAGGCGCAAAGGCGCCGTGGCCATGTAGTTGTACTTGACGTCCGAGATGATCTGGCCGAAGGCGCAGAGACCGGAGGCAAGCTTCGGCAGGATGATGGTGTCGATGCCCATCTCGCGCGCCAGTGCGGTGATGTGCGCAGCGGTGGCGCCACCTGCACCCACCAGCACGAAATCGCGCGGATCATAGCCGCGTTCCACCGAGACGCGGCGGATGCCATTTACCATGTTGTTGTTGACGATGGTGTACATGCCGTAGGCAGCCCGCTCGACCGAGATGCCGAGCTTGTCTGCCACCTTGGTCTTGATGGCCTTCTTCGCCTTATCCAAGTCCAGCGGCAGCTTGCCGCCGAGCAGGCCATCAGGGTTGAGGTAACCAAGCACCAGGTTGGCGTCGGACGTCGTCGGCTCCGTGCCACCCTGGCCATAGCAGGCGGGCCCCGGTTCCGAGCCTGCTGATTGCGGGCCGACCTGGATCAGCCCGAGCGAGTCGATCCAGCCGATCGAGCCGCCGCCGGCACCCAGCGTTTCCACCTGGATCATCGGCACGCCGATACGATAGCGCAGGAAGTCGATGTTCTTGTTGAGGTTGGTCTGGCCGTCCTTGGTCAGCGTGATATCAAAGGACGTGCCACCCATGTCGACCGTGATCACGTTTTTCTTCTTGAACGGGGCACAGACATAGAGGCCAGCCTGTGGCGCGGATGCAGGGCCGGAGTTGATGGCATAAACGGACCGATCGGTCATCGCCTGGCCAATGGCAAGCCCGCCGTTGGACTGGAAGTAGCGCACCGGCTGCTGCGCACCAAGCGAGCGGAAATAGGCATCCACCGCCTTCACGTATTTGCGCATGACGGGAGCGAGATAAGCGTTCACCACCGCCGTAGAGGTGCGGGTGTATTCGCGCACCTGCGGATAGAGTTCGGAGCCCACGGTGAGGATCACGTCCGGCAACATCTTGCGGACGATCTCGGCGGCGCGGCGCTCGTGCTCAGGGTTCAAGACCGACCAGACAAAGGAGATGGCAACGGTCTCGACACCTTCCTTCGCGAAGGCTTCGCAGGCCTCGCGCACATCTGCCTCCTCCATCGTGAGGCGTACCGAACCGTCCGACAGCACGCGCTCGCGCACGCCCTTCCTGAGGTAGCGCGGCACCAGCATGGTTGCTGCCGGATACTCCGGGTCGTAACGGAAGCCATCTTCCTTGTGGCCGTTGCGGATCTCGATCGAGTCCTCATGGCCCGCCGTGCAGATGAGGCCCGTCTTGCCACCACGGTGGGTGATCAGGGCATTGAGGCCCACGGTGGTGCCGTTGATGCAGAGGTCGCAGTCGGAAACAAGGTCCGAAGGCGTGATGCCGAAGTCGTCGGCGATCAGCTTCAGGCCGTTCTCGATGGCCTTGGTGGGGTCCGATGGCGTCGAAAGCGCCTTGAACAGCTTGACATCGCCCGTGTTGCGGTTGGCGACGACGAAATCCGTGAAGGTGCCGCCAGCATCGATGCCGAGACGATATGTCGTGCGCATGGTCGTGCCTCCCTCTCTCAAGCCGCCGACCGCAGCCGCGTGGTGGCGGCCATGTCGACATCGAGGGTTTCAGGATTGGTGATCACCACGCCATAATCTTCCTTTGCGCCTTTCACCGAGACGAGGCCGTTTTTGACGTCCCAGACGACCTTCTCGATCGGCCGCTCATAGGGATTGCCATAGCCGCCGCCGCCGGGGTTCATGTTGGTGACGGTCTCGCCGGGCTTGATCGTCTCCATGATATTGGTGCGCTTGACTTCGGGCTTGCCGCCGCGGTTCAGCATCACGCGGCCCACCTTGGAGTCGATGTCCTTCGATTTGGCGCCAGCGGCACCCATCGCAGGAATGCGGCGGCCTTCACCAAAGCCGATGCACAGCATCTCCTTGTCGAGAGGTTCCACCTCCCAGGCCGTGCCGGAGCCACCACGGAATTTGCCGGCACCTCCTGAATCGGTCATCAGCGAGTATTTGTGGATGATGATCGGGTAGGAATATTCGAGCAGTTCAACGTCACCCGATGTCAGCGCGCCGAAGCAGCATTCGGGACCCACCGCGTGCCAGCCATCCTGCTGCGGCGTGGCGCCGCCGCCAGAGATGATGGTCGCCAGCACCATGGTTACGAATTCCTCGTTGGTTCGAGAATCCCAGCCCGCGATGTTGAGGCCGTTGGCATGGCCCCAGCTCGCCGCCACCTTGGAGGGCATGGCCTTCTCGAAGGCGAGCCGCACGGCATCGGTCAGGGTTTCCATCGGCGTCGTGGTGCAGTTCATGTGCGGAGCCGGTTCCTGCGCGTTGCAGATCGTGCCCTTTGGCCCGAAATCGAGCGAGACGCAGCGGTAAAGCCCCTCATTGTAGGGCGGTGGCAGTGCCGCGAACATCATCAGGCCGAGATAGACACCGGAATGCGAGTTGCCCTCATAGGAGTTGATGAAATAGGGAATCTGCGGCGGCGATGTGATGGCGATATGGCAGGTGTCGCCCTTGATCTTCACCTTGGCCTTGATCTCGAAGTCGCCGAAGCCGTGGCCTGCGTCCTCGAGAATGGCAACACCCTCATAGGTGCCGTCTGGCACCGTCTTGATGAGGCCGCGCATGTGGCGGTCGGCCATGTCGAGCAGTTCGTTGATGCAGGCATCGACCGTCTGCTGGCCATACTTGTCGAGCATGGCGATGAGGTTGCGCTCGCCCACCTGGCAGGCGCCGATCAGCGCGTTGAAGTCGCCCTCCTGGTCACGTCGTGCGCGCATGTTGGTGAGGATCATGTTGAGCACGTCATGGCGCGGCTTGCCACGGTCCCAGATCTTCACCGGTGGAATGCGCAGGCACTCCGCGTAGATGTCCTTGGCATTGGGGTTGTAGCCGGCCGGCACCGGGCCGCCGATGTCAGTCAAGTGGCCCTTGCAGACCGTCCAGTAGACGAGCTTGCCCTTGTAGAACACCGGCTTGTACATGCAGGTGTCGATGGCATGGCTGCCGCCGAAGGCCGGGTCGTTGTGGAGGATGAGATCGCCCTCGTGGATATCGCCCTCGAAGAACTTGGCCACCGACTTCATGGCTGGTATGAGCGAACCGAGGTGAATGGGAATGTCCTGCCCCTGCAGGATCATTTCGGGCTTGGCGTTGAACAGCGCCGTCGAATAGTCATGCGCGAGGTTGAACACCGAGGAGCGCGCCGTCTTCTCCAGCGCCAGCGTCATCTCGCGTTGCGTCGTCTCCAGCACGCCGCGCACCACCGACAGGGTGATCGGGTCCACCTTCACTGCCGGTTTCGAGGCGGGTTTCTTCGCGACCTTTTTCGCCGGCTTTTTCGCTGCCTTGGCCATCATGCTGTCCTCGCTGTTGTGGGGCACGCCAGATCGCGCGCACGCGTAAACAGGCCCTGACCGGGCCTGTTACGCCCCTGCGCGATGCCTGGCGCACCTTTCCGAGCATCGACCTTAGGTGCCTTCGTGACCTCAAGTCTTTGCAGCCTCGGCACCCTCATTTGACGTGTGGCGCACAAGGCCAGGAACGGGTTGCAAGCCAAGCGCCCCCTGCCTAAGCTTCGGGCACCTGACGGGACGCGACCATGAAGACGACGATCACCACGTCCGAAACGCCTGCACATGATCGGAGCCGTCACTGGCATGATGCCATTGCGACGGCCTATTTCCCACTCGACCTGCAATTCAAGAACCCGCATCATTTCGCCGGCGACCTGTCGCTGTGGACGCTGGGCGATGTTTCGCTCTCCCGCCTCACCTCGGAGGCGCTGCAGTACAGGCGCCTGCCGCAGCACTTCAAGGCCGAGCGTGAGGAACACTTCCTCGTTACCGTTCCCGCTCATTCCGAAGTATTCTTCTCGCAATGCGGCAAGGACGTGCGTTGCAACCCAGGCGGATTCATCCTTGAGCGCAGCCATGAGCCTTATGAGTTCAGCCACGCCGAGGCGGCAGACCTGTGGGTGATGAAGGTGGAGGCCAAGGCGCTGGGTGGACGCATCCGCCAGCCAGACCGCTTCTGCTCGCTGCAGTTCAACGCCACCGAAGGGGCGGGCGGCTTGTTCACCGACATGCTGCATCTGATCCCCAACCGCTTCGACGCCATGAGCCCGGAGACCCGCGCCACGGTGGGCCGGCAGCTGATCGACCTGCTCGTGCTGGCGCTGAAGGCCGACGGGCGCACGCTCACCACCGGCAATTCCACGGTGCGCGAGGCCCATCTGACCCGCATCGAGGCCTTCGTTCGCCGCAACATGGCTGACCCGGAACTCGACCCCGAAGCCATCGCGCGGGGCTGCGGCATCTCCACCCGCTACCTGCACGAACTGTTCCGCGACACCAACCAGACGCTCGGCAGCTGGATCCGCGACCAGCGGCTCGAGGCGTGCCGTGAGGCGCTGCGCGACGCCGCCAACCGCCAGACGGTGGCCGAGATTGCCTATCGCTGGGGTTTCAGCGACCAGGCCCAGTTCTCGCGGGCCTTCAAGGCGCATTTCGGTGTTCCGCCCAAGGAATACCGTGAGCAGGCCAGAGTGAAGTCTCCTGCCCACGGCTGAGGCCATCAGCGCTTCGCCTGCTTCCAGGCGGTGGTGAGGATGGCCGTGCCCAGCGCCAGCTTGAGGATTTCGGCCGGAATGAAGGGTAAGAGGCCAGCGGAGACCGCTTTCTGCGTCCCGAACAGCGCCGACAGCCAGCCAAGGCCCAGCGCATAGATCGCCACTTCACCGGCCAGCAGCATGGCCAGCGCTGATAGGATGGTGCGGCCATGTCCCTTGTCTGCCAGATAACCGACGATGACAGCCGCCAGCAGGAAGCCCGCGAGATAGCCGCCCGTCGGGCCCATCATATAGGCAAGGCCTGCGCCCGTGGCGAAGACCGGTGCTCCAAGCGCGCCAAGGCCAAGCCAGGCCAGCACCGTGGATGCGCCGAGCCGCATGCCGGCAGTGGCGCCGATCATCAGCACGGCGAGCGTTTGCAGCGTCATCGGCACCGGCCAGAAGGGCACCTGCACCTTGGAGGCGAGCGTCAGGATGGCGATGCCGAGGCCGACGGCTACTGCCTTGTGCAGCAGCTGCGACTTCGGCCAGACGGTGGAGAGAAGATTTCCATTCATGTGCATGATCCTCAGAGAGATGCCTTGAGTTTTTCATAGAGCTTCGCCTGGTCCTTGCGGGCCTTCAGCGCCTGCGCCATTGTCACCTCGACGAAGCGCGCCGTGGTGTGCGGCTGGAGTTGCCCGATCAGGTCCATGTCGGCGGACACAACGGTGCCCACCATGAAGTAGCCGCCGCCCGATACCGCGTCGCGATGCAGCACGATCGGTTCCGTGCCGCCGGGCACCTGGATGGAGCCGTAAGGATAACAGGCATCGACGATGTTGGACGGGTCGGAACCCGCGCCGAAGGGCTGCTCGCGCGGCACGAATTCCAGCGGGCGTCCACCGCGGAAGCGATAACCGATGCGGTCCGCCTCCGGCGCAACCTTCCAGGTGTCCTCGAAGAAGTGCTTGCCGGCAGATGCGGTGATGCGGTGCCAGTAGAGGCCCGGCAGCATGCGCAGTTCGGCGGGGGCACCCGGCGCACGGCGCAGCTTCTCCGGAATCGTCCGGCCTTCCTTCGCACCCCTGCCCTTGCCAACCGGCAACTTGTCACCCGCCTCGAGCTTGCGGCCCTTGAAGCCACCGAGCGCCCCGAGCGTATAGGTGGAGCGAGAGCCGAGCACGACGGGAACGTCGATACCGCCGGAGATGGCGATATAGGCGCGCGCGCCCTTCTTGAGGAAGTCGAAGGAAAGGGTCTGCCCCTTCTTCACCTTGAAGGAGGTCCATGTCTCCCGCGGCTCGCCATCGACGCGCGGCGGAAGCTCGGCACCCGTCACGGCCACCGTCGCATCCTCGGCGAACTTGAGCTCGGGGCCCATGAACACGGCTTCGAGGACGGCCGTACCCTCCTTGTTGCCGACGAGAAGGTTCGCCGCCTTCAGCGCCAGGCGGTCCATGCCGCCCGACAGCGGAATACCGATGTTGTAATAGCCCGGGCGACCCAGGTCCTGCACCGTGGTGGACAGGCCCGGCTTGATGACGTTAACGGCCATTGAGCGCCCCCATCAGCTTGGCGTTGTAACCATCCATGTCCTTCTTGAATTCGGACAGGTCGAAGGTCACGTCCTTCATCTTGAGCTTGAACTTGCCCTTCTCGACCGCCGCAACAGTGGCATCATATTCTTCCCGGTCGATCGGCTTCCACTTGACGATGTCACCCGGCCGGAACAGGCACATGAAGTCCTTCAGGTGCTTGATCTTCTGGTTGGGGTCATAGATCGGGACGGGCGTGATGCCGAACATCTGGTAGCCACCGGCGCCGCGCACCGAATAGATGCAGCCGAAGCAGCCACCATGGCCCACCGTGAGCTTGGGCGTATCGGTGCGGGGCCTGAGGTACTTGGGCGACTGGATCTGCCGTTTGCGGTCCACCATCTGGTAGAGGAAGGGAAGCCCCGCCACGAAGCCCACCATCGAGACGAACCACGGCGCACCCGAATGCGCCTTGATGAAGCCATCCACGCCATCGAGGTTGTTGATGCGCGCGGTGTATTCAATATCGATTGACTTAGGATCCTGGTGGCGCTCGCGGAAGCGCATCAGCGTTTCGTGCGTCCACGGGTCATTGTAGAGAACCGGGATCTCGATAATGCGCGACTTGATGATGGGCTTGGCCTTGGCCGCCGCCTTCTCGATCGCCTTCAACTCCTTCAGCATGTCCGAAGGCTTGATGATGTCCGGATCGAACTTCACCTGCATCGAGGCGTTCGCCGGGCAGATCTCGGTCACGCCCTTGATCTTGGCCTTCTTGATCGCCGTCGCCATGGACAGCGACTTGAAGAAGGCCTCGAGTGACATTTCCTCGTCGCACTCAACGAAGATATGCTCGTCGCCTCCATAGGAATACCGCGTCTTCATCTCAGCGCCATCCTCCTCATGAGTTCAGTCTGTGGGCGTTTGCCTCGAGCCACGGCTCGAGCCAGCGCGTGTGGAAATCCGCCTTCGCGACACTCGCGTCCCGCGCCAGCAACTGGTGCAGGGGCTTGGTGGTCGAAAGGCCCTCGACCTCGAGTTCGTCAAGCGCGCGGCGCATCCGGGCGATCGCTCCTTCGCGCGTCTCGTCCCAGACGATCAGCTTGCCAAGAAGAGAGTCATAGAAGGGCGGCACCTGGTAGCCCTGGTAGAGCATGGTATCGAAGCGCGTGCCGGGGCCGCCGGGAACGCGCAGCGCCGTCACCGTTCCGGGTGCCGGCTGGAAATTCTTCGCCGGGTCTTCGGCATTGATGCGCACTTCTATGGCGTGGCCGTGCATCTTCACATCCTTCTGCCGGATCGACAGGGGGGCGCCGCCGGCAATGCGGATCATCTCGCGGACAAGGTCAATGCCGGTAATCATCTCCGTTACCGGGTGTTCCACCTGGATGCGGGTGTTCATCTCGATGAAATAGAAGTGATGCGTCACATCGTCATAGAGATATTCGAGTGTCCCGGCGCCGCGATAGTTCACGGCCTCGGCCAGCGCCACGGCAGAGGCGCAGAGCTTCTCGCGGATCGACTGCGGCAGCACCGCGGAGGGTGCTTCTTCCCACACCTTCTGGCGGCGGCGCTGCAGCGAGCACTCGCGCTCGAAGCAGTGGATGGCGCGGGTGCCGTCGCCTAAGATCTGCACCTCGATGTGGCGCGCCCGCTCGATCACCTTCTCGATATAGAGGCCGCCGTCGCCGAAAGCGGCCTTGGCTTCGGCGGAGGCCTGCGGCATCAGCGTCTCGAATTCCGTCATGTCGTGGGCGATGCGGATGCCGCGCCCGCCGCCACCCGCCGCCGCCTTGATCATGATGGGAAAGCCGATGGCCATGGCGATGTGTTTGGCCTGCTCCGGATCATCGACGCGGCCATCCGAGCCCGGCACCACCGGAACGCCCGCCGCCTCGGCCGCCACGCGGGCCGCAACCTTGTCGCCCATCACGCGGATCGAGTCGCCCCTGGGGCCGACGAAGACCAACCCTGCGGCCTCGACCGCATCGGCAAAGCCCGCATTTTCGGCCAGGAAGCCATAGCCGGGGTGCACCGCATCGGCGCCTGTGTCCCTCGCCGCCTTGAGGATGTTCTCGATATTGAGATAGGACTTCGCGGCATGCGGCGGGCCGATGTTCACCGCCTCGTCGGCCATCTTCACGGCCAGCATCTCGGCATCCGCCGCCGAATGCACCTGCACGGTCCTGATGCCAAGCTCCCGCGCGGCGCGGATGATGCGCACCGCGATCTCGCCGCGATTGGCGATGAGGAGCTTGGCGATGGCCATGTTCAGCCGATCTCCGCCAGCGCTTGGCCGGCCATTACCGGTTCTTCATTGTCCACCAGGAACTTGATTTTGCCGGCGGCATCGGCCCTCACCTCGGTGAACGACTTCATGACCTCGATCAGCCCGATCACGTCGCCCTTGGCGACCTTGTCGCCGTCATTCTTGTAGGAGGGCTTGTCGGGCGCGGGCTTCCTGTAGAAGGTTCCGGGCAGCGGCGAGAGAAGCTGGGCCATTGTCTGTCCTCGTTTCTGGGTTTGTCAGGCAGCGTCGATGTAAGGGTTCACGGCCTCGCGCACGGTGCGGGCGATGGCCACCGCATTGGGCGTGTCGGAGTGCACGCAGATCGCATCGGCCCGAACCGCCACGTCGCCGCCGCCCACGCCCTTCACCTTGCCCTCGCGGATGGCGCGCAGGCACAGGGCCGCGGCATGGGTGGGGTCCTTCGCCTCATGCTCACGGGTGATGATAAGCGAACCGTCGTCACGGTAGTCGAGGTCGGCATAGAATTCGGCGATGAACGTGTGGCCGCGCGCCGTATAGACCTTCTCGTGGAAGGTATTGATCATGCCCATCAGCGGCACCTTGAAGACGTCCGCCGCATCGGCAACTGCCTGGGCCACCTCCTCCATCCGCGCCGCCATGCCATAGAGCGAGCCGTGCGGCTTGATGTGGTTCAGCACCATGCCCTCGGCCTCGAGGAAGCCCTTCAGCGCGCCAACCTGGTAGATGATGCAGTTGGTGAGCTCGTCGCGGCCCATCTTCATCTCGCGGCGGCCGAAGCCCTGGAGGTCGGGAAGCGAGGGGTGCGCGCCCACCTTCACGCCATGCTTTTTGGCGAGCTGCACGGTGGTGCGCATGTGGTTGAAGTCGGAACCATGGAAGCCGCAGGCCACATTGGCCACGTCGATCAAGGGCATGAGCCCTGCATCGTCGCCCATCTTGTAGAGGCCGAACGCCTCGCCCATGTCACAGTTGATGACTGTCACCTGAACCTCCTGCCCTGTACGCCCTGCGCTTAAGCGCCATATTGATGGAAGACCTTGCGGGACATTGCAAATATTGTAAAATCAGAAAAACTGCATCCCGATATCGGAAAATCAGATATGGCGCTTTCCTTCAAGCAGGTCCGCTATTTCATCGCCACGGCGGATGCCGCGCAGGTGAGCCAGGCGGCGATCGAGCTCAACGTCTCGCAGTCGGCGGTGACGGCGGCCATCAAGCAGCTGGAGGAAGATACCGGGGTCGCGCTGTTCAAGCGCCTGCCAACCGGCGTTTCGCTCACCGCCGAGGGTGCGCGCTTCCTGCAGCATGCCCGCAACATCATGGCGGCCGTCAACGCCGCCCAGCACGCCCCCCTGACCGAGGACACCGCCATCAGCGGCACGGTGCGCATTGGCGTTTCCTATACGGTTGCGGGCTACTTCCTGCCCCGCCACTACACGCGCTTCGCGCGCAGCTACCCGCGCATCCGGGCGGAGTTGTACGAACTTCCGCGCAACGCCATCGAGGGCGGCCTCAAGGACGGTTCACTGGATCTCGCGGTGATGCTGGTCTCCAACCTGCAGGACAGGAAGCGTCTGGCCTATGAAACCCTGATCCGCTCCCGCCGCCGGCTGTGGCTTCCAGTCGAGCATCGACTGCTCGCCGCGGAGGCGATCACGCTGGATGACGTGGCCGCAGAGCCCTATGTCATGCTGACGGTCGACGAGGCGAACCAGACGGCCTCACGCTACTGGAAGGACACGGGCCTCCGCCCTGACATCATCTTCACCACCTCGTCGGTGGAGGCGGTCCGCTCCATGGTGGCTGACGGCATGGGCGTCACGATCCTGTCGGACATGGTCTACCGGCCTTGGTCACTCGAGGGCCAGCGCATCGAACTTCGCAACGTCGTGGCGGACATCCCCACCATGGACGTCGGCCTCGCATGGAATCCCACCAAGGGCCAAAGCCCGGCCGCCCGCACCTTCCACGAATTCATGAGCCTGTCCTTTGGTGGCGCCGGCAACTAGCCCGCCGGACCCCGAGGCCCACGGCCAAAGGGAGCGCCCGCAATCAACTATCTTACTTCAAATAAATCAATTATTTAGATGTTAGTCCCGAGGTTTGTTCTGGCTGCGTCCGACGCGCCGTGACTTGCACGGGATGGCGAAAGGCTTGCATGCGGCAGCCGGCATGGCGTTGGCACGCGGTTTGACACAAGCGCCTGAAACTTCGCATGATGGGCCACGAATTAGCGTGAAGGGCGGAAAACATGGGGTCGGGTATGGCAGGGCGGATCTTCCGCCAGCTCCTGTCCTTCGCTGTCACCCTGATCATGACATTCATCGGCCTCACCGCCGTGACGTTCCTGATCGGCAGGCTCACGCGGATCGACCCGGTTCTTGCGGTGGTGGGCGACAAGGCCTCCAAGCAGGTCTACGACCAGACCTTCCATGCCATGGGCCTCGACAAGCCGCTCATCGTGCAATACGCGCTCTATGTGAAGCGCCTCATCAGTGGCGACTTCGGAATCTCCGTCCTGACGTCGCAGCCCGTGCTGTCCGACCTCCTGCGGGTGTTCCCCGCGACCTTTGAACTCGCGACGCTGGCGATCATCATCGGAGTCGCCGCCGGCATCCCTGCGGGGGTGCTTGCCGGTGCACGCAAGGGCCGCTGGGCGGACCACGTGGTGCGCGTCGTCGGCCTCTTCGGCTATTCCGTGCCGGTGTTCTGGCTGGGCCTTGTCGGGCTCTTCGTCTTCTACGGCAAGCTCGGCTGGGTGTCCGGCACCGGCCGCCTCGACGTGTTCTACGAGGACATCGTGACGCCGCGCACCGGCATCATCCTCATCGATTCAGCAATCGACGGCGACTGGGACATCTTCCGCAATGCCTTCAGCCACCTCATCCTGCCCGCCGCCATCCTCGGCTTCTTCTCGCTCGCCTATATCGCGCGCATGACGCGCAGCTTCATGATCACCCAGCTGTCACAGGAATATGTGACGACGGCGCGCGTCAAGGGTCGGTCCTATTGGGGTGCAGTGTGGCGGCATGCCTTCCCCAACATCATGGTGCCCCTGATCACGGTGATCGGCCTCAGCTATGCCTCGCTGCTCGAGGGCGCGGTGCTGACGGAAACAGTCTTCGCCTGGCCCGGCCTCGGCCTCTACATCACGCGTGCCCTGTTCAACGGCGACATGAACGCGGTGCTGGGCGGCACCATTCTGGTGGGTGCTGTGTTCATCGGCGTCAACCTGGTGAGCGACCTCCTTTACCGGGTGTTCGACCCGAGGCTGCGCGGCGCATGACGCAATCCCTCTCGCACTGGCTCCTCGACGAGGCCCCGGGCTCGCGCCGGCAGGCGGTGCTGGGCAGCCTCTACCGCGGCCTGCTCGCCATCCTCTCCAATCCACCGGGCCTTGCAGGACTGGTGATCGTCACCGTGCTGGTGCTGATTGCCATCTTCGCGCCGCTGCTGGATCGCGGCATCTCGCCCATCGCGCAGGACCTCGGCAACCGGCTGGCACAGCCTTCCGCCGCGCACTGGTTCGGCACCGACGAGCTTGGCCGCGACATCTATTCCCGCACCCTCTATGGCTCGCGCGTGACGCTCACCATCGTGGCCCTGGTGTCGGTGCTGGTGGCGCCCATCGGGCTCGCCGTCGGCACGCTGGCGGGCTATCTCGGCGGCTGGGTCGACATCGTGCTGATGCGCATCACCGACGTCTTCCTCGCCTTCCCGCGCCTCGTGCTGGCGCTGGCCTTCGCGGCGGCGCTGGGGCCGGGCATCGAGAATGCGGTGATCGCCATCTCGCTCACTGCCTGGCCTCCCTACGCGCGCATCGCGCGGGCCGAGACCATCACCATCGCCAGGAGCGACTTCATCCAGGCCGTGGTGCTGCAGGGCGCCTCCACCTGGCGCATCCTGCTTCGCCACATCGTGCCGCTGTGCCTGTCCTCGGTGATCGTGCGGCTGACGCTCGACATGGCGGGCATCATCCTCACCGCGGCGGGCCTGGGCTTCCTCGGGCTCGGCGCGCAGCCGCCCACGGCCGAGTGGGGCGCCATGGTCTCGGCGGGGCGCGACGTCATCCTCGACCAGTGGTGGGTGTCGACCATCCCCGGCGTCGCCATCTTCCTCGTGAGCCTCGGCTTCAACCTGCTGGGTGATGGGCTGCGCGACGTCTTCGACCCCAAGGAGACCTCGTGACAGCGCCCCTTCTCAGCGTCGAGAACCTCAGCGTCTCCTATCCCGGCCGCAGCGGTGTCACCAAGGCCCTGCGCGAGGCGAGCTTCACGCTCGGCCATGAGCGGCTGGGCGTGGTGGGCGAGTCCGGATCCGGCAAGTCCACCATGGGCCGCGCCCTGCTCGGCCTCATCCCCAAGCCTGGCGTGGTGACGGCCAGCCGCATGGACTTCGACGGACAATCGCTGCTCGGCGCCAGCGATGCCGACTGGCAGAAGCTGCGCGGTCGGCGCCTGTCGATGATCATGCAGGACCCCAAGTATTCGCTGAACCCGGTGCGCCGCATCGGCGACCAGATCGTCGAAACATGTCTCCTCCATCTCGACATCTCGCGCCGCGAGGCGGAGCGCCGGGCGCTGGACATGCTGGAGGCGGTCAAGATCCGCCAGCCGGACGCGGTGTTCCAGCAATATCCGCACCAGCTGTCGGGCGGCATGGGCCAGCGCGCCATGATCGCCATGATGCTGGTGGCGGAGCCCGACCTGCTGATTGCCGACGAACCCACCTCGGCTCTCGATGTGACGGTGCAGAACGAGGTGCTGCGCATCCTCGATGACCTGGTGCGCAACCGCGGCATGGGGCTGATCTTCATCAGCCACAACCTCAACATCGTCTCGAGCTTCTGCGACCGCGTGCTGATCATGTATGGCGGACGCATCCTCGAGCAGATCTCGGCGCGCGACCTGGGCGCGGCCAGGCACCCCTACACCCGCGCCCTGCTGGCCGCCGCACCCTCGCTCGACGCGCCCCGCGCAACGCTCGCCACCGTGACGAGGGACCCCGCATGGCTGGAATGATCGATGTCCAGGACCTGCGGGTGAGTTTTCACGCCGATGGACGCTCCGTCCATGCGGTGCGCGGCGTCAGCTTCTCGGTCGCCGAGGGCGAGAGCTTCGGAATCGTGGGTGAATCGGGTTCCGGCAAGTCGACGGTGCTCAAAGCCATCGCCGGCCTCGTCGCCTCTGAGAGCAGCACGCTCGCCGTGCACGGGCGGCCCATCGCCCAGCGCCGCACCAAGGCCGACCGGCGGCAGCTGCAGTTCGTGTTCCAGGACCCCTATGCCTCGCTGCACCCGCGCCAGACGGCCGACCAGATCCTGCGCGAGCCGCTGATCATCCATGGCCTCGACCGGCACGACGCGCGCATCGCCGCAGCGCTCGACGAGGTGGGCCTGAAGCCCGAGCACCGCTTCCGCTATCCCCACCAGCTTTCCGGTGGCCAGCGCCAGCGCGTGGCGATCGCCCGCGCCCTGATCCTGCGCCCGCCCATCCTGCTGCTCGACGAGCCCACCTCGGCGCTCGACGTCTCGGTGCAGGCGGAAATCCTCAACCTCATCGCCCGGCTGAAGCAGGCCAACCGCCTCACCATCATCCTGGTCAGCCATGACCTGGGCGTGGTCGCCCATCTCTGCAACCGGATTGCGATCATGCAGGCGGGCAAGCTCGTCGAGGTGCTGACGGCAGAGGAGCTGCGCAACGGCGGCGCACGGGAGGCCTACACGCGGGAACTGGTGGAGGCCAGCCGCGGCTTTACCCGCGCCGTGGCGGCGCTTTAGTTTTGCTGCACTTGCCAGCCGGTCAAAAACGTTCTGTTATGACCCAAGCCGCGCCCGGAGCCCAGACGGACGCGCGGACGGCGGAAATTGGGCAACAGGGAGATATTCATGCTGAAAGCCTTTAAATTTGCACTTCTGGCCGGCGCCATTGCCGCGCTGTCGCCGGTCGCCATGGCCGAGACGCCGAAGGACACGCTGGTCATCGCCGAGAACATCGACGACATCATCTCGCTCGACCCCGCAGAAGCCTATGAGCTCAGCGGCATCCAGGTTCTCGCCAACACCTATGACCGCATCATGCGCTTCGAACCCACCGACATCACCAAGCTGGTGGGTGGCGTTGCCGAATCCCAGACGGTGAGCGACGACGGCAAGACCTTTACCCTCAAGATTCGCCCCGGCCTGAAGTTCGCGTCCGGCAATCCCGTCACCGCCCAGGATGCGGCCTTCTCGCTGCAGCGGGTGATCAAGCTCAACAAGACCCCGGTCTTCCTGCTGTCGCAGCTCGGCTGGACGCCCGAGAACGTCGACCAGATGGTCACCGCACCCGATGACTCGACGCTCGTCGTCAAGATCGGCGTCGACTTCGCGCCCTCGCTGGTGAACGCGCTGCTGTCCTCCGTGGTGGGCTCCGTGGTCGACCAGAAGACGGCCATGGCGCATGAGGCGAACGGTGACTTTGGCTATGAATGGCTGAAGACCAACACCGCCGGCTCAGGCGCCTACACGCTGAAGGGCTGGAAGCCCAACGAGAGCGTGGTGCTCGAGGCCAACCCCAGCTATCGCGGCGGCGAGCCCGCCATGAAGCGCGTGGTCATCCGCCACGTGCCGGAACCCGCGGCCCAGCGTCTGCTGATCGAGAAGGGTGACACCGACGTCGCCCTCAACCTGACGGGCGATCAGGTCACCAGCCTCAAGGGCAACGCGGATGTCACCATCACGCCGTCTCCCCAGGCGCTGCTCTATTACATCGGCATGAACGTCAAGCAGAAGGAACTGCAGGACGTGCGCGTGCGCCAGGCGCTGCGCTACCTCATCGACTATGATGGCATCGTGAACTCCATCATGCAGGGCGGTGCGCAGGTGCACGAATCCTTCTGGGCCTCGGGCTTCTGGGCTGCTCTCGATGAGAACCCCTACAAGTTCGACCCCGAGAAGGCCAAGGCGCTGCTCAAGGAGGCCGGCTACCCGGATGGCTTCGAGATCACGCTCGATGCGCCGAACTCCTCGCCCTTCAACAACATCGCCCAGTCGGTGCAGTCCACCATGGCGCAAGGCGGCATCAAGGTGAACATCATCCCGGCGGAAACCAAGGCGCTGCTCACCAAGTACCGCGCCCGCGAGCACCAGCTGCTGATGATCTACTGGGGCCCGGACTACATGGACCCGCACACCAATGCCGACGGCTTTGCCAACAACCTGGACAATTCCGACGCAGCCTCCAAGGGCAAGCCGCTGGCCTGGCGCAACTCGTGGCAGGACGACGCCGTCAACAAGATGACGGCGGACGCGGTGCGCGAGCGTGACGAGGCCAAGCGCAAGCAGATGTACCTCGACGAGCAGAAGAAGGTCCTGGACGAAGGCCCCTATGCCATCATGTTCCAGGAGACCAAGCAGGTCGCCACGCGGTCCAACGTCAAGGACTTCATCTTCGGACCCAGCGCCGACGTGGTCTACTACAACCTGACGACCAAGTAAGAACCAAGCGCGGTGCCGGGCTTTATCGACCGCCGCCGCGCGTCACGCCTGATGGAGCACGAGGGCCTTGCGGCCCTCGTGCTGTGTCAGCCGGAGACCATCAGCTGGGCTTCGGGCGCCTTTCCCGGCGTGGCCAGCAACTGGCGCCGTGCCGGTGCCGCCGTCCTCATCGTGCCGGCAGACGAGAACGCGCCGCTCACCGCCATCGTGGGTGACCTGCAGGCCGCAAGTTTCGCTGCGGCATCGGGTCTTGAAGATGTCCGAAGCCACCGCATCTGGGTGGAAACCGACCGCTTCCCGCTCAGCCCGGACAAGCCGAAGCGCACGCCGCGCCCGGCGCAGTATCTGCTGGCAGACAGCCTGGGCCTCCTGCGCGAGGCGCTGCACGAGAAAGGCCTCGCGGGCCGCATCGGCCTCGACATGGGCTTCGTTCCCGCTGCCGACTTTGCGGCATTCCAGGCCCTGCCCGTGCAATGGATCGACGCCACCCGCATCGTCGAGCGGTTGCGCGCCATCAAGCAGCCTGCCGAAATCGACCGCCTCCGCCGCGCGGCGCTGCATGCCCGCGCCGGGCTCATCAGCCTCATGGAGCAGATCGCCCCGGGCATGACGGCCGCCGAGATGACGCGCATCTGGGCATCCGCCGCGCAGGACGACGCGACGCGCCAGGGGCTGCCGCCACCCGACTCCTGCTGGGCCTATATCGCGGTGGGCGGTGACGGCTTCGCGCCCGGCGGGCCGCTGGCCCAGGGCGACATCATCAAGATGGACGTCGGCTGCGTCATCGCCGGCTACAGTTCAGATGGCGCCCGCACCGCCGTGCTCGGCACCCCGGCGCCCCAGGCGCAGGCCATCCACGATGCGCTGCACCGCAGCTTCGATGCCGGTCTGGCACTGTTCGAACCCGGCCGCAGCCTGCACGACATCTACCGAACGGTCGCCACCACCATGTGGGACCAGGGCTTCGACACCTACGGCCGCGGCCACTTCGGGCACGGCGTCGGCGCCTCGATCTGGAGCGAGGAATGGCCCTTCATCGCCGATGACTCCGAGGCGATCCTCGAACCGAACATGGTCATGGCCTTCGAGACGCCGTGGTACATTGATGGGCTCGGCGGCTTCATCATCGAGGACCAGCTGCTCATCACCGATAACGGCGCCGAGGTCATGGCGCCGATGAGCCGCGACCTGAGAAGGCTCTGAGCGCAGCGCTGGAAGACTCTCAGTGGCGAGCGAGCGACCACGCGCTGGTCTTGCGCCACAGCAGAAATGCCAGGCAGAGGAGCACGGCACCGAGGGTGACCGCGGCGGGATAGCGCCCGTCGAGATGCGGCATGACGAAGGGTAACAGGCCAACCGTGATGGCGGGCGGAAAGTGGAGTTTGAAGACCCGCATCAACACCACGCCACAGGTGACGGAGAGTGCTGCGGCAAGAGGCCCCACGCCGAGCCAGGCAACAAGCAGAAAGGCCGCGGTCGCACTGAGGCAGCAGATGACCGGCACCAGCAACGGACGCATCGCCCACGCGCACTTCTTGCGGTGGGCGAACATTTCAAACGCGACGACCGCCAGCGGCGGACACAATAGAAACCGCATGCCCATCTCAGTCCCAATATAGGCACCGGCGGCCAGGAAGACTGCGAAGAAAGGCAGCCAGGCGAAGTCCTTCTCGGCCAGAGTCTCGGGCGGAATTTCATGGCCGTCAGGTGGTGCGGCCTCTGCCGGAAGTGGGCGAAGACGTCGCCAGATCATGGAACTCAGCGCCAGCAACCCGCTGCCGACCAGCAGCAGAGGAGCATACCACCAACCGGTTTCGCCAAGCGTCAGGGGCAGGAGCCCCGCGGAAATGGCAGGCGCAACGGGTGAGCGGAGCACGCGAATGATAACCATCGCGGACATGACAGTGATAAGAACCGACAACGGTCCATACGCCAGATTTCGTACCGTCAGCGTACCCACGAATCCGGTCAGAAACGGTGTGGCGACCAGCATCACCGGCGCCTTCGCCCAGGCCCCATCAGGCCGACGGAAGACATCATACGACAAGGCACCCAATTCAGGAAAAAGCAACAGGGCAATGCCGGAAACCTGTGCCAGTGTGCTGATCGCAGCGATGAACGAGACCGTCAGCGCATCGCCGACGATCGGCACCGAATCTGCATTTTGCGCAGCGGGTCTAGCGGAACTCATTCAGCAAGCACCATCACCCGGGCTGCGGGAGACCGAGAATTGTGTAGTAGCCGGGCGGCAGGGGCTTGCCGCTTCGACTGGCCTCAGCCTCGACTGCCTGCTTGAAGGTCGAGGTTTCATGTCCGGACGCCGCGAGCCGGTCATTCCTGGCCATTGTCATTCTGTCGAGGCCGATTGCGCCGCCGCCATGGTGCGGCGGAACCGGTTCCACTCCGACATCGGCGATCTCGATCTCGGTACCATCCGACATCACGTATTCGATGGAATAGCTCGCGTAGGCAGGCTTGTTCGGATGTCCCTTTGGTTCAAACCAGCCTGACCCCGATCCAGCGGCCCTGGCCTTCTCGAGCGACTGCACCCGGATTTGTGCCGCGCTGATGCCGAAGCTGTTGAACTCGGGGAACAGCGGCCGCGCGAGATCCGTCGTGGTGATCCGCAAGCGCTTTGGATCCAGACCAGCCGTCACAGTCATGAATGTCAGAAGGTCTCTTGTCCGGTGCTGCCGTGTCGATTCCTCCGCCGGGTAAAAGCCCAAAACAGTGAACAGCGGCAGGGTTCCCGGCTTGTCTGGCGTGAGGGCATCTTCCACCCTTGCGCAGGGCTGAACGACATAGACGGAGCGGGTTGCGCCGGCGCCCATGCCATCTTCGTCATAGTTGAGACCGCCATTGAATTCCGCATTGCTTATGACCGGACTGGGCTTCACCGGAGAATAGCCGAGACCGGAATAGTAGTGCTCGGCCAATGCCGTCATGTCTTCGAGGGTCATGTCGCCTGCAGTCGCCGCCAGCGCCGGTGATACGCCAGCGCCGCTCCACATCTGGCTGGCTGCCCCCAGCACCGCGGTGGCCTCGATGAAAGCCCGCCGATTGATCTTCAAGTC
Source organism: Bradyrhizobiaceae bacterium (assembly GCA_947475225.1). GTDB lineage: Bacteria > Pseudomonadota > Alphaproteobacteria > Rhizobiales > Aestuariivirgaceae > Aestuariivirga. The sequence continues at coordinate 24,657 of CANJMQ010000012.1, forward strand.
TTTCTTCTGCATGATTCCACTCACTTGTGTCTGGCTGATGCCCTGCATTGGCAGGGCTGGTTGCGTCTGTTCACGCCACGACGCGTCAGTGCCGTCTTGCGCCGCTGCACTGGAATATTCTTGGCAGGCTCATGAAGCTTCCCTGCTGCCGTGCGAATTCATAAAGTGCGTCCGACGTCGCCCCAAGATTTTCCGATGTGTCAAGCCCGCTCTTGAGGGCAGCCTCTGCAATCGCGTCGAAGGTAATCGCCGCGATGAGCTTCACCTCCCCGGAGGTACCGGACGGCTGGACAATGCCGACGCTCACATCCGAGAAGCCCGCTGACTGCAGGAGGCTGGGCAACCGCGGCCCGATGCACGGATCGCATTCACGCGCCCGTGCGGTTTGGCTATAGAGTTCAACATACCTGTCATAGGCGGCTGAGGGTGGATAGCAGACGTGCCCGCCAAAATCGATGTCCTCCACGGCCAGCATGCCGCCCGGCTTGAGCTGGCCGTAGAAGCGGCTCAGGGCTGCAGCGGGATCGCGCAGATGAGTCAGGACAAAGCGAACATAGATGAAATCATACAGGTCATCCGTCTGGGGGCGCGACGTGACGTCCTCCGCCCTGAAGTCGACATTGCGAATTCCGAGGCTCGCTGCTTCCTGTTGTGCGAGCAACACCTTCGAGGCATCAAAATCGATGCCGGTCACGTGCCCCTGCGGCACCATGCGGCTCAACGCAACCGAGACGTCACCGCCACCGCAGCCCACGTCCAGGCATCGCGCGTCAGCAGCAAGCGGAACACGCTTGATGAATTCAAGCGTGGTTGGCCACATGACGCGGGCCAGGATCCGCAGTCGCTCGCGGCCTTCAATTCCACCCCGAATCAAGTAGCTGTCAGATTTCGGCATTGGCGCACGTCCCCGGGATTGTTGTCGAGATTTGAGGGGACGCTACAGAGCCTTCGGCCACGGCGTAATCTGTACTTACACCGACGCATGGCGGCATAACTTGCAATCATCACGCGCATGGCTTCATGCGGCAGCCGCGAACAGCTGCCCGACCGGGCGCGCGGAGATTTCTCCTCTCGCGTTCCGCAACAGGAAGAGTGCGTCAAGCGCGTGGGTACGGGCCATGTCGCATCCCGCATCCGGGCCCAGCACCATCAGGGCTGTCGCCCAGGCATCGGCCTCGGCACAGCTTCGGGCGACGACCGTGACCGAGGCGGGGCTCTGCGCCAGCGGCGCGCCGCGCCGCGGGTCCATGGTGTGCGACAGGCGGCGGCCCTCGACGTCAACCCAGTGGCGATAGTCGCCGGACGTCGCGATGGCGCCGTCTTCGAGCACGATCACCGAATGCGCCGCGCGGCGGTCATAGTCCGGCTGCTCGATGGCGATGCTCCACGGCGCACCATCCGGCCGGAGCCCGCAGGCGCGCATCTCGCCGTCGATGCCGGCGAGATAGGATGTGATGCCGAAATCCTTCAGCGTGCCAGCGAGGCGATCGACACCATAGCCCTTGGCGATGCCGTTGAGATCCAGCGTGATGGCATCCCGCTTGCGCAACCTGTGACCCTCGATCTCGAGCACGTCCCAGCTCGGGCCGCGCCTGGCCGACAGGGCAATGCGAATGCGCTCACCCGCCGCGGCATCCGGGCCGAAGCCCCATGCCGTAACGGCATCGCCCACCCCGATGTCGAAGGCGCCGCCGGAGGCACGCCCGATGGCGAGGCCAAGCCGCAGCACCTCGATGAGCCGGGCAGGCACCTCGAGCCACTCACCCACCGCTGCGCGGTTGATGCGCATCAGGTCGCTGTCCGGCTTCCAGCCGGACATCTGCTGGTCGACTTCGTTCACCGCCGCCTGCAGGGCGTGCTGCAGCGGTGCCGCGTCGAAGCCCTCCGGGTTAAAAAACAGCGCCGACCAGCGGGTTCCCATGGTCGGCCCGTTGAGGGCATGGCGCGTGGGTTCAGTAGACGTCTTCAAAATAGCGTCCCTCGGCCCGGAGCATCGCCGGGGTCAGCCCGGCAGGCGCCATGATATGGCCCAGCGTCTCGCTGACGCCGGCCGCCATCTCGCGCCCGCCGCACACCATGATGCGTGCACCCTCGGCAATCAACTGCAACACGTCGGCGGCTTCGGCGCACAGCGCATCCTGCACGTAATGGGGCCGCTTGCCGCGCGAGGCAGCGGAGACGAGGCTGGTCAGCTTGCCCTCCTCATGCCACTGCACAAGCTCCTCGCCATAAAGGAAGTCGCTGGCCGCGTGGCGCATGCCGAAGAACAGGTGCATGGCACGGGATTGCGCATTGGCGCGGACGAAGCCTGCCAGTGGCCCGATGCCGGAGCCCGCACCGATGAGGATCACCGGCGCGCTGCCCTCGCCAATGCGGAAGGCCGGATTGGACTTGAGGAAGGCCTGCGCCGTTTCGCCCGGCTCCATCATGGTGAGCTGGCCCGAGCACAGGCCGCCCGGCTGGCGGCGCACCACCACCTCGATGAAGCCATCGCTTGCGCCGGAGGCCAGCGAATAGAAGCGCGGCACGGTGGACCCTTCGGGGATGATGCCCAGCAGGTCGCCTGCCTCGAAGCGGGCGAAGCCCGTTCCCGTCAGGCGCTGCCACAGGGATGATTTCGGCACGCTGAAGCGCAGGATGGCGCTCGGTGCCTGCACATCGGCCCCATAGTCGCGGCGCGTGAGAAGGGTGAGCGGCGCTGCGGCGGGCAGCACCGGCTGGTGCACGAGGTCGAGCGGCAGCCCCATCAGGGTGCCAAGGTCGCTGCCCCAGCGCGCGAAGTCCTGCGGTGACTGGCGATCGACCGTTGCGATGTCGAGAAACTGCGTCCAGCCCTTGTGTGCGGCTGTCGTTGCGATGCGCTGGGCAAAGCCGCAGAACGCGGGGAAGCTGCTGTCACCAAAGCCCAGCACGGCGAGCTGTGCCGCAGGCGGCGTCTCCATCGCTGCGAGCTTGGCGAGGAAGCCCTTGGCCGAGGACGGCTCGTCGCCATTGCCATAGGTGGCCGCAAGGATGATGACGCGGTGCGCATGGCCGAGCCGTGACGGATCGAAGCTGGAGAGTGCTGCGGCATGGACGGTGTGTCCGGCCTCGCGCAGCGCCTTGTGCAGCGTGGCCGCAAAACCCCAGGTGCTGCCGCCCTCACTGCCGACGAGCACGACCGTTTCGGCCTTTGCCAGCGGCACATTGCCGGTGATGCGCGGCCGGCCGCGACGTGCTGCATACCAGATGATGGTGCCGGTTGCCGCCATCACCGGAACGCCAAGCGCCAGCAGGCCAAGGATCAGGCCAAGAGTTGCCGCGCCCTGCCCGGTGTGCAGCATGTAGATGGTTTCCGAGACGCGTTCCCAGCCCGTGAGGTCCTTCCACGCCAGCAGACCGCCGGTGCCCTGGTCAATGAATCCCGCGCCCGCATTGGTCTTGAGCGTGAATACATCCGTCGGATCATCGGCGGCGGGGAAGGAGAGTTCGCGCAGGCTGGTGGCGGGCGTTGCCTTGAGGAAGTCAATCGTCGCCACCGGCACGCCGGTGTTGCCACTGACATCGGCAGGCATCACCAGGGCGGCCGGCTGGTCCGGCAGCAACCCGAAGGTCGATGCCGTCATCCACAGCGCCGTTGCCGACGAGAGCATGAGCCCGGCCACGGCAATGCGGGCGATCTCGACATGCAGCCGCCCGGCAAGCGGGCCCTTGAGAGGCGAGAACCAGTGGCGCCAGCCTCCCGCCCGCCTGGCCACGAGAAGTGATCCCGACAGCGCGAGAACCAGCATGGCAAGCGCGCCGAGCGCCATGACGATGCGCCCGCTGTCATCGAGGAACAGCGAGCGGTGCAGGTTGGTGAGCCAGCGCTGCACAGCGTTGGGGTCCGCCGAGGCCACGGCCTTGCCGGTCGCGGGGTCGATGGTGGCTGCCTCCGCCACATCGCCATTGAACCAGTAGGCGGTGATGCGACCCGACGGTGCGCGCTTGATCTGCTCGACGCCGGGGTGCTCCGCCTTGATGCGGCTGGCGAGATCCGCCACGCTCGGGCTTGCCGATTCCTGCGGTGCGGTGAACCGGTCGGCGGCCGGGAACACCGACAGCGCCGCGCCGCTCAGCGACAGCATCAGGACAAGCAGCATGGCCAGAAGCGCCGGCCAGCGGTGCAACAGACGGATCATCGAGGCGTACCTTACATTTTGTAGGTGAAGGAGGAGATGTAGCGGCGGCCCTTGACGGGCTTGCCCGCACCCGCCGCAGTGAGCGGCACCACGACGTCATTCGGGCTCTCGCGCATGTTTTCCGCCGCCGCGTCGATGTGCAGCTTGTAGCCGGCATCAAACAGCGCGTCCTTGAGGTCGAGCGTCACCTCGAGGGTGCGGCCTGAACCGACGCTGGCCCCCGTGATGCCGTTGATCTGCGAGCTGTCGCCACCAGTGGCGTTGTACCAGCCCGAGAGATGCTCGAAATAGCGCGTGCGCGAACCGGCCAGCCACAGGCTTCCCACATAGTTGTTGTTCTGGTCGGTGACGTAGACCGCGAGATAGGCGTTGTTGCCGCCATAGTCCCTGAGCGTTGCGCTGAGCGTCACCGGTTTGGCCATGGCCACCGCCGGAAAGGACAGCGCCGTGCTGAGCGCCAGGGCGGCGAGAAGCGATTTCATCATGTCATTGAGCTCCGAAAATCCGTGCGGCCGTTACTTGACCTGCACCTTGGGCGCGGTGCCATTGTCGAACAGGCCGTTCTGCGGCGGGGGAACGCTGCCGGCGGGGGCGGGGGCCGCGGCGGCGGCGGTGCCGCAATTGCCGTCATCATCCTCGCACGCGCCTTCGTCGTCGTTCGATTCACGGCGGGTCACGCTGCCGCCCTCGTCCTCGTGGTCGTCATTCTCGGCGAGGATCAGCGGGCGGGCGTCATTGGCTGTGGCGGTGAGCGCCGCGAGCGGCGCAATGGTTTCGCCCTGGCCAGGCGCATGCAGGGCGCTCCAGGCAGGCAGGCCAATTGCGGCAGTCATCGCGGCGGAGGCAAGAAGAAGGGTCAGGGTCTTCGACAAGGCAGTATCTCCTGTTGTGATGGCCGCACACTGGCGGTGAGAACTGAGGGCTTCCTGACGGCGGCGCAGAAACAGCTTCAGCTTGCCGTCAGGAAACAGGGGTCCGCCGGGCCCAATGGTGGAGAATGCCTGATACTAGCCCAGGCAGCGCACGCTGTCAAGGACTAAATTCCGTATATTAGAACATTTACCTATTCAAGGCCGGGCGGCGCGCCCGGCCAATGGCGCACAAGGGGCGGACCGGTCAGTCCTCTTCCTCAGTCTTTTCCGGCTTTTCCTTTTCGATCTTGAGGACCTCGAGGGTTTCCGGATGGATGGTGGCCTCGAAGCTCTTGCCACTGATGTCGCGGGCGTCGATCTCATAGCAGCCATCATCGATCTTGATGCGGCGCACCGTCCAGCCCTTGTCCTTGGCGAGTTTCACCACCGCCTCGCGCGGCTGCCATTCCGACATGGGCACGAAGCAGCCCTCCTCGGCCAGCGCCGTGCCAGCCGGCATGGCCAGCACAAAGGCCATGATCATCAGTGTCTTCCGCATCGGGCTCTTCCATGTTACGGCCAATCCGGGCGGATCTTGCCCGCCCAAGCTGACAGCAGCCTGAAGCCCGGCGCAAGAGCGCGTCAGGAAGGCGTCAGCCCGCGCAGACAACACGGGCCGGAATTGACGAACGGAGCACCATGCGAATCCTGCTGATCGAGGACGACACGGTTCTGGGCGCCGCAGTGCGCGACCAGATCGCCGCCGACGGCCACTCCGTCGACTGGATGATGCGCCTTGATACGGCGCGTGACGCCATGGCGGGCGCGGCCTACGACCTGGTGCTGCTCGACCTCATGCTGCCCGACGGGCTGGGCCTCACCTTCCTCAAGGCGCTGCGCGGCCGCGGCGACGTGACCCCGGTCATCATCCTGACCGCGCTCGACCAGGTGTCGGACCGCATCGACGGGCTCAACGCCGGGGCTGACGACTATCTCGTCAAGCCCTTCGACCTTGCCGAACTCTCCGCCCGCATCGGCTCGGTGGCGCGGCGCTACACCGGCAATCCCAACCCCATCATCACCCATGGCACGCTCGAGATCGACCGCGCCGCAAAGAGCATCAGGCGTGACGGCAAGCCAGTGGCCCTCACGGCGCGCGAATGGGCGCTGTTCGATGCCTTTCTCGCAAGGCCCGGCCAGCTTCTCTCCAAGGCGCAGCTCGAGGAGAAGCTCTATGCCTTCGATGCAGAGGTGGAGAGCAATACGATCGAGGTGCATGTCAGCCGGCTGCGCAAGAAGCTCGGAAATGACGTGATCGACACCGAGCGTGGCCTCGGCTACCGGCTGGGCACGCCGTGAGACGGCCGCTGAGCCTGCAGGCCCGGCTGGGCATCTCGCTCGGCCTGCTGCTCACCCTGCTGTGGATCGCCGCGGCCTCGATCACTGGCGTGATGCTGCGAAAGGAGATCAACGAAGTCTTCGATTCGGCCTTGCAGGAAACCGCGCAGCGCCTGCTGCCCCTCGCGGTGACCGACATCGTCGACCGCGAGGATGACGGAACGACCCAGCGCCTCGGCGCGCTGAGCGAGCATGACGAATATTTCAGCTACGTGGTACGCGACCCTGACGGCCGCATCCTGCTGCAGTCCCACGCGGCGAAGCCCGCGGTGTTCCCGGCCTATGATGGCGCCGGCTTCCGCCAGACCGAGTCCTATCGCATCTACAACGACGACGCGCTGAAGGGCTCGATCCGCATTTCCGTCGCCGAACCGCTGAGCCACCGCGCCACGGCGCTGCGCGAGATTGCGCTGGCGCTCGGCCTGCCGCTGCTGCTGGTGATCCCGATTGCCCTCCTCACCATCATGCTGGCGGTGCGGGCGGTGCTGGCGCCGCTGCGCCGCTTCCGGGCAAGGCTCGCGGCCCGCAGCGGGCGTGACCTTTCCGACGTACCGGCCAATGACCTGCCGCCCGACATCGCGCCCGTCGCGGCTACGCTCAACGGCGTGCTGGCCAAGCTCAAGGCGGCCTTCGAGGCAGAGCGCAGTTTCGCCTCGCATGCCGCGCACGAATTGCGCACGCCGCTGGCCGGTGCCATCGCCCAGGCCCAGCGCCTGCGCGGCGAAACGAGCGACCCCGCCGCCGCAGCGCGGGCCGCCGACATCGAGGCCACGCTCAAGCGGCTCACCCGCCTCTCCGAGCGGCTGATGCAACTGGCGCGCGCCGAGGGCGGCCGGCTGCGTGTCGATGCGCCGCGCGATCTTCGCCCGGCGGCGCGCATCGTGACAGAAGACACGGCGCGCGGTGCGGCGCCCGGCCGTCTTGCCCTCAACCTTCCGCCGCAGCCGGTGCTGTCCGACCTCGACCCTGACGCCTTCGGCATCCTGCTGCGCAACCTGATCGAGAACGCGCTGCGCCACGGCGCGCAGGACGGCCGGATCGATGTCACCCTGTCGCCCGGCGGCACGCTCACGGTTGCCAATGACGGCCCGGTGGTGCCGCCTGAAACGCTGTCGCGCCTCACCGCGCGCTTCGAGCGGGGCGGTGCTGGCAACGAGGGCAGCGGCCTCGGCCTCGCCATCGTCGCGGCGATCGCGGAACGGCTGGGCAGCAAGCTCATCCTGCGCTCGCCCGCCACGGGACGGGACACGGGCTTCGAGGTGGAACTGAATCTTCCCGCCGAACCAACAGGAACTGCCGCTCACGCCAGCGTCTAGATCCCCAGGTCCGGGCCCCTACTAGGCGCGGGACCTCTCAAATCAGTTGCAGATCAGTGTACGTTTTGATTCAAGGCCTCAGATGAGGAGGCCGCATGAGCAAACTGCTTCTCCTGAGCAAGACCCAGATGAATCGCAATTCACCGCGTTCTCCACTCTCTCACGGTGTGCCCCGGGTAGACGACCGGCGAGTTGTGAGCGGCATTGTCTATGTCATCCGCAATGGACTTGCAGTGGAAAGACGCTCCGAAGCGCTATGGTCCCCTCAAGGCACTCGATAACCGGTTCATCAGGTGGAGCAGGCTCGGGGTTTTCGACCGTATCTTTGCCCGTCTCGCGGCCGAGGGTCCAAGACCAGAACGCATCATGATCGATGCCACGCATCTGAAGGTCCAGCGAACAGCGGCCAGCCTGCTTAAAGAGGGAATTTCCCTGCCGTAACGGCCAGAACAGGGGTGGTTTGAACTCCAAACTGCGTGTGGTCTGCGACACGGACGGCAAGCTACTCTCCATGCTGCTGTCCGAAGGCCAGATGAGCGAACATACTGGTTCGAAACTTCTCTATCCGAGCCTGCCACCGGCAGAAACGCTCATTGCCGACAAGGACTATGACAGCGACGCGTTCCGTCAGGCGATGACTGCCCGGAAACTCACGGCTTGCATCCCACCCAAGCGGAACAGGATGATCCAGCATTTCTTCGATAAGTAACGCTAAAAGACCCGGCATAGGATCGAGAGCATGTTAGGCAGGCTCAAGTGCTGGAGGCGCATCTCAAACCGTTGCAATCGATGTGCCCACACCTTCTTTTCAGCCATCTGCATAGCGGCCGCCCTCATCTTCTATCTTAATCAATGGGTCCTGACCCTAATCGGAATGCGAGTGGGGACAAGTCCGTGCTAGGGTAAGTGGCCGAAAGGCTACACAGCGGACAGGGGGGCCTGAACCAACCAAACACGGCTTCGGACTGTTGGGGAAACCGTCGATGATGAACGAGACATGATTTCGAGAAATTGCATCTGCCATCTGCCGCACGCATGTTTGCAAGTGCTCCCGGCACCTATATAATTATAGACCAGGAGCTCGCGTGGCCAACAAGCACGATCGTCCGGCGGACATGTCGACGCCAGCGGAAGAGATCGATGCCATCGGCATGCGGTGGTTTGCCGTCAATACGCTGACCAATTCAGAGCCACGCGCGCAGATCAACCTCGAACGCCAGGGGTGGAAGTGCTTCTGCCCGCAGATATCAAAGACCACACGCTCCGGTCGCCGAACGAAGACCCAACTACGGCCGCTGTTCCCCGGCTACGTCTTCGTCCTCATGAGCCCATCGCAGTCGCCGTGGAGGGCTGTTGACGGCACCTTTGGGGTCCGCGCCATTGTGAAGGCAGGCGAATTGCCAGCGCCACTCCCATGTGGCGTGGTGGAGACGCTCATCGCAATGAGGGACTGTGATGGAAAGGTCTCGTTTGCATCCATTCTTCAACCTGGGGATGACGTGCGCTTTCAGGCCGGTCCTCTCGCGGGCCTGATCGGCAAACTCGAACACCTCGACGCCGCCGGGCGCGTTACGGTACTGCTCGACCTTCTGGGACGTTCGACGCCAATAAGGGGACATATTTCAGAAGTCGCCCCCTCAGGCCCATAGGTCAATCAAGGGTGCAACGCATGTACTATTTCGTCCGCTGCACGGCATATTTTCCGCAAACCCGATCGGATTGACAAAACATCTGCTGACGGCGACTTAGGATTACTTGATTGTGTCCTCAGATTAGATGATAATAACATGAATATGACAAATTTTGTGCAATGTTCAGTGCTAGTTTGAATAATTCTTTGATCCTCCACTCGTCCTGCTTGCGAGATGTGAGGCGGAGACTGGTGTTTGAAAGTTTCCCTACACGATGCCGGACCGACCCGATCGACTGCGATTGTCTTCCGTAAGGAGACGCAGCTGGCGGGCGCCATTCTGGCTGCCGTCGTCGCACCCTTCATTGCGCGCTTTGGCATCGACCCCAGAGTTCATCTCTGGGATCAGACCAACACGTCGCTCCTTGTTCTGCTCGCGGTCCTGGGGAGCCATGCCTTCCTGAGGAGTTTCGTGCGCTACCCCTCGCAGGATCCCTTCTCGACCGTGTTGCCAGCCGTCTCGGCGAGCTTTGCGGTTGTTCTGATCATCATCACGGTCGGCCATCTTGATTATTCGCGCTCACTCCTCGCGATGGGCTACGTCATGGCATTCATCTGGTATGGCGGCATGGCCCTATACCGCGAACGAACGGCGAGGCTCCGCCTCGCCGTTGTCCCGTTCGGAACGGCACGCGACGTGACGCAGCTGGGCCCGGCGGACTGGTGGGTGCTGCAGGATGCTTCTGCCACGATATCTCCGCGTGTCCTCGATGGCATCGTTGCAGATCTCAACATAGAACTCGACGCGGATTGGGAGAATTTCATCGTCCGATGTGCAACGCAAGGCATGCCTATCTACGACAGCACGCTGACCCGTACGTTCATGACGGGCGAGGTCGATCTCGTGCACGCCGGAGACATCGGCATCGATGCACTGTATCCACGGCGCAACTATCTCTACATCAAGTCTGCAATCGATTTCTTGGTGTCGATCGCTGTACTGCCTGTCTTGCTGCCGCTGCTGGCAGTCATCTGCCTCCTCATCAAGCTGGATAGTTCGGGTCCCGCATTCTTCGTGCAGTCGCGTGTGGGCTACCGCGGCAAGCTGTTCAAATGTTACAAGCTGCGCTCGATGCGCTTGGATGCCGAGCTTACCGGACCCGGCTTCACCACCGCGCAGGATCCACGCGTGACCCGCGTTGGGCGCTTCATACGCATGTATCACCTTGACGAACTGCCACAGGTTTTCAACATCCTGAAGGGGAAGATGAGCTGGATTGGTCCCCGCCCGGAGGCCGCGAAGCTAGCCCAAGAGTACGAGCAGTGCATTCCCTACTACGCCTTCCGGCACTCGGTGAAGCCGGGGATCACCGGTTGGGCAGCCATCCGGCAGGGCAATGTCGCCGAGGTGGCGGAGGCAACCCGCAAGCTCCGCAATGATTTCTTCTACATCAAGAATGTTTCGCCATCACTCGACGCCTTCATCACGGTCAAGACGGTGTGGATTGTGCTGTCAGGCTTCGGCTCGAAGTGAGGCAAGTTATGCGGGTTGTTCCAATCATCCTCAGTGGAGGTTCGGGTGCCGGCCTCTCGCCACTCTTGTGCGCATCAAATCCGAAAAAATTCCCGCGTTTCGGCACGCCTCACTCGCTGATCCAGGAGACCGCGCTGCTCTGCCGGTCCGACGCCTTTGACCCGCGCCCTATCGTTGTTGGGGAAGACGAGCCCCGCTTCCTGCTCGCGCAGGAGCTTGCTGATATCGGCTTGGAGGCCGACATCCTGCTTGCGCCCGTCGCGCGAAACACCTGCGCCGCAATTGCCGCGGGCTGCCTTCAGGCGGTGGCCCGAGACCCCGAGGCCGTGGTCCTGGTGCTGGCCGCAGATCACTTCATCTCCGACACCGCCGCCTTCGCGCGGGCCGTTGAGGCCGGCGTTTGGGATGCCATGTTGGGCTTCCTGGTCACCTTCGGCGTCAAGCCGGATCGCCCGGCGACAGGATATGGCTACATCGAGCCAAGCGCCATTCAGTACGGCAACAGCTTCGAGGTGGCATCCTTCATCGCAAAGCCCACCGCTGAGGCGGCAGCTGACTACGTGGCGCGTGGCTTCCTCTGGAACACCGGCAACTTGCTCTTCCAGGCCAAGACCTTCCTTGCGGAGTTGGCGAGGCTCGCGCCGGAAATTGCCAGCGCCACCTCTTCTGCCTTCGCGGACGCGCAGTCAGACCTCGGCTTCCTGAGGCTCGGGCGCCTCGCCTATTCACAGGCGCCCTCAATATCGGTCGATGACGCGATCATGGAGCGCACCAGGTGCGCAACCGTCCTGCCGGTCGACGTCCAGTGGTCGGACGTCGGAAGCTGGGACGACGTGTCGTCCCTCTGCCAGGCGGACGGAGACGGCCACGCCGTGGTTGGGGATGGCGTCGTGCTCGATGGGCGCGGCAACCTCATCCACTCCGAACATCAGCTCGTGGCGGTGCTGGGGCTGGACAATATCGCGGACATTACAACCAAAGACAGCATGCCTGTCGCATCGAGGGAACGCGCTTCGGAGGTAAAGGGCCACGTTACCCAACGCGAGGCCGAGGGACGATGGCAAACACGCGAGGCTCCGCAGATGCCACGCTCGTGGGGGAATTATGAACAGCTGGATGCTGGCCCAGGTTATCAGGTAAAGCGGCTGACTATCAACTCGAGCGGGATTTCATCTCCACAAAAGTACCAGCACTGCTCCGGGCATTGGGTGTTGGTGAGGGGCGAGGTCGAGGTCACGATCGGCGACAGGGTCTTGCGTGTAAGCTCTGGCGAATCGTTCTATATTCGATCTGGCGAGAGCCATCGCCTCGCCAATGACGGAGGTGAGCCGGCCGTGCTCATTGAGGTCCAGACAGGGTCCGACCTGGGCGATGATGATATCATTCGACCCGAGGACGTGTACAATCGGCCAGCAACGGAAGCGCTCGACGCAGTGACATGAACACAGCCACCTGGACTGATAGCGCGCCACTTCGTGAGCGCGCGCTTGGCCTTTGGGCGTGGCCTGCGGCAGTGGCCCTCGCGCTGTTGCTTGCAATCGTTTCCGGAGGCTCGTCGCATGCCGGATCGGATGTCTTTCTGCTGTTCCGGCTGCTCTGCCTTGCGTTGCTCGCCGCCTCCCTGATCCGCCTCATCACGACGAGCATCGCCCTGACCGAGAAGCTTGCGCTGCTGCTCATCATCGCTGCCGTGTCGCTCGTGAGCCTGCAGCTGGTGCCTCTTCCCTACGCCGTCTTCACAAGCCTCCCGGGTCGGGAGTTCGTTGCGAAGGTCTTCGAGATCGCTTCCATACCCCCGCAGCCGATGCCCCTGACGCTGAGCGCGGATGCGACCCGCGGTGCACTCCTCGCACTCATGCCGCCGATTGCCATCTTCCTCGCCACCCTGACGACCGGCCAGCGCCAGCGCTGGCTCCTCGTGGCCACAATCCTCGTGGGGAGCATTGCCAACGTCTTCCTCGGCCTCGCCCAGCGCTTCGAGGGAGCCGGCAGCGGCCTCTACCTCTACGAGATTACCAATTATGGCTCTGCCACAGGCTTCTTCTCGAACCGCAACAACTTCGCGATGCTGCTCTGCATTGCGATCCCTCTCACCTGGGCGGCAACCCACAAGCTGATCCGCATGCGTTCCTTGAGCCCGCCACTCGGCATTGCGGCGGGTGCCGTAATGATGCTCATCATCTTCATGGGCCTCGCCGCCTCTAACTCGCGCTCTGGCATCTTCCTCGGCATGCTGGCGCTGACGCTCTCGACGCTGATGGTGGTTGCAACACCCGCCGCCAAGGGTCGATCGTCGCGAAGCGCGAAGCGCGGAAGGCTCTCGCTTCTCGCCATCCTCGGCGGCGCCTTCATCATTGGCCAGTTCGGCATGACCGGCATTCTCCGCATCGTCGAGAATGATCCCCTCACCGACTACCGCACCGAGATCCGCGATGTGACGCTTCGCTCGGCCGCCGACTACTTCCCGATAGGCAGTGGCTTCGGCACCTTCCAGAGCGTCTACGGCATGCACGAGACGCCGGCGACGATGATCAGCGCCTACGTGAACCACGCACACAATGACTGGCTCGAGCTCTGGCTCGAGGGCGGCTTGCCGGCAGCGACCCTGATGGGCTGCTTCGTTGCCCTCTTCGTCTACCAGGCCGTCCGGGTGTGGAACCCCTCAGGCCAATACGCCGAGCACGTCCTGCCGAGGGCGGCCAGTGTGGGCGCCCTCGTCCTCCTCCTCCACTCTCTCGTTGAGTTTCCGCTCCGCATGCCTGCACTCGCATGCATCTTCGCTGCATTCATTGCCATGCTGATGGCCCCGGCGCAACGCCATCAAGCGCACCACCGCCGCAGTCGCGGACCAGAACGCCGCGAGCAGCCCGGAGTTGATGTAGAAGAGATCCAGCACGCGCCCATCGCCGTGACACCGCCCAGGTTCCACGTCTCGCGCCAGCAAGACGAACTCCCCCCGCGGGGGGAGGCTGCCGCGCCGGCCTCGATCGAGAGGAAACGCCAGCGATGATCGACTTGCACAGTCACGTCCTCCACGAGATCGACGACGGGGCCACCAGCATTGAGGTAGCACTCGACATGGCGCGCTGGGCTGCCGAGGACGGCGTCGAGGTGATGGCCTGCACGCCGCACTTCCTGCCCGGCGTATACGAGCCTGACCCCGCACTGGTAGTACGCCGCGTCGCGGAGCTGAATGACCGCCTGATGGACGAGGGTATCGAACTCGCACTCGTCACGGGTTGCGAGGCCCACGTCCGCCCCGACATGGTCCGCCGCCTCGCCGCGGGCCAGATCCTGACCATCAACTTCGGCCGTCACGTCCTCATCGAGATGCCGCCCGCCACGCTTCCACCTCACATGGACCGCTTCTTCTTCGACCTGATGAACGCCGGCTACAAGCCCATCATGGCGCACGTCGAGCGCTACCGCTGGGCCGAGCGCGCCATGCCTTTCCTCGAGAACCTCGTGCATGCCGGCGTCCTCATGCAAGTGACGGCGGGCTCCTTCTTCGGCGACTATGGCCGCTCAGCACAGGACCTCGCGAGCCGCCTCCTCGACATGGGCCACGTCCACCTCGTCGCATCAGACGCCCACGACGTGACGAAGCGGCCGCCGGGCCTCAGCAAGGCTTGGGCCTACGTGCAGTCCACACTCGGCGCCAAGGAGGCGCGGATGATTTTCAGGCAGCGCCCTGAAGTGATCCTGCTCGGCGATGAGGCAGCCGCACCCAAGACTGTCGGCGCGGAGATGTCGTGACCGGATCCTCTGTCACAAACATTGCCCCTCTGGCCGCCAGGAGCCTCCTGGTGCTCGGCCTCGCGATTGCTGTGGCGGCCTGCTCCGGCGGGAGCCCCCCAATCTCGGATGAGGCGGGCTTCTCGGGTACGGGAGACCGCGGCAGCGCCGGAAGCTCGGCGGCTGGTACCGTGAGGCCCACGAAGCAGAGTGCCGAGGCGGTGTCGCAGCTCTTCAACAAGTACTCCGTTCCCGACCAGGGTGGTGCTGTTGCCGACTACCGAGTGGCACCCATGGACGTGCTTGAAGTCACCGTCTACGACGCACCTAACCTCTCCCGTCCTGCCCAGGTGAGTTCATCTGGCATGATCTCGCTGCCTCTCATTGGCGACGTGCGTGCAAGCGGCAAGACAACAGACCAGTTGCAGGCCGACATCGCTGCGAGGCTCAGGAAGGACTTCATGCAGTCGCCGCAGGTCTTCGTGACGGTAAAGGAATACAACAGCCAGCGCGTGACGGTGGATGGCGCCGTGGCGAAGCCCGGCGTCTTCCCGCTCAAGGGCGAGACCACCCTGGTCGAGGTGATCGCCCAGGCTGGGGGGCTCAGCGAGATGGGCTCTCCCAGCAACGTCTACGTCCTGCGTAAGGTCGACGGCAAGAAGATGGCGGCGCGCTTCGATCTCAATGAAATCCGCAAGGGACAGAAGGACGACCCGGTCATGCACGCCGGTGACATCGTGATGGTCGACGAGTCGGGAGGCAAGGTGATGCTGAAGGGGCTGCAGAGCGCCATGGGCTTTACCGGCCTCTTCAGTCTCCTGGCTTTGTGAGGTCCGGCATGCGCGAGGCACCGCAAATTCCAGACAATTCCGGACGCCAGGAGGGCGGCCGTCGCGCCGTTCAGACGCTCGACACATCACGTGATACGCGCATTGATACCTACGTCGGAGACCCTCAGGGCTATGGCCCCTACGGCGACGAGGATACAAAGACATTTGACGTCTACAAGTACCTCCGCATCGCAACGAAGTACAAGTGGCTGATCGCTGGCATTGCTCTGGCGATCCTCAGCGTCACGGCCGTCTCCAACTTCATGACGACGCCGATCTACAAGGCGACCTCCAGCATCCAGATTGACCGCGAGGCAACGAAGATCCTCGACAAGGGGGGAGTGGAGAGCAGCGACAACGCCGGCATGGATTTCTACCAGACGCAGTATGAGTTGCTGAAGAGCCGCTCACTTGCTGAGCGCGTCGCGTCAGCACTCTCACTCGGCAACGACCCCGCCTTCAACAAGCGGCTGGCGCCCTCAATTTTATCAATTGTGATCTCAAAGGTCCGCGGCCTCATTTTCTCGGATGGAGATCCATCCGAGACTTCCACCTCTGGCGGAGGCTCGGCAGAGGACAGGAACCAGTCTGCAGTGTTCCGCCTCATGGGTGGCTTGGAGACACAGCCTGTCCGCGGATCGCGCATCGTGGCCATCAGTTTCAGCCACCCCGACCCAGCCGTCGCGCAGCGCGTCGCCAACGGCTACGCCGACGTCTTCATCACCGACAACCTCGACCGTCGCTTCGAGGCGAGCGCCTACGCCCGGAAATTCCTTGAGGAGCGCCTCGGACAGCTCAAGATAAAACTCGAAGAGTCCGAGAAGCAGGCTGTCAAATACGCCGACGACAAGGGCATCATCACCGTCGGTGAAGGCAAGACGGTCGTTGATGCCGACATTGCGTCCGTCAACAGCAAGCTCACGGAGGCTCGCTACGAGAAGATGCGTCTCGAGTTGGTATGGCAGCGCGTCGAGAATGCCGACGGCCTCGAGATCGCCGAAATCCGCAATAACCAGACTGTGCAGGAGAACCGCAAGCTCCGATCAGAGCTCTCCGCCCAGTACCAGCAGAAGCTCAATGTCTTCAAGCCGAGTTACCCCGAGATGGTGCAGTTGAGGAGCCAGATCAGCGAACTCGACGCTCAGCTCGCCAAGGCTGTCAAGGAGGTCAAGGCCGACATCAAGTCCTCATATGAGGCGACACGCGTCTCGGTTGCCATGCTCGAGGCGGAGTTGCAGAAGACCAAGGATTCGCTGGTCGATCAGCGCAACCGCTCAATTCAGTACAATATTCTCGAGCGTGAAGTTGACACCAACCGACAACTCTACGACGGCCTCTTGCAGCGCTACAAGGAAATTGGTGTTGCCGGCGGCATTGGCACGAACAACATTTCCTTTGTCGACAAGGCCTACCTGCCGTCTTCGCCGGCTTCTCCTCGCATTGCTCGCAACCTTCTCCTGGGACTGCTGGCAGGATTGATGCTGGGCTGCGTGACGGCCTACGCCCTCGACGTCCTTGATGAGACCTTCAAGGTGCCGGAGGATATCGAGCGCGAGACGGGCCTTGCTGTCGTTGGCGTCGTGCCTCTTCCCAAGGCAGGCACCACATTCGAGGAGGCGATGAGGGACCACCGCTCCCCCATTTCCGAGGCCTACCGTTCACTGCGAACGAGCCTCCAGTTCTCGACGCCGCAGGGTCTACCATCCTCCATCCTCATCACCAGCGCCAACCCCTCAGAGGGCAAGAGCACAACGTCAGTCGGCATTGCCGACACATTCGGCAAGATGGGCATGAAGGTGCTGCTGATCGACGCCGACCTCCGCAAGTCTTCGATCCACAAGCGCCTCGAACTCCGCAATGACCGTGGCCTCAGCAATTACCTGATCGGCGGCATGGAGGCGGCAGACACGTTGCAGGTGACACGGCACCTGAACGTCTTCGCAATCACATCGGGGCCTCTACCCCCCAATCCGGCAGAACTCCTATCTGGCACGCGCATGGCAGACCTCGTGCGTGCCGCTGGCGATGCCTACGACATCGTGATCGTCGACGGACCACCGATCATCGGCCTCGCCGACGCCCCACTGCTCGCTGGCGCGACGCAGGGCACGATCATCCTCGTCGGGGCCAACAGCACGAGGAAGCGTGCCTTCCGCGTCGCCGTCAGACGCATGCAGGTGGTTCGCGCCAACATCATCGGGACGGTCCTCAACAAGTTCGACCGTCGCGAGGCCGGATACGGATATGGCTACGGATATGGCAACAGCGACTACGAATACTATGGCTACGGGCAGCAGAAGCAGCTGCCGTCGAAGAAAAGCTGAGGAAGGCTCAGATGTCACGACGGCAGGCAATTGACATAGCAATGGAGATGAGGGGGAGGTCTGGAGCATCATCGCTCCTCTCCGTTGGTCCCCTCCCAGATGGCGTGAAGGACCTCCTGCGCATCGTCGCTGAAGGCGAGTGGCGATCACCAGCGACCGAGCACGCCTACCGGTGCCACAGCCCTGAGGACGTCCGCGCTGCGAGTGCCGCCTTCCTCGCTGCGGCGCTCTTTCACCGCAAGGCAGACCCGTACCGCGTTCTGGCGGTTACTCCCGACGCGACGGCTGAAGACTTGCGCGAGAACAAGCGCCTCCTTCTCAAGTGGCTCCACCCTGACCGTAACCCGAGCGACGGCGAGCGCTCCTACCTTGGGAGCGTCCTCGAGGCTGCTGAGGCAATCGAGGAGGCTCGCTCGAGGCCAGGTCAACATACACGCGCCGATCCGCCTCACATCTCGTTGGCGAAGCGTTCGAAGACGTCGCGACGCTCCAAGCCTGACCCCGTGAGGCAGACGGCGCAGCTGTTCCTGGAGACCATCGGTCGTGGCGGCAAGATCCTCCTGATGACGGCAGCCGTTGTCGTCACGTGCCTCCTCGCGTGGCGCTACGTCATGAACGAGCCAATTGGCGTCTCAATCGAGCGCTACTCGAGGCTCGCGATGGGGATATCACCGTGGTAGCGGACCCCCCTCCCGGCGTCGGATCAGGAGCTCTGGGCAAGGTCACGATTGTGCTGGGTGCGGCGTTTCTCGCTGCCGTGTCATACATGACGCTTGAGAGTGCCGTGTCATCGTCGGGCGTTGACGATAAAACTGCGATGTCGGGCATGGGTGTCAGCTCTCTTCGGCGGCTCTCGTCTGGAGAACTGAGCGAGGAGGAGCTTTTGGCGCGTCGGGCATTTGCTCGTGATCCGCTCGACGCGGAGGCCGTCATCGATCTCTCCCACATTGCAGATGTGGAGGGCAGGACGGAGGCATCCGAACGTCTGAAGCTTGCTGCTGGTGAGATGATGCCGCGCGCGACGGGTGTTCAGGCCGAGGCTCTGATGATCCTCCTCAGGCGTCGTGACTTTGATCGTGTGATGAGCCGCCTGGACGGCCTGATCCGTGCCAGGCCATCGGAGGCGAGGAACTTCTTCGGTCTCGCATCTGAGATCGCTGTCGAGCCTGATGCATCGAAGGCCGTCGCGCGCATGCTCGCCACCAATCCACCCTGGCGAGAGCAGTTTTTCGGAGCGCTGGCTGCTGGCAACGAGCCTGGCACCGCCAGCCACATCATCGATGATCTGCGTGCGATGGGTGCGAGTGTTGAGAGCGGCGAGATCAGGTCCGTCATCGACGGCTACATCAGGGCTGGCGACGTCGATCGCTCCTACGCTGCGTGGCTCTCGAGCCTCAGCGAAGACGAGTTGAGGGACGTGAAGCGCGTCTATGACGGCGGCTTCTCACACCCGATACGCAACCTGAGATTTGACTGGACGCTGGTTCCTGCAGATGGCTTCACCTACCGCCTCTTCCCCCGCAACACGGCGAGCATGGACCAGACGCTGCAACTCGACTTCGTCGACTTTGGGGGAACATTCTCGAACCTCTCGCAGATCCTGAGGCTCGAGCCGGGACGATACCGCCTGTCGGGTGAGGTCCGCTTCGAGGACTTCGCGTCTCCTGCCGGCGTGGCTTTCCACATCTACTGCCGCGACGGTGGTCAGATGAGACAGCTGGAGGAGACGTCATCACTCCCGCAGTCCAACCAGTGGATCGGCTTCGAGAAGATCTTTAATATTCCGAAGGCAAAATGCGCGACACAGCTTCTTCAGATGGAGAGCAGGGCAAGCCTGGATAAGGAGCAATTGACGCACGGAATGATTGCATTGGACGTACTCAACATTGACAAGATGCCCGACTTGGTTCAATAAGGACTTTGAATATGCTTTTTGTAGTCACGTAAAGGATTTTTACTTGAAATACCTGCCCCTGGTTGCAAAGAGCCTCGCTTTAGCACTTATCGTGGCAGCATCTGCGAACGTCGCACTCGCTGAGGAGCCGGCGATCGTCAGCAAGGTTGGCGGAAAGCAGGTCTCCTGGCGGCACGCGGACAAGACCGCGGCCCCCCGCGTCCAGACGCTTCTTGACGCAGGAGACACCGTCAAGGCCGGCAAGGACAGCTACGTAGAGGTTGAGTATCTCGCAGATCGCTGCGTGATCCGCGTTAATGCCGGCGGCAGCCTCCTCATTGGCGAACACTCTCCGTGCTCGGCGGCCGCTGATCAGAAGGCCAAGTCACAGAGCACCGCCAAGGCAGAAGCAGCCCCTGACGCTCAGGTGATTGCGGCATCGTCTGGCGCCGTCGAGGTGACAGCCAAGAGTGGCCCCAAAACCCTCGTCAACAAGGGTAGCGGCATGCAGGACGCCAAGGTTGGCGACAGCCTGGAAGTCGGAAACGAAGTTTTCGCCGGCGCAGAGAGCTCCTTGACGCTCTACTTCGCATCGGAGCAGTGCAGCTACGAGGTTCCGGCATCGACGTCCTACAAGGTCACAGAGATTGCGCCCTGCAAGGCAGCCGCAGCGGGCGCTCTGGGTGTCGCGGGTGCCGGTGGTGTCGCAGGTGCCGGCGCGGCAGGCATTGCGCCAGCCGTCCTCCTCGGAGGAGCTGCCGTCGTGGTCGGAGCAGGGGCAGTTGCTGTCATCGTGACGCAGCAGGGTTCGGGCGGCAACGACAACCCAGCGACACCGGACTGAGGTTGCAACGTCGGAGCACTTTTCAGGGGCGGATCTGCAAAGCCGGATCGTCTTTCACGCCTCAAGATATAGAAGCCCCGAACGTCAACGTTCGGGGTTTTTTTATAACAGAACCAATCACTGCGCTCTCGCGCGAGGCCCGCATCGGATGGATCGTTTCGCATGAAGAAGACGGCCCTCATCACTGGCGTCACGGGTCAGGACGGAGCCTATCTGGCGGAACTCCTCCTCAAGAAGGGCTATGAGGTGCACGGCCTGAAGCGGCGATCGTCGTCCTTTAACACGGGACGCATCGACCACCTCTACCAGGATCCCCACGAGAGCGACCGACGCCTCATCCTCCACTACGGCGACATGACGGACGCGACCAACCTCATCCGCATCGTTCAGGAGACGAGGCCCGACGAGATTTACAATCTCGCGGCACAGAGCCACGTACAGGTCAGCTTCGAGACGCCCGAATACACAGCCAACGCCGACGCAATGGGAACGCTCCGCCTCCTCGAGGCCATCAAGATCCTCGGACTGAGGGACAAGACGCGCCTCTACCAGGCATCGACGTCGGAGCTCTACGGCAAGGTCCACGACGTTCCACAGTCGGAGACGACGCCCTTCTACCCACGATCTCCCTACGCGGCAGCGAAGCTCTACGCATACTGGATCGTCGTCAACTACCGCGAGGCCTACGGCATCCACGCCTCGAACGGCATCCTCTTCAACCACGAGAGCCCCCTGCGCGGCGAGACCTTCGTCAGCCGCAAGGTGACGCGAGGTGCCGCAGCCATATCATTGGGCCTCCAGGACAAGCTCTACCTGGGCAACCTCGACGCCGAGCGCGACTGGGGCCACGCCCGCGACTACGTCGAGGCCATGTGGCTGATGCTGCAGCAGGACGAGCCCGACGACTTCGTGATCGCCACGGGCAGGAAGCACAAGGTGCGTGACCTCGTGGCGCGTGCCTTCGCCGAGTTAGGGATTACCCTCGCGTGGGAGGGGCAGGGCGTGGCCGAGACGGGGCGCGACGCCAGCACCGGACGCATCCTGGTCGAGGTCGACCCACGCTACTTCAGGCCCACCGAGGTGGAACTCCTGCTGGGTGACGCATCGAAGGCGAGCCGCGTCCTCGGATGGGAGGCAACGACATCCTTCGAGGACATGATTTCCGAGATGGTGCTGAGCGACGTCGAGCTGATCAGGCGCGAGCAGGGGCTCCGACGTCCGAGCGAAGAGCCGACCGGCGTCGCTGCCCAGTGACGGCGGGAGCGGCCAGATGAAGATCTCCGTGCTCACCGTCTGCCGCAACGCGGAAGGCACCATCGAGCGCACCATTGCCTCCTTCCTGTCGCAGGACTACGCCCAGAAGGAGATGATCGTCATCGACGGGGCATCGAACGACCGTACCGTCGCCATTGCCGAGGGCCTCCAGAGCCCCCACGTCCGCATCCTGAGCGAGCCCGACCGCGGCATGTATGACGCCCTCAACAAGGGCCTGGCAATCTATGCAGGCGACGTCGTGGGTGTCCTCAACGCCGACGACCGATACCACGACGACCACGTTCTGAGCCGCGCCGCTGAGGCCCTCGAGGACCATGACGCGATCCACGGCGACCTCGACTTCCACGACCATCAGGGGCGTGTGGTCAGGCGCTGGCGCGGGACGCCGCCGCCGCCCAGCGGCTTCGCATCAGGCTGGATGCCGGCACACCCCACCTTCTACGTCAGGCGACACGTCGTCGACGCCGTCGGCAGCTTCGACCTGGCTCTCCCCACGGCAGCCGACTACGACTGGATGCTGCGCGCCATTGACATTCACGGAGCACGCATCCGCCACGTGCCTCACGTGATGATCGACATGGCCTTGGGTGGCCGCAGCACGTCGAGCCTCTCTGCACACCTGAGGCACAATCTCGAGGCCCTTGCAGCGCGCCGCCGCTGGCTCAACTCGGGCCTTGTCGACTGGGCCCTCTTCGCCAAGCCCGCCTCCAAACTCACGCAGTTTGCCCGCTTCAGCAGAGGCGCCCGATGACCATCACCCTGCCCTACTCGCTGGAAGGAAAGCGCGTCTGGGTGGCTGGCGAGCACGGCATGGTGGGACAGGCCCTGGTCCGCCGCCTCGCCTCCGAGGACTGCGAGCTTCTCCGCATGCCGCGACGGGCGATCGACTTCCGGAACCAGGCCGCGACTGCCAGCTGGGTCAAGGCGAACCGTCCCGACGCCATCTTCCTCGCAGCAGCGAAGGTGGGCGGCATCGCAGCAAACGCCGCAAGCCCAGCATCATTCCTCTACGACAACCTGATGATCTAGGCGAATGTCATCAACGCAGCCCACGAGGCAGGCGCCGAGCGCCTGGTCTTCCTCGGCTCGACCTGCATCTACCCGAAACTGGCGCCCCAGCCCATCCCCGAGGAGGCCCTCCTCACGGGCCCCCTCGAGGAGAGCAACGAATGGTACGCCATCGCCAAGATCGCCGGCATCAAGCTGACGCAGGCCTACCGCCGCCAGTATGGCGCGAGCTACATCTCCTGCCAGCCGACCAACCTCTATGGTCCAGGTGACAACTACGACCTCGAGACGTCACACGTCCTGCCTGCGCTGCTCCGCAAGGCTCACGAGGCGAAGGAAAGTGGCGCGGCACGCGTGACCGTCTGGGGTTCGGGCCGGCCCCTTCGGGAGTTCCTTCACGTCGACGACCTCGCCGATGCCGCCGCGTTCCTGGCGCGAAACTATGACGGCGACATTCCCATCAATATTGGGTCTGGCGAGGAGGTTTCGATTGGCGCCCTGGCGCGCCTGATCTGCCGGACCGTGGGCTTTGCGGGTGAACTGGCCTTCGACGTATCGCGACCGGACGGGACGCCGCGCAAGCTTGCCGACACGCGCCGCCTGCGCGAACTGGGCTGGAGCCGCGCCCGCAGCCTCGAGCAGGGCCTGTCCGAGACCTACGCATCCTGGCTGCCGGAGCGATCTCCGCGGTAGTACCTGCTGATTGTGTCGCAACGGCCTCACGCGACCGTGGGTTGAGGCAAGAAATAGTGTTTATTCCTTTGAACCCCACGATATTCCGGGATATTGCTCAATCTTGAGCACCGCCTGACTGATGTGTCTCGCAACAACAGACTTTCCACCCGCGGCTGACCTCGTTCACCCGCCGTGCGGTAGCTTTTGCCTGTTACCAGGCGCTCACAAGCCATGAGTAGCCGCAGGAGCCTGATCCAGGAGGACGTGACACTCCGGACCCTCAGGCTCATCCAGGACAATCCCCGGATCAGCCAGCGCGAGATCGCATCCCACGTCGGCATCAGCGTTGGCGCCGTCCACTACTGCCTCACGGCACTCGCCGAGAAGGGCCTGATCAAGCTTGGAAACTTCCAGGCATCGCGCAACAAGCGCGCCTACGTCTATCTGCTGACGCCAGAGGGGATCACAGCAAAGGCATCGCTCACTGTATCCTTCCTCAGGCGCAAGCTTGCCGAATACGAGACACTCAAGTTAGAGATTGCTGAGCTGGAGACTGAACTGGGCGAAGTCGTGTCAGCAGAGCAGCGCGCGACATGAGCGTCGCCCCCACAGCGGCCGTCACGTCCGATATGCGGACTTATCGCACAGTGCGAACTGGAGAGGTTCGACATCTTGCATAGATGGGGAATTCTCTGGGTCGCCAATTCCAAGGACGCCCCCCTATCGCAAGCAGATTTCTTCCGATGAGCCTCCAACAAACGCTGCGCTTCATCCTCGGTCACCCCATGAACAAGGGTCGGCCAATATCAACACTAACCCGCTTCGCCAAATGGCAATTACAGAGCCGTATCAAGGACGAGGTGATCTTCAACTGGATTGACGGCGCCAAGCTCGTCGTCCGAAGGGGCATGACCGGAGCCACGGGAAACATCTACTGCGGTCTGCACGAATACATCGACATGAGATATGTTCTTGACACGCTCAAGCCAGGCGATCTCTTTGTCGATATTGGAGCAAACATTGGGAGTTATACGATCCTTGCCTCCAAAGTCTGCGGTGCGAATACGGTTGCAATCGAACCCGATCCCGAAACAGTTCGGTCACTTCGGCGCAACATCGAAGTCAACGGACTCGCAGACAAGGTCCGGATCGTTGAAGCGGCATTGGGTTCAAAGACCGGAACCACATCGTTCACGATCGGGCGGGATACAGTCAATCGGGTGGCAAGACAAGACGATACAAACGTCAGGATACTTCCTCTGAAGACATTGGACGAAGTCTTGGACGGAGAAGTGCCAACGTTAATCAAGATTGACGTAGAGGGTTACGAAGGAGAGGTCCTGAGGGGCGGCGCGGTAACCCTGGGTAATCCCAAGTTAAGGGCGATTATCACAGAAACGCTTGATCGGGATGTGCAGGACATCCTGGAGCAGGCAGGTTTCAAGAAGGCCTACTATTACCCGGAGCAAAGAGCATTCGGAGAGACAGCTTCAGGCCATTCCAATAACTCACTCATGACCCGATAGCGCCCAACCTGAGTTGGGGATCCAATTACTCGACAATATCGACTCCCAACCAACACGAATTTGGACGAATTGCCGAGTGCACTCATAATCGAGCGAAAAACCGCACCAATCATGAATGCAACGGATCACAAACGTTGACCAATATCAAACAGACCCCAGCGAAAGTGCATGCCGACATTTAAGTCAAAGAACGAAACAATTCGCATAGTCCAGCGCCACACTTTTTCTAGAGTCACGCTGCAACCCAACGCTTTTCAGGAACGAAAAGTCTCACAGCGAATAGCCACAACATAAACTGCAAGAACGCCACCGAAGATCGTTAGCTAACACCAGACAAAACTGAATGGAAGTGCCAACTAAGCCGTCACTCTCTGACTGTCCGCAAAGATAGTAACCCTAGCTCCGAGAGCAACATTTGATTTATCCAAGAGCGTTGTCACTTTTGAGTGACCCCGAGCGAAAGCAGTGGTCACTACTGCTCGTTCTTATGTCTGCAGCTGCATTGATGGACGTAATTGGCGTTACCTCCATAATGCCATTCCTTGCCGTGCTTGCCGAACCGTCGATGATCGGTAGTAACCGACTGATAAGTCTCTTCTACCAGCTAGGTCGATTCAGCA
This sequence comes from Bradyrhizobiaceae bacterium, assembly GCA_947475225.1. Taxonomy (GTDB): domain Bacteria; phylum Pseudomonadota; class Alphaproteobacteria; order Rhizobiales; family Aestuariivirgaceae; genus Aestuariivirga. Next base: position 50,277 of record CANJMQ010000012.1, read on the forward strand.
GCGTAAACCATTTTCTTTTTGCTCTAGGAGTCAGCGCCTTCCTCGTCCTAATTGTCTCAGCTATCATAAGATCTTTAGCTCTCTATTCACAAAACAATTTCACTGGAATGAGGCGACACAGCCTTTCCTGCAGACTTCTCGAAGGCTACCTGTCACAACCATACGAATACTTTCTGATCCACCATTCAAGTGAAATGGAACGGAATATACTTTCAGAAGTTGATCAGTTCATAGAGCGCGCACTTACACCACTTACTGTTCTGCTTTCGTCAGCTTTCGTCCTGGTTGCTATGTCAATCGTCCTGATTGCCATTGACCCAATTAGCGCCTTAATTGTTGCCTTAGTATTAGGAACCGCTTACGCAACTATATTTGTCACAATCCGCCCTTATCTTACAAAACTCGGCTCAGAGAGAGTCAGGGCAAATCAAGGCAGATACGAAAGCGCGGCCGAAGCTCTTGGCGGAATCAAGTTCCTAAAGCTGGTGGGGCAAGAGCGCCACTACTTAGATAAATTTGTGTTTTACTCAAATATGTTTTCTAACAATATTTCTGTATCAAATGTTTTGGCGCAAGCACCAAAATTTATGATCGAAACAATCGCATTTGGCGGGATATTACTACTCGCATTGATCCTCATGCTCCGACACGGCGGAACCTCTACATCAGCCCTTTCAACTGTTCTTCCTCTCTTGGGACTCTACACACTTGCGGGCTATAGAATGCTTCCTGCAGTTCAAAACATCTACCATTCAATGACGCAATTGCGGTTTGCCGGACCAGCAATTGACGCGCTGCAGACAGAACTAACCGCCAGCGCAGCCTGCATCGATCTCCCTGTTTCAAGCCCAACACGGCTTAAGTACTCAGACACCCTGGCGTTCAACAACGTCACCTATCACTATCCAAATTCTGACAACGCCGGGATAAAGAACATTACGTTTTCTGTAAAACGTGGATCGCATCTGGGAATAGTTGGCGCTACAGGCGCCGGCAAGACCACATTGGTAGACGTCTTGCTAGGCCTGCTATCGCCGTCGAGTGGCACCATTTCCGTGGATGGAAACCCTATCACGGCAGACACCGTAAGACGCTGGCAAGCTACTCTTGGATACGTCCCGCAAGACATCTTCCTCACAGACAACACAGTAGCAGAGAACATTGCGTTTGGAATACACGCCAATAACATAAACATGAAAAGAGTTGAAGACTGCGCAAGAGCAGCACAAATTGACGCGTTTATCGAGAATGAACTAACTCTTGGCTATTTCACGCCCGTTGGAGAGCGGGGAGTACGGTTATCAGGTGGTCAGCGCCAAAGAATAGGAATAGCTCGGGCCCTCTACAGAGATCCAGATATAATTGTTTTTGACGAGGCCACCAGCGCACTCGATACCACAACCGAAAAGGATGTGATGCATGCAATAGCTGAACTGTCTGGATCAAAGACAGTGATCACAATTACCCATCGCCTAAGCACAGTTCAAACCTGTGACAACCTACTCATCCTTAACAATGGTCAGGGCGTTGGCTTTGGCCCTTACAGTCACTTACTCGCTTCAAATGAGCATTTGAAACGCCTCCATGCCTCTGGCTCCGTTCACCCCCCTTTATCAATGAACAAATGACGTCAGAGCTCCGGCTTTTCCCGCGACAGTACAACAGATGACGAAATGTACATCTTCAACAAGATAAACATTTACTCCACTGTCCACACAAGTCGTCCCTGACGTCAAACAATGCCTTCACACACAAAGTATTTCCCGTCATCAGACAGTACACAAGCCAATAGACTCGTTGTCAGAGTGGCAGGTGGATTAGGAAATCAACTTTTCCAGTATGCGACAGCACGCTCGATGGCCATGAGACTACGACTGCCTCTCTATGTAGATACCACATTTTATACAACTCAGACATCGTCCTCCGTCGCAACTCGTGAATATCTCTTGCCTGACCTAAACGTCGCATCGGAGTCACTGACTAATCTAGAACAAGAATATCTCAGATACCTTCTAAGTCGCAACGCAATTACCCGCAATCTTGCTAGGATCGCATCATTCGTCGGCCTATCAACCGATCCACTCGTATGGAATGAGTCTCTTCATCGGACATTCGGAATGCCGCCACCCAGAAACCGGGCGGTATATCTCGTCGGATTCTGGCAAGACTATCTTTCTTTCAATAACATTCGTGACTCCTTGTCGCGTGAACTCACGCCAAAACATCCAGCGCCTACGGCAGTAAGTGAATTGCTCCCCGAATTGGGGAATCAATCGGCTGCCATTCACATCAGACGCGGCGATTATCTGACGGCAGACGTTCAGAGAGTCTACGGAATATTGTCTACATCCTACTATCATGAAGCAATTTCACGAATTAGGCAAAAGTCTCCCAGCATCAAACTATTCTTTTTCTCGGATGACCCCCAGTGGGTAAAGGACACATTCGTGAACCAATACGGTGGAAATGTAGTAAATTATGCCGAACAACATACGCAGCCTTATTGGGACATCTACTTGATGCGGCACTTCACCCATCATGTTCTTGCAAACAGCACATTTAGTTGGTGGGGTGCATACTTAAGATATACCTCTCACGGAGATGTTTACATTCCCCAGAGCTGGCTAGCCCGCCCCGTCAATCGGCATAATAGACTTTTGTTGCCGGGTTGGATCGCATTATGACCACAGTACCATCTCTCGACACTGCGCCACTCGTCAGCGTTCTAATGCCAGTCCACAACTGCGCGCAGTTTCTGAGGGAGTCTGTGACCAGCATCCTAGAGCAGTCGTATACGAATTTTGAATTCATTATAGTAGACGACGGATCTACAGACGACGGAGACTATTATCTAAAAAGCATCTCGGATTCCCGTGTGAAGCTCCTTAGAAATTCGCAGAACCTCGGTGTTGTCAACAGTCTAAACTATGGGCTAGCGGCATCGAATGGAAAGTATATTGCGCGAATGGATGGCGACGACATCTCTCTTAAAACACGCCTGGAGACGCAGGTCCGCTTCTTGGAGAAACACTCTGAGACGGTAGTAGTCGGCTCGTTTATAGAAAACATCGATAGGCTTGGAAATGCCTTAGGACTCTCCACTTATCCAACTGAGGATGCCGACATCAGAGAAGCTTTAAAAACTGGTGCCCCATTCGCCCATCCCTCCACATTGATTCGAAGGTCTGCTCTTGCGTCCGTTGGAGGATATCGAAGGCAATTTGTGTGTGCTGAGGACTATGACCTCTGGTTACGATTAGCCGAAGTTGGAAGATTACACAATTTGAGCAACGTGCTCTTGAGGTACAGAAATCATCCACAATCAACGACCGTCAAGTCCGCATACCAGGTGCGGCTGGGCGTTTTGATCGCTCAAATGTCAGCTCAACATCGTCTGAGTGGTCGCGCAGACCCCATCGAGCCAGATAAATTGCTCTCGAACTCGGATCTGGATCGACTGGGTATAGACCAGAGAAGCCGGGAAACCATGAGACTCCTATCGGAGATAGATACGTCAAAGCGCCTCTTGTCGATGGGGGAGTTTAGCCTCGCTAACGCAAGTGTTATCTCACTTAAGCGCGTCTCCACAGTTCCTCTCAACATTCAGTCTGAAATTGCCGTCCTTCAAGCACGTATTGCAATTGAAACGAGTGGAATTCTTACAGGCATAGCCGGCTTAATAGTGGCTGCAATCCTCAACCCACTGATACTCACATCCATTTCCGCGAAAGCAATTCGCATTGTCGTGCGCGCTTTCAAATTGGTCTGACGCGACTACAGCGAACTGCTATGTCAGCAACAAATTCCGGTTTTCCAATCACAATTGCTCTCTGCAAAGTAACAATAGAAAATTGAATTCGCAGTTCTGATAGTTATGGCAAGACTCTTAATACTTTCGGGCTTCTGGCCAACACGCAGTAACCCGATTTCCGGAATTTTCGCTGTCGAGCAGATCAGCGCTCTAGTCTCACTCGGTCACAGTGTTGTATTAGTGCTGATGCAGACTATAGGACACAAAGAGAGTTTTCTTTCAGCGGAGTGCTTAGGCCTCGATCCGATCAAAGTTCAAGTTGCAGAACTCAGATTGTTTCGACTGCCCGAACGGATGAGCAAGAGCCGCTTAACGTACAGGAGTAACATTCTAATGGCGGGCGCCTCTATTCGACGCTTTGTGCGCCGGCTTAAGCAGCGCCAAGGATTCGACGGCGCGATAGTGCACGGGTTGAGATACGCTGGTCTGAGTGTAGATGCCTGGAGCGACGAAATCGATGGCAATGTCATCTGCATTCTGCATGGAGTGGAGCCATTTTATGACTCAAGTCTACTCAAACTTTACACCAGACGCTTTTTGAGATACCACTTTCATGACAACGCCCGCTTGGTAATTGTTGGTAAATACCTCAAAGATCATGCCGAGGATCTTGGGTTCCGTTTTAGTCAAACAACCAGGGTTCCAAACGGAACGGAACTCCCTCCCAGAGATTCAGTCTCCCCCATTGCGCTCACTCCTGGACGAACGGTGAATATCTGTAGCGTTTCTAATTTGATAAAAGTTAAAGGCATTGAAGACACTCTAGCCGCTCTAAAGATAACAACGTCGTTGGGATTCCAGGACTGGAAATACACCATTGTTGGAGATGGACCAGAACGCATGAACTTGATGCACCTGGTCGATGAACTAGGATTATCTGGACGAGTTCATTTTCTCGGTAGACTTTCTAGATCGGAAACACTCCGCGAAATTTCTGCTTGTGACTTGTTCTGCTTGCCGAGTTGGGGTGAGGCGTTTGGCATTGTATATCTAGAGGCAATGTCCAGAATGCGTCCGGTAATTGGGTGCCAGAACTGTGGTCCTGCAGACTTTACAACCCATGACTATGATGGATTGCTAGTGCCTCCCAAATCACCCGAGTCAATTTCTCAAGAATTGTTACGGCTATGGCAGGCCCCAGATTCATTGCGGCGGATTGGCATTAACGGCAGGAATACTGCTGAGACTTATAGTTGGATCAACAACGCACAGGCACTAACTTCATTACTGGAACTCACAGATGTTTCCGCGGGTGCCAGCGCACAATGAAGTCAATTCTCTTTTCTCTTCTCGTAGTTTCTCTGAGGTTTTTCTCCGGTCCAACATCTCTGATTGCATATCTCCTAATCGCTATTTATTCGCTGGGAAGTCGTAGGCAAATTATTGAGAGTGCTTTTCTCTGTTGGTTTCTAACAATGGTGAATGCTCAGGTCGCCCCCCAGGTTACTAACGATTTCTTGGGCCGTTATCTGGTGTTGCTGTCAATCTCACTGTCTGCAATTGTCCACAGTCACGGCATGCAGGGGAGACTTCGCACTACAACAGCAAGTACTATAGCACTAGGTATGGTATTCACTGTTCATTCATTTGTGTTTTCGGAGATGCCCGACATATCGACGCTTAAAGCTTTGTCATGGACCTTGGCGATGGCTTCACTCTGCTCTGCCTGGTCTGGCCTTTCTCCGCCCGATCGCAAAGCCTCTGAGCAGTATGTATTCTGGGGTTTGGTCGCAATTGCAGGAGCTAGCATACCCCTTCTTGGAACTACTGCTGGATATAGTCGGAATGAAACCGGCTTCCAAGGAGTGATAAGTCATCCACAAGCTTTTGGTGCTACTATGGGAGTACTTGCAGCATGGGCGTGCGCTCGCCTTCTTCTCGCACGACGCATTGACCCTAAGTTCCTGGGCATAGTTTTTGCGAGTTCCGCCTTTGTCGTTCTCTCGGAATCTCGAACTGCAGGACTCGCAGTGATCCTAGGTCTTCCTTTGGCATTTATGACATTGAAGGCGTTGGGTCGCGTCTCGCTCATCAAGGAACTTCCACTACTCCGGAAAAGCTATTTCTGGCTTACTTCCGGTCTAGTCATTGTGCTAGCCGTACCATTTCTCTCATCTATCTCAGACTTTGGTGGTAGTTTCATACGCAAGTCGGGAAGAGCTGATGTCAATTCGGTGTTTGAGGCTTACGACAATTCCCGGGGTCAGTTGATTGAAGCAATGGTCGAAAACATCGCGAAATACCCCTTAACAGGAATTGGATTTGGCGTCGCATCAGATCCCAGCTCAATGGACGTTCAGAGAGATCCAGTTTTCGGACTAGCGGTCGGTGCTCCAACCGAGAAGGGCGTAGTACCACTAATGCTGGCAGAGGAGCTCGGCATACCCATCGCCCTGTTGTCCGGCATCTGGATATTTGGATTCGTTCGACGTGCAGCAAATGCGGGTTTTGTTCCTCTGGCGCTTATGCTGGTCGCTCTGCTAGTGAACCTAGGAGAAGCCGTCATGTTCTCACCTGGCGGCCAAGGGCTTGTCATAATGCTAGTATTGAGCATGGCTGCTACAACGGTGCGGTCCAAGTTAGTTACATGAACATTGTATTCTGGCAGTCAATCGTTAGTCCTCACATGGCACCTCTTGCGCAGGCTTTAGCTAAACGAGGTTGCCGAGTTACCTATGTCAGCCGGCAACTCATGTCAGATGAACGGAAGTTGTCGGGCTGGCGGGCGCAGTCCATAGAGCCAGCTCGCTTGGTACTCGCTGCCAGTTTAGGGCAAATGCTTTCAATCTTGGGCACGCTTCCAGCCGACAGCATACACATATGTCAAGGATTGCGATCTAACGGACCGATAAGCCACATCCAGCGAGTGCTGCGTCGAACTGGAGCCCGACACTGGGCAATTCTTGAAACAATTGATGATCATGGTCTAATCGGTTGGCTAAAGAGACTTGAATATAGACGGCTATGCTCAAGACACTTCCGCTCAGGAGGCCGCGTTCTTGCTATCGGAGATAGGACGTCGGATTGGCTACAAGCGAGAGGAATGAAGGAACGATGCATAGTGCCATTTTGCTACTTCTTGCCAGATGTTCAAATTCCAAAGCTCTCATTAGGTGTTGCCGTCCCTCGATCAGTTCGAATTGCATTTGCGGGGCGGTTAATTGATCTAAAACGCGTCGAAGACGTCATTCTTGCAGTGGCGGCAATTCCGACCGAAGTCGGTCGTCCCGAGCTGTGGATAATGGGGGATGGGCCCGCAGCACCTAGACTGAAGAAACTTGCCGCGGCTCTTTTGCCAGATAGGGTTCGTTGGTTTGGCATGATTGATCAGCAGACTGTCCCAACACTTCTAGCACAAGTAGACTGCCTCGCCCTCCCAAGTCGACACGATGGTTGGGGCGCCGTGGTGTCGGAGGCGCTTTTGGTTGGAACGCCCGCAATTTGCACTGATCACTGTGGTGCAGCAATCGCCGTGAGGCAAAGTGGACTTGGAGGAGTGTACCCGGTCGGAGATGTAAACAAACTGACGCTCCTTCTTTCATCAATTGTCGCTTCTGGAGCACTGAGTGAGGGCCGCCGGCAGGATCTTCGGCGCTGGGCGAGTTGTCTGACGGTTGAGGCAGGCGCAGCCTATCTCGAAGAAGTACTCTCTAACGGGCGACATTCAAGCTACCTGCCAAATGCGCCCTGCGGTGTTTCGGTCTCATCGGTACGACGCTTTGAGTCTATCGGTTAGAAAAAGTTATCGTATAGCAAATTGAAGCACGTTGAGTGCTGCACACACAGTGCCACCATCTCATTTCGATATACAACGAGAATGAGCCATTTCGACAATGACCTACCGCGTTTAATCCGAAGGAGCTATAACTTGAGTTCATGCGCGAATGAGTGATCGAGAGATCAAGTTGGCTGTTCTAACTTCAACGATGTCAGCTAAATCTGGTGGATTGGCTATTGCCATTCCAGCGATGGCATTCGCTATTAACCCATCTTCAGTTAAGGTCAGTGTACTCGGTCTGCGTGATCGCGCGGCCCCATCCAGTTGCGAAGGTTGGGGCCCAAGTGTATTTCCTCAATCCTACACCGGTCCAGAGAGTTTCGGCTATTCGGCTGGATATACAAAGGCACTCAACGCACTTTCTCCCGATATCATTGATTCGCAGGGAGTGTGGCAATACCCGTCACTTGCAAATCTTCGCTATCATATGCGAACTCACACGCCATACGTCGTTACACCCCATGGCATGCTTGAGCCTTGGGCACTAGAGAGGTCTCGTTGGAAGAAGTCTCTCGCCGGTCTCTGGTTTGAGAATCAACATTTAAGACTCGCTCAATGTCTTCGAGCTACTGCTGAAATGGAGGCCGCCAGCTTTCGTCAGTTGGGTCTGCGTAATCCAATTGCCATCATCCCTAATGGCGTCTTTACCCCTCCGGCGACGTATCCGGTACAGCGTAGCGGCAAACGGCGATTGCTGTTCTTGAGCAGAGTTCATCCGAAGAAGGGCTTGCCAATTCTTCTACGAGCTTGGGCGCGACTCCGATATACGCGCCGTGAATGGGAGTTGGTGATAGCAGGTCCAGACGAAGTTAACCACCTGGCCGAAGTGAAATTGCTAGCAGAGCAGCTCCATTTGAGCGATGTCATTTGGCATCCGCCTGTAGAGGGATCATCCAAAGATGCTCTTTATAGAAGTTCGGACCTATTTGTTCTTCCCTCTCATTCAGAAAATTTTGGCTTAGTCGTTGCCGAAGCACTGGCAAATGGCGTTCCTGTTATAACTACGAAAAACACACCGTGGGCCGGTTTACGAGATCATCGGTGCGGGTGGTGGATTAATCTCACTGAAGACGAGCTTTTCAGCACTTTAGCGGAAGCTACCTCTTGCCCACCGCAATTCCTGCAGGAAATGGGGAGACGTGGTCACGCTTGGATGCTGGCCGACTTTAGCTGGCACACTATCTCAGAACGACTTATTGAACTGTATAGTTGGGTGGTTCACAAGGGTTCCCCACCATCATTTGTTTTCTTTTGATAGCGATGCTTGCATGGTCAATGTTTTTGCTAACCGAAGTTCTTCAAAGTGGACCAAGCGGGAGCTTGTGGGAAGAATACTTTGGACAATTATAGCTCCCTCTTTTGCCTTGAGCCCCAGGCCTTTCTGGGCTTGGCGACGAATGATTTTGCGTCTATTTGGCGCCCGCATTGGCCAGGAGGTTCATATCTATCCATCTGTCCGAATTGCCATTCCTTGGAATCTCGAAATTGGCGACTACAGTGCAGTTGGTGCGGGAGCCCAACTCTACTCTCTTGGACGAATTGTTCTAGGACGCGAAGTTACGGTCTCTCAAGGAGCACATCTATGTGCCGGAACACATGATTGGCGTGACCCCACGATGCCACTTCTGAAACCTCCAATTGAGATATGTGATGGGGCCTGGATCTGTGCGGAGGCATTCATCGGGCCAGGAATTACAATTGGCAACCGGGCGATTGTTGGCGCCCGCGCCGTAGTATTTAAGGACGTCGGCAACGATTCAATCGTTGTCGGGAATCCTGCAGTTCAAATAAAAACAAGAATCTGAAGTCATCTAAATTTTGCAGTCAACATACACGGCCTCTACTGAGCAGACTATCCAGGAGATTGGCACTTCTGTTCACGTTCTCGAGGTCTGTCTTCTCTTGAGCAACCTAGTCGAATAATAGAGTTAATTCTCAGATTGAAGCTCAATCATGGCAACTAACACTTCTAAGCTACCAGTCACTGTCGTTCTTCCCGTCAAAAATGATAGGATAGCATTGGGTCAGTGTTTGAAGCGGCTTGGACAGTTTTCGGAAATTGTAGTCGTGGACAGTGGGTCGAGCGATGGCACCTCCGAGATTGCTGAGGAGTATGGAGCAAAGCTTTTGCAATTCAATTGGGACGGAAAGTTCCCAAAGAAGCGCAATTGGTATCTCTTAAACATGACTCCATCACAACCATGGGTTCTATTCCTAGACGCTGATGAGTTGATTAGCGACGAGGTGTGCCATGCAATATCGTTGGCTCTGGAAGATGAAAGCTTTGACGGCTTTTGGTTGCACTACACAAATTATTTTATGGGTGAACCCCTGCTACACGGGCTGCCACAGAGAAAACTGGCACTATTCCGAGCTGGCAAGGGCCTCTATGAACGGATAGAGGAAGACAATTGGACTTCGCTGGACATGGAAGTCCACGAGCATCCAATCATTGAAGGCAAGATTGGCGAGATTAGGACACCAATCGACCACCAGGACTTCAGAGGAATTTCCCAGCTCCTAAAGCGGCATCACGCATATGCCGAGTGGGAAGCACGCCGCTACATTAAACTCCGCAAAAACTCGGCTTTATCACTGCAGTTTACAACACGGCAACGTCTAAAATACACGTTTTTGCGCTCTTGGTGGTTTCCATTTGCTTACTTCATTTTTGTGTATTTTTTCAGATTTGGATTTCTCGACGGAAAGCGAGGCTTTTTCTACGCTGCCTTCAAGTCAAACTATTTCTTTACAATTGGTCTGCTGCTGAGGGAGTTCGATTGACTGCCTTCGGTGCTTTGGAACAGATATCTTTCACTCTGTTAGAGCACAGGTTGATGCTCACGATCATAGCTATGAATTCTGCTTTACATACCAATCATCAAACTCTGATACGTCTTCGAGAACTCTCGAATACCCATTTCTCGAGAGGAGATCATAAATCGCACTGCGTTTTTCTGTAAAATTATGCTCACATGAAATTATTCTTATGTCATATGCGCTGAAGTTGAACGAATTCAATATCTCGAATTCCGTGCCCTCGGTATCGACCGACAAGTAATCAATCACATGCGGGGCGTCGAACGTTTTAAGCAAATCAAAAAGACTAACGCTCCTCACAGAGTACGCTCTGCCCTTTCGTCGGAGTTTAGCATGAAAGTCTCCGTCTACGTAAGTCGAAACTGTTGAGATCTCTGGAATGTCAGTTTCTACGAACGTGATGACCTCATCCGTCCTGCTCCAAACCAATCTCTCCTCAATTTTTGCGCTGCGATTTCTGGCAAGATCTCGGTGCCAGCATTTACCGGGCTCGGCCAAAATGCCGCGCCATCCAAATTTTTTCTCGAGCAAATAGGTATTCGAGAGATCAACCCCGTTCGTTGCGCCAAATTCCACAAAGAAGCCGCCCCGCTTAAAGTCGAGTTTGGACAGCACGAACAGATCCTGCTTGAGTTGTGATCGAGACTCATCCAGATAGTCAATACATCGTGAGCGCGATCCTGATTCCATTGACTCAAGAAAACGAAGCGATTTCTGGGCGCCCTCTGATTGCTTTAGCGTATCAAGAGTTGATCGCCTTGAAATTGCGAGATCCAAGGATCCTAAGAAATCATTTATGGTCTTCTTCAATTTCCTCAATGCTCAGTCCTCACAGTCGAAATGGATTTATTCTATAAGTATATCTCAGTACGACTTTCTTCAGCGCCGCTCACCCTTGATGCTGCGTTTTCGCTGTACTATGGCAGCCGTTTTTTTAGCAGGCTTAGATAATCGGCTCAACTACAAGTCCGATGTTGAATCGTTTATACACTCCAGGACGGCTCTGCTGAATAGAATGAAATTGACGAGGCCGCACTGGCGTCTTCGGCGACTTGATGATTTACTCGATATTGCTCGATACTGAAACTGGAGGAACATTGCTTCCAATTTATATGTTTTGGCTTGGCACCCAGCTATCCAGTTTGGAGATCGGATGCATGCTATCAGTACTGAGGGTTGGTCACACCTTGACGCTTTTCTCGTACAAACGGCCGTCAAGTGACCTGCCACTGAAGATTTCCTCCAGATAGATTTAGAGTCCGGCCCAGGAGATGGAGACGGACGATGAAGCGGAAGCGGTTCACGGAAGAGCAGATCATCGGTGTCCTGCGTGAGCAGGAGGCAGGCGCGAAGACGGGGGACCTGGCGCGGAAGCACGGGATCTCCGAGGCCACCCTGTATAGCTGGAAGGCGAAGTTCGGCGGGATGGACGTCTCGGACGCCAGGCGCTTGAAGGCTCTGGAGGACGAGAACGGCAAGCTGAAGCGGCTGCTGGCCGACACCATGCTGGACAACACGGCCCTGAAGGACCTGCTGTCAAAAAAATGGTGAGGCCCGCCGCCAAGCGTGAGGCTGTCGCCCATCTGAGGGAGAACTTCCAGATGAGCGAGCGCCGGGCCTGCAGCGTGCTTGCCGCCGACCGCAAGATGATCCGCTACACTTCACGGCGGCCGCCGGAGACGGAACTCCGGGAGAGGCTGAGAGACCTCGCCAACGAGCGCCGAAGGTTCGGCTACCGCAGGCTGTTCATCCTGCTGCGACGGGAGGGCGAGGCTTCGGGCATCAACCGCATCTACCGGCTGTACCGGGAGGAAGGACTGGGGGTGCGCAAGCGCAAGGGCCGCAAGCGGGCCATTGGCGTCAGGGCCCCTCTTCTGGTGGAGGCGAGACCAAATGCCCGGTGGTCGCTGGACTTCGTCCATGACCAGATGGCCAACGGCCGGCGGTTCAGGATCCTCAACGTCGTCGATGACGTCACCCACGAGTGCCTGGCCGCCATCCCGGACACCTCGATTTCCGGCCACCGGGTGGCCAGGGAGCTTACCGCTCTCCTCGAGCGGAGAGGCAGGCCCGGCATGATCGTCAGCGACAACGGGACCGAGCTCACCTCGCACGCCATCTTCGCCTGGGCGAAGGATCAGCAGGTCGAGTGGCACTACATCATGCCGGGGAA
>CANJMQ010000013.1 GCA_947475225.1 Bradyrhizobiaceae bacterium
CAGCCCGTTGCGATCATACCGGGCACGGTTATCTTGCGTCCACATCGGCGGCCTCCCAAAGAATCACTCCGCAGACATCGAATCACAAATGATTCATCCGATTCAAGAACTCTCTGGACAGACACTAAGGGAGAGCGGAACAAGTCAGGTTGTTTCTGGTGATCGTGGTGTTCTCGCTGGCGATTGCGTCAGGGCCCCGTTACCACGGCCGCATCCGGATTACCGCCCCATTCGGTCCATGAGCCATCATAGAGCGCATGGTCGCGGGTGCCCGTGAGTGTGAGGCCCAAGGTGAGGATGGCGGCGGTGATGCCGGAGCCGCAGGAGGTGATGACGGGCCTTGCGAGGTCGACTCCTGCCGCCGTGAAGGCAGCCTCGATTTCCGCGGGAGACTTGAGCGTGCCATCCGGGTTGAGGAGTCGGGCATAGTGGACGTTGTTCGCGCCCGGCATGTGACCGGCGCGGACACCCGGGCGGGGTTCGACTTCTTCACCACGGAACCGCGTGCCGGAGCGGGCGTCGGCGACTTGTGCCGTTCCCGATTTCATCGCTGCTGCGACGTCCTTCATGTCCTTCACCATGGAGCCCTTGAAGCGGGCGGTGAAGTGGCGCTCCTGACGGGGCAGCGCCGGGCCGTCCTCCGTGGCGCGGCTTTCGGCGAGCCATTTCTTCAGACCGCCGTCGAGCACGGCCACATCCTCGTGGCCGAAGACCTTGAACATCCACCAGGCGCGGGCGGCGGAAAACAGGCCTACAGTGTCATAGGCGATGATGCGCTTGCCGTCGCCGATGCCCATCTTGCGCATGCGCGAGGAGAATTTCTCCGGGCTCGGCAGCATGTGGGGAAGGCTCGACGCGGTGTCCGATAGCTCGTCGATGTCGAAGAACTGCGCACCCGGAATGTGGGCTTGCGCGAACTCCTGTTTGGCATCGCGCTTCGCGGTGGGCAGGTGCCATGAGGCGTCGATGATGGCGATGTCGGGCGACCCCAGGTGATCGGCCAGCCAGTCGGTCGAGACGATGTCGGTGCTCATTGGAAGGCCACCCTGATGCGGCGGTTGATCTTGCCCTTGTTCTCGATCTTCGACACCGCAACCGGGCCGATGGCACCTGTGGAGGAGAGATGCGTGCCGCCGCAGGGCTGGAGGTCCACCTTGCCATCCTCCCCGATCATCACGAGGCGGACGCGGCCGGTTCCCATGGGCGGCTTCACCGACATGGTGCGGATCAGGTGCTGGTTCGCTGCCATCTCCTCATCGGTGATCCATCGGAAGATGACGGAGTGGTCTTCTGCCACGAGGCGGTTCAGCGTGGCGGTCAGTTCCGCCTTGTCCGGGATCTGGCCCTCGGGAATGTCGAAGTCGATGCGGCCGCCATCCTCGCCGACGGCGCCGCCGGTGACGGGGAAAGGCACCGAGGTGCAGAGCAGGTGCATGAGCGTGTGGGCGCGCATGTTGCGGTAGCGGTTGTCCCAGTCGAGGGTAACGGTCACCTTCGTGCCGACGCCGGGCAGCTGCTGGCCCTCGGCAGGCACGTGTACGACGTCCTTGGTTTCGTCATAGACGGTGGTGGCGATTGTCGCCTCGCCGCCATCCCAGCTCAGGCGGCCCCTGTCGCCGGGCTGGCCGCCCGCGGTGGCGTAGAACACCGTACGGTCCAGCAGGATGCCACCCTTGTCGGTGACGGCGGTGACGGTGGCCGCGCAGTCCCTGAGGTAGGCATCGTCGCGGAACAGCAGCGTGGCACTCACGCTGGAACCTCTTCGGTCACGTTGGGAACGTTCGGCACTTTCTCGAGCCAGGCGGGTACCGGCAGGTTCTTCTCGCGCAGGAAGGCTGGGTTGAAGAGCTTCGAGGCATAGCGCGTGCCATAGTCGCAGAGAATGGTCACGATGGTGTGGCCGGGGCCCATTTCCTTTGCCATGCGGATTGCGCCCGCGACGTTCACGCCCGTCGAGCCGCCCATGCAGAGGCCCTCATGCTGCAGCAGGTCGAAGGCGATGGGGATGGCCTCGGAGTCGGCGATCTGGAAGGCATCATCGACGATGGCGCCCTCGAGGTTCGCCGTGATGCGTCCCTGGCCGATCCCCTCAGTGATCGAGGAGCCCTCGGACTTCAACTCGCCGTGCTTGTAGTAATTGTAGAGGGCTGCACCCATCGGATCGGCCAGGGCGATCTTGATGTGAGGATTGAACGACTTCAACCCCATGGAGACGCCGGCGAGCGTGCCACCTGAACCGACTGCAGCGACGAAGGCATCGACCTTGCCGTCCGTCTGGTTCCAGATTTCGGGAGCTGTCCCCTCGATGTGGGCCATGCGGTTCGCGGTGTTGTCAAACTGGTTGGCCCAGACGGCACCCATCGCCCTGGCGAGGCGGCCCGAATACTTCACGTAGTTGTTGGGGTTCTTGTAGGGGACGGCCGGAATTTCCACGAGCTCGGCGCCGAGCTGGCGAAGTGCGTCTTTCTTTTCCTGCGACTGCGTGTTGGGGATGACGATCACGGAGCGGAAGCCCATGGCGTTGGCAACGACCGTGAGGCCGATCCCGGTGTTGCCTGCGGTGCCCTCGACGATGGTGCCGCCGGGCTTCAGCTCGCCCCGCGCAATGGCGTCCCGGATGATGAACAGGGCAGCGCGGTCCTTCACTGACTGGCCGGGGTTCATGAACTCGGCCTTGCCGAGGATGTTGCAGCCGGTGAGCTCGGAGGCCTTGCGGAGCCTGATCAGCGGCGTGTTGCCGATGGCGGCGATGACGTCTTGCTTGATATCCATGGCGCTAGTGATGCCCCAGCGGGCGGATTCCGTCAAATGTCGGGAAGAGTGCCGTGGGTCCGTAGGCCTTGAATGTAAAAGGGCGCCGGAAAATCCGGCGCCCTTGGTTTGCTGTGCGCTGCTCAGTAGCAGGGCGGATAGGGGTAGTAGCCGCAGGCCGGCGGGGGCGGCGGCGCGTAGGGTGCGTAAGGTGAGTAGGGCGCATAGACGGGCGGTGGCAGGCCGTACCAGCCGCGGTGGCCATGTACGACGTATCCGCCGGGGCCAACGGCCCACCAGTCTATGAACAGCGCGGCCGGGCCGTTGATGCCCTTGAGGTCGCCTTCCAGCACCTTGGCGTCGAAAGTCAGCTTGTCGCCGTCGAGCTTCGGGTTGGAGATGGTGACGACGGCATCGACCACGCCGTCCTTTTCGCCGCCAAGGATCGAGATTGTGGCGTTCGGCGGATCCTTGGAGAAGCTGTCCTTGCCGTCGCTCCAGCGCGAGATGAAGAGGTCCGTGGTCTCATGGCCAGCGGCGCGCACCGGGCGGTCGGCGAACACGATCACGTTGCCTGAGACACCGGTGAGCGTCAGCTTGCCATCGGCCAGCGTGGCGCCATCGGCGTTGAGCACGCCGAGCGATGCGATGGGTTCGGTGCTGGTTGGCTTGCCGATGGTCTTGGCCAGCGGTACGTGTTCATTTGCTGTTCCAGCTGCCTGCGCAAACGTAGCCGCCAGCACGAGGCCGGCTGACACCACCGCCATGCGGGTCAGTTCCTTGAAAGTCATTGAAGTCTCCTTACGTGTTGTTGCCCGCCGGTTTAGGCTCCCGGCCTGAGGGGCCAGCCACAAGACGCCGGCATGATGCCGGCGCCTTCAGTGTTGCTCCAACCGCTCAGTAGCAGGGTGGGTAGGGGTAGTAGCCGCAGGCGGGAGCTCCATAATAGGGAGCTGCTGCTGCCGCACCGATGGCGGCACCGGCTGCAACGCCGGCCGCGACCGGAGCGCCATACCAGGCGTGGTAACCGCCATGGTAACCGCCGCCGACTGCCCAGCCGCCATGGCCGCCGCCAGCCGCGAACCAGTCGATGAACACGGCTGCCGGACCCTTGAGGCCCTTCAGGTCACCTTCCAGAACATCGACGTCGAACACGAGGGTCGTGCCGTCGAGCTTGGGGTTCTTGAGAACGACGACCGCGTCGGTCACGCCGTCCTTGTCGCCACCGAGCACCGAGACCGTGGCGTTCGGCGGATCCTTGGAGAAGCTGTCCTTGCCGTCGCCCCAGCGCGAGATGAACAGATCGGTTGTCTCGTGGCCAGCCGCGCGCACCGGGCGGTCTGCGAAGATGATGACGTTCTGGGTCACGCCAGTGAGGGTGAGCTTGTTGCCCTCGAGAGAGGCGCCATCGGAGTTGATCACGCCGAGCGAGGGCACGGGGCCCTGGTTCATCGGCTTGCCGATGTTCTTCTGCAGCGGAACGTGCTGGTTTGCGGGTTCAGCCGCGCCGGCGACGGATACCGCCAGTGCAAGGCCCGCTGCCATCACGGCCGCGCGGGTGAGTGTCGAGAAATTCATGAGGGATCTCCTTCGAGCCTTCTGCTTAGCCGTGGCATACGCGCCTGGAGAAGGCCGCAGAACGCGCATGTGTTGGACGCACGCATAACAGTCACGGCGCCTTTTCGCCACCTTATTGCGGCAAATTTGCGGGCTTAAACGCAAGTTTTGACGGTGCCGTGAAGCCGAATGGCTGCCCCACGAGTTCTGGTTAAGTATCTGTAATTAAATGGTTTGATCAGAGTGTGATGGCGATGGCCGTCAGGCAAAATCAACGACCTTCTAGTCGAGATGCCACACTGTCGAAGCTATGAATCAGGTTGTTCAGCCCGGAGCGAGGCACCACGCCATCGCGGTCGTCCGAGGCGGCGATGCTTTTTTGACCGGATGTTTTTCAATCTAAGATGGAACGCCGGGGGGCTTCTATTCGCGCGCCTCGCGTTTTATCCTTCACATCGCCGCTGGTCGGCGCCCGGCGGGTGTCTTTCACAATCTGATCGGGCGTTGCGCGCGTCTTGGAATTCGCTGTCGCGGACCGATGGTTCTGTCTTCTTTTGTTTTTCCAAAGAACCACGAGGAGCAAGTTCCTCCTCCCTTGCTCAAGTCACCCGGCTTGCCTCAGGAGCGATGCCGGCCGAGCGGTGGTACACCAGGCTATTGGTAGATCGACCCGGTTGCCAATGGGGTGGGGCCAGAGGTCGCCTTCATCGAGAAAATGCCCTGGATAGGGCGGCTTCGCCCTATCCAGGGCACGGCAATGTATTCTGTTAACAGAGCCATCATTTGCATGGAGATGCAACTCCATCCGCATAAGGTCGCATAGCACAGTCCAAGTGCCATGCTGCTCTCGCTACAGCGTCTGCAACATCATGCTCCGTCATGTCAGTTTGCCAGAGTCCTCAGGCGGATAGCCGGACCACCTGGATGATACTGCCCGCCCCCAACACAGGTGATGAGGCTGCCATTTGGGCCGGTGTTGTCTCGACACGAGGCATACGAACCCGATGAGAAGGATGACAGCGCGAGTATCGTGGAAGCACCAATGATGAACCACTTCATGATCACTATCCTTGTTTTGCAATTGTTGAACCTACGACTGCACTGCACTGCACGAAATCCATCAGTCGTGATGAGCCGTTATGTACTCGTTTCACGTCAGTTATCCGGAATAAGCAGTGGCTACACCTCATGTAAGCAGCATCCGTCTGCTCCGATAAATCGAAGCAGTGTAATCGATATTGTTGCTTGAGCTTGGGTCACGCCCAACGCGGCGTGTGTCCACTGATCACTCAGTGAAAAACGGCCTTTAACAATGGTAGCGGAAAGCGCTCGAGCTGGGTTTCGCGGCAGAACCACAGGACCGCGCGAAACGCGTTTCTGCAATTGGAATGCCGCGAGCAGCTGGATTGACTATCTCGCTTGCATAGTACTTTTACGGAGATTTGTCAAGGCCGCGTGTGATGGTGCGAGTAGACCGCCACCGGTTCGGTGAGGAGCGAAAGGCCACTTCTGCTCCTTCAATTTCTCAAGAAGTTCATCCTCAACAGCTGTCCATTTTAAGTGTGTCCACCTCGGCCACCGCTCCGCGCCGACATGCCTCGGAAGCCCAGCGGAGGCCGGTCAGCGGTGTGTGGTTGAACGTGGTGAGGGGCAGTTGGGCACACCACACATGAACGGCGCCTACACAGAGGGTAAGTATCTGAGTAGAATAAACTTAAGAGGCAGATGGCTCCCCGACCTGGACTCGAACCAGGGACAATTCGATTAACAGTCGAATGCTCTACCAACTGAGCTATCGGGGAATGTGGAGGCGCCTATAGCAGACGGTTTCGACGGGGAAAAGCAATTTCTGGCGGCGGCTCCATGTCCCTGTGATCGCCTCGCAAAATCGAGGCTTCAGGACCTCAGGGCGGAGAGAACACCGGCCACGATCGAGCGGGCATCCAGCCCGGACTCGGCATATTGCTCGGCGGGTGATCCGTGCGCCACGAAACGATCGGGAAGGGTGAAGGCCCGGAACCTGGTGCGCCCCAGCAGGTCGCGCGAGGCGAGGTGGTGCAGGACGTGCGTCGCGAAGCCGCCGATGGCGCCGTCCTCGACCGTCACCAGAAGCGGATGATGGCGCGCCAGCCCTTCAACCAGTTCGGTGTCGAGTGGCTTGCAGAACCGCGCATCCGCCACGCTGGCCTCGATGCCAAGCACGGCGAGTTCCTGCGCTGCCGCCATGGCCGCGTCGAGCCTGCCGCCGAGCGACAGGATCGCGACGTCCGCACCTTCGCGCAGCAGGCGTCCCCTGCCGATCGGCAATGTTCGCCTTTCCTGAGGATCATCGGTGCCTGCCGCCTCACCACGCGGGTAGCGGAAGGCGATCGGTCCCTCGTCATAGGCGACGGCCGTGGCCACCATGCGGCGCAGTTCGCTCGCATCTGCAGGCGCCATCACCACCATGCCGGGCAGCATCGACATGTAGGCAAGGTCGAACGAGCCGGCATGTGTGGCGCCGTCCTGGCCGACGAGACCCGCGCGGTCGATGGCGAAGCGGACGGGCAGACGCTGCAGGGCAACGTCATGAACCACCTGGTCGAAGCCACGCTGCAGGAATGTGGAGTAGATGGCACAGACCGGCGTCATTCCCTCGCTGGCAAGCCCTGCGGCCAGCGTCACCGCATGCTGTTCGGCGATGCCGACATCGAAGGTCCGATTGGGAAAACGTTCCGCAAAGATATCGAGGCCCGTACCCGACGGCATTGCGGCCGTGATGGCGACGAGTTTCGGATCCCGCTCGGCAGCGGCGATCAGGCTCGACGCGAAGACTTGCGTGAAGGTTGGCGCATTGGCCTTCGCGGACTTGAATTCGAAAGTGATCGGGTCGAATTTCGTGACGGCGTGATACCGCTCCCTGTCCGGTCCGGGAAAGGGATGGCCGTGCCCCTTTTCCGTCACAACGTGGATGAGGATGGGTCCGGGTTCCTCGCTGTCCTTGGCGCGCCGCAGCGTGGTGAGAAGGGCCCTGAGATCGTGCCCGTCCACCGGTCCCACATGGCGAAAGCCGAGAGACGCGAAGAGACTTGGCAGTTTTCCATCGCGAAGTTGCGTCAGATGATCGTTGAGTGCTCCGACCGCCGGAGCGATCGACATGCCATTGTCGTTGAGGATGACGATGAGGCGGCTGCTGAGACTGCCGGCGTGGTTCATCGCCTCCCAGGCCATTCCCCCGGTGATGGCGCCATCGCCGATGACGGTGATTACATGGTTGTCGCCACCCGTGAGGTCGCGCGCCAGCGCCATGCCGAGGCCGGCTGAGATCGACGTGGAACTGTGGGCCGCGCCGAATGGGTCATATTCGCTTTCGGCGCGTTTGGTGAAACCATAGAGCCCGCCGCGCTGGCGGATCGAGCGGATGCCCTCACGCCGCCCGGTGAGGATCTTGTGCGGATAGGCCTGATGGCTCACATCCCAGATCAACCGGTCATGCGGTGTATCAAAGACATAGTGGAGCGCCACGGTGAGTTCGACGACGCCGAGGCCGCCACCGAAATGGCCACCCGTCTCGGCGGCGGCCGATATGACCTCGGCGCGAAGCTCGGAGGCAAGGCGCGGCAGATCGCCCGGGCGGAGTTGCCTCATGGCCTCCGGAGATGGGGCACGGTCAAGGAGGGGTGTCAACTTGTCCATACACGAGACTGTAACACTTAATTGACGTTTCGCCAAGCCACCGTTTGAAATTCTGATGCCGGCCGAGGCGTTTTTTGGGTGTAACCGCGCCAGTGGGGAAGGGTGCCCGTCCGAACGGCAACTTCTGTTGCGTCCCGCGCTGCTCCGAAGTCTCGGTGCAACGGTTGCGCGGTCGACTTGAACGACAGCGACCCCGTCGTTGACCATGACGACGGGCGGCAACGCCAGTGCGATGGTTCATGGTCTGGAAAGTGGAGGCCTCGCCCGGAATCGAACCGGGGTGCAAGGATTTGCAGTCCTCTGCGTAACCACTCCGCCACGAGGCCTTCTTTGATTTCAATGACTTACGTCTTGAGTGGTCGCCTTGTATGGCACGCGGGACGGGCGGTGACAAGAGCCAATGTCAGAGTTCCCTGAGCATGGCGCGGATGATCCTGAGGCAATCGAGAAGGGCGTGGAGCACTGCCCAACGAGAGCAGCGAAACGGTGCATTTCTGCTCCGCGCGATGGACTTATCGGACGTCCTTCGCTAGACAAAACCTGCTCGCTCGTGGATGCGCCAGGTTTCAGGAAAATAATGACAGATTTTACCGCCGCCCGCCTCAATATGGTCGAATCCCAGGTCCGCCCGAACGGCATCACCGACCGGCGCATTATCGCGGCAATCGAGTCTGTTCCGCGAGAAATATTCGTGCCGGAAAGCCGCCGCGCGGTCGCCTACATGGACGAGGACGTGATGCTCGATCCCGCCGACCGCGCCGCGGGTCCGCGCGCGCTGATTGAGATCATGGCCTTCGCCCGCATGCTGCAGCATGCCGCCATCACGCCGACCGACAAGGTTCTGGTGGTGGGCGCCGAGACGGGCTACGGCGCTGCGGTGATCAGCCAGATCGCTGGATCCGTTGTGGCCCTCGAATGCGACAAGGGGCTGGCCGCCCAGGCCAGGACCAATCTGGGAACCCTGCGCAATGTGACGGTGGTTGAAGGCCCGCTGGCCGGAGGCGCAGCAACTGATCAGGCGTTTGAAGTTATCCTGCTCGAAGGCCGGGCCGAGGCTGTGCCGCAATCACTGCTTGACCAGCTTGCCGATGGTGGCCGCCTGGTCGCAGTTGTGGGCGAGCGGGAAACATCGCATGCGTGCGTGTATTCTCTCTCAGGTGGTGCAATCGCAATTCGCCAGGTTTTCGATGCTTCGGTGACGGCGCTGCCGGGATTGCAGAGGAAGAAGCCTGCCTTCGTGTTCTGACGGCGCGAAGCGTGGTGCGTTGCGTTGCGTCCGACGAGTTCGTATGGTCGGGGTGTGGATTTGGAGCAGTGGTTCATGACAGGTAACTGGGTGCGGGCATTCCTCTCCGGCGTTGCGTTCTCCGCGGCGGCGGTGGTGCTGACTGTGTCTGCCTCCGCTGATACGCTGTTTGGCGCCATGGAGAAGGCATACGTCACCAACCCGACGCTCAACGCCGCCCGGGCCGGGCAGCGCGCCACGGATGAGTTGGTGCCGCAGGCCCTTTCGGGGTGGCGGCCTACCATTGGCGTATTCGGCGAGGTCAACAGAACCCGAACGTCGCAACAGAGCGCTCCCATTTTCACACCGGAGGGTCCGGATGTGGATTCGCTCGCAGTGAATAGCGCAACTGGCGGCGATGTGAGCATCCAGCTTGCTCAGCCGCTGTTCCGCGGTTTTGGCACCGTCAGCCAGACGAAGAGTGCCGAGGCCCGCGTCGATGCCAGCAAGCAGGGGCTGCTGGGGACCGAGCAGCAGGTGCTGTTCGACGTCGTGCAGTCGTACATGGATGTATACGCAGGGCGGCAGTACGTAGCCCTCCGCCGGCAGGACGTGTCGGCACTGCAGGCGCAGGTTAAGGCCGCGAAGGACCGTTTCGCAGTGGGCGAGATTACGCGCACCGACGTGGCCCAGGCCGAAGCCAGACTGGCTGAGTCGCAGTCGTTTTTGGTCAATGCGCAGACCGACCTTGCTCGCGCCGTTGCGTCCTATGTTCAGGTCGTTGGCGTTGAGCCGGGAAAACTGAGCTACCCAAAGGTCGTCAGGATCCCGAAGTCCCTGAAGACGGCGCTCGACATCGCGGGCGATATCAACCCACAACTCCTGGCGCAGGCTTTCGTCGAGGTGGCTGCGAACAGTGATATCAATGTCGCATTCTCGAACCTGTTGCCAAGTGCGGATCTTGTGGCTTCGGCGTCCGCATCGGATTCAGATTTTGCCCAGAGCAAGAACACTGCCAGCGTCATGCAGGTTGGCGCTCAGTTAACGATCCCGCTTTACGAATCCGGGTTCGTCTATTCGCAGGTTCGCCAGGCCAAGCAGCTTGCCAGCCAGAGCCGCATCCAGGTGATTGAGGTTGCCCGTAGCGTGCGCCAGGCGGTTGCATCGTCGTGGAACGCCTATGTGGGGCTTGCCCAGATCATCAAGAATACCCGCACCCAGGTAAGCGCCGCCCAGCTGGCGCTCAACGGCGTGCAGCAGGAATACCAGGCCGGAACCCGCACCACGCTTGATGTGCTCGATGCGCAGCGGTTTCTCGTGCAGGCGCAGGTGCTGCAGGTGACGGCGGAGCGGAACCGGGTGGTGAGCGGCTATCAACTGCTTGCCGCCATCGGTCACCTGACGGCCGGCGACGTTGGTCTCAAGGTGCCAATCTACGATCCGGACGCGAACTACCAACGCGTGCGAGACAAGTGGATCGGCACAGACGTCAAAACCGTTGAATAGGACGCCCGCGGATATCGACAAGTCCTTCGGCCTCACGTAATCCTTTCTGAAAGGTTAAAGTTTGTGAGCCGTTTCAGGGTGGGCGACGTGACTGCAGAACCGCGAATGGAAGATCTTCTCGCCTCGATCCGCAAGGCAATCCACGAGGACATCGGGGACATGCCGAATGGTGGTCAGGGCAGGTTGCTCTCGCCGCCTGCGCCCGCCACTCCGCCAGTTCGTGTGGGGGATGAACTCGCCGCCGCCGCAAGCGAAATCCAGCAGTTGCGCGAGAAGATTTCGCGTGCGCGCGCCGGCAAGCCGGCTGCGCCGGTTGAGCCCGCGCAGCGTGCCGCCAGCCTGGCCGCCGCTCTTCAGAACGAGACACCGCGCCGCAATTGGCGGGAACTTGAGCCTCAGCCACTTGCGCAGCAACTGCGGGGTACTGTGGCAGAGACTGAGGTTCCGCGGTCCCCGTCGCGCGCTGAAACTCCCGCGTCGCGCCTGCTAACCCGCACTGATGCGCTGCCCATGCTGTCCGGTAGCTCCTCGCAGGCCATACACTCTGCCTTCAGCAAGCTCGCGGATTCAGTTATGACGCGGGCCACGAATGACCGTTCGGTCGAGGAGGTGACTCGGGAGTTGCTGCGGGTGATGCTGAAGCAGTGGCTGGACGAGAACCTGCCTGCGATGGTTGAGCGCATGGTGCGCGAAGAGATCGAGCGGGTTGCCCGCACGGGCCGTTGAACTCAAGATACCATTCCTGATTTGTCGATGTTTCTTATTATAGTTGAATATTGGTTGAATGTGACTTAACGTCAGTCTTATAGAACGGTACGAACAAGCAAAACGTTTTGCTAGGCGTGGGGCTGCCGACAGTGTCCGGAGATCGCGGCTATGTGGAAGAACGTCGCGTCCACCCTCGGCGCCGGGTCTTGAAGCGGGTGAAGGCGGTTTTCAACGCAAACAACTCCGTCATGGATTGCGTGATGCGTGATGTCTCTCTTGGGGGGGCCAGGCTTTCCTGCAGTCAGGCAGCTCTGCTTCCTGACAACTTCCGTCTCGTGTTTATTGCCGAGCGTGAAGTGCGCGACGTGCGGGTGGCATGGCGCGGCCTGTCTGAAGTTGGGGTTCAGTTCATGTCGCCGCCACAAAAGGCCCCGTATCTGTTTCCCTAATCACCTCGCAGACGTTGCGTGTGCCACCCGGCTGGTGTTTAAGGCGCACCATCCTTCACATCGCTTGCCCGGAATGAACATGCTCGAGAAGACCTTCACGCCCGCCGAAATGGAAGCCCGGCTTTATGCCGAATGGGAGGAGCGAGGCTTCTTCAAGCCGGGCGGGAAGCCCAAGGCCCAGCCCTTCACCATCGTGATTCCGCCGCCCAACGTGACGGGCTCGCTGCACATGGGCCACGCGCTGAACAACACCATCCAGGACATCCTCGTCCGCTTCGAGCGCATGCGCGGCAAGGATGTGCTGTGGCAGCCAGGCACCGACCACGCCGGCATCGCCACCCAGATGGTGGTGGAACGGCTCCTCCAGAAGGAGAGCAAGACCGATCGTCGCGCCATGGGCCGCGAAGCCTTCCTCGAGCGCGTCTGGGCCTGGAAGGAGGAATCGGGTGGCACGATTTCGCGTCAGCTGCGCCGGCTGGGAGCGACGTGCGACTGGTCGCGCGAGCGCTTCACCATGGACGAGGGGCTTTCCAAGGCAGTGCTCAAGGTCTTCGTGCAGCTTTACAAGGAAGGCCTGATCTACAAGGACAAGCGCCTTGTGAACTGGGACCCCAAGCTGCTGACCGCTATCTCGGACCTCGAAGTGGTGCAGAAGGAAGTGAAGGGCAATCTCTGGTACCTGCGCTATCCCATCGAAGGGACGGATGAGTTCATCGTGGTGGCCACAACGCGGCCCGAGACGATGCTGGGTGACTCAGGCGTTGCCGTTCACCCGGAGAACGAGAAGCTGAAGCATCTCATCGGCAAGATGGTGAAGCTGCCGCTGGTCGGCCGCCTCATCCCCATCGTTGGCGATGATTATGCCGACCCTGAGAAGGGGACGGGTGCCGTCAAGATCACGCCTGCGCATGACTTCAATGACTTCGATGTGGGCAGGCGCAACGATCTGCGCCAGATCAACGTGCTCGACCAGTTCGGCAAGATCTTGATCGACGGAAATGCTGAGTTCCTCGAAGCCGCCGACGTTCCGGTGGAGACGATGGCGCTGCATGGGCTTGACCGCTTCGAGGCGAGGAAGCGCATCGTCGAAATGTTCGAGGCGCTGGGTCTGCTCGAGAAGATCGAACCGCATGTCAACCAGGTGCCCCATGGCGACCGCTCGGACGTGGTGATCGAGCCGTGGCTCACCGAACAGTGGTATGTGAATGCCGCCGAACTCGCCAAGCCCGCCATTGCCGCCGTCGAGAAAGGTGAGACCAGCTTCGTCCCGAAGAACTGGGAGAAGACCTATTACGAGTGGATGCGCAACATCCAGCCGTGGTGCATCTCGCGCCAGCTGTGGTGGGGCCACCAGATACCGGCTTGGTATGGGCCGGACGGTACGGTGTTCGTCGAGGAGACGGAGAGCCTCGCACTGAAGGATGCCGAGCGCCACTATGGTGAGCCGGTGACCCTCACGCGCGACGATGACGTCCTCGACACCTGGTTTTCGTCTGCGTTGTGGCCGTTCTCGACGCTGGGTTGGCCGGACGAGACGCCGGAGCTGAAGCGGCACTACAAGACGGATGTGCTGGTGACCGGCTTCGACATCATCTTCTTCTGGGTTGCCCGCATGATGATGATGGGCCTGCACTTCATGCATGAAGTGCCGTTTCACACGGTCTACATCCACGCCCTCGTCCGCGACGAGAAGGGCCAGAAGATGTCGAAGTCGAAGGGCAATGTCATCGACCCGCTGGAACTTATCGACGCCTATGGCGCCGATGCGCTGCGCTTCACGCTGGCTGCCATGGCAGCCCAAGGCCGCGACATCAAGCTCGCCAAGGCGCGTGTCGAAGGCTATCGCAACTTCGGCACCAAGCTCTGGAATGCCGCGCGCTTCGCCGAGATGAACGGTGTGGCCCATGACCCCAATTATGACCCGCTCGCCGCGCGGGTGACCGTCAACCGCTGGATCGCGGGCGAGACGGCGCGTACTGAGGCGTTGGTGCGCAAGGCGCTCGACGAATACAAGTTCAACGAGGCGGCGGCAGCACTTTACCAGTTCGTCTGGAACGTGTTCTGCGACTGGTATCTTGAATTGATCAAGCCGATTCTCAATGGCACGGAGGAGGCCGCAAAGGCCGAGACGCGCGCCACCACGGCCTGGGTGATGGACCAGATACTGCTCCTGCTCCACCCCTTCATGCCCTTCGTGACAGAAGAACTGTGGCAGCAGACGGGCAAGCGCAGCCAGTGGCTGATTGCCTCCGATTGGCCTGTCTACAAGGGCCTTGGTGATACAGCCGCGGACGCTGAAATGGAGTGGGTGATCCGCTTCATTTCCGAAGTACGTTCGGTGCGGGCCGAGATGAACGTGCCGGCTGGTGCCAAGATTGCCTGCGTGCTGGTTTCCGCCAACAGCGAGACACGCCGACGGGCCGATGCATGGGAGAACGAGATCATGCGGCTGGCGCGCTTGTCCTCCATCAGCTTCGAGGACAGCGTGCCGAAGGCGTCAGCCCAGATCGTGCTGAACGAGGCGACTGTGGCACTGCCGCTCGAAGGCGTTATCGACTTCGGCGCCGAGAAGGCAAGGCTAGCGAAGGAACTGGAAAAGATCGCCAAGGACACCGCCGCTATCGATGGCCGCCTGAGTAATTCCGGTTTCGTCGCCAAGGCGCCACCAGAGGTTCTCGAAGAGAGCCGGGAGCGCAAGGCTGAACTGGAAGCGCGCAAGACCAAGGTGGACGAGGCATTGGCACGCCTAGGCTAGTCAGCCTCGCGTGCACTTACACATTCACCATGCCCGGGCTTGGGCCGGGAATACTCTTTGATGGCGTCATGAAGGATCGTCGGGTCAATCCCAAAGATGGTGGCGCATGTTGGTAATGAGAGTTTCGGCCAAGCCGGTTACCCGGTCACCCTGGCTGTCTTTCGGTTACGAAGCACATGTTCGTGGTCGGCGTCATAAAGCGCGGAGTCGCGGAAGTCATGGGCACCGAGCACGTGACCGACGAGGATCAGCGCGGTGCGGGTGAGCTTTGCCTCGCGGACCTTCTTTGCAATGGTGGAGAGTGTGCCGTGGATGATCATCTGGTCAGGCCAGGTGATGCGATAGGCGACGACCACCGGGCACTCGGCGCCGTAGTGCGGGATCAGTGCCCGCTCGATATAGCCAAGATTGCGGATCGAGAGGTGGATGGCCAGCGTTGCCTTCGAGCGGCCCAGTTCCTCCAGCATCTCGCCCGGCGGCATGGAGGAGGATTGCATGGCGGTTCGGGTGAGGATCACCGTCTGCGCGATCTCAGGCAGTGTGAACTCGGTCTTGAGGGCGGCCGCAACGGCTGCAAAGGCAGGGACGCCCGGCGTCACGTCATAGGGAATCCCGAGCTTGTCCAAACGCCTCATCTGCTCGGCGATGGCGCCATAGAGCGACGGATCGCCGGAGTGCACACGGGAGACGTCGTGACCCTTTGCATGTGCGGCCACGATTTCAGCCACGATCTCATCGAGGTTAAGCGGTGCCGTATCGATGACGCGTGCGCCTTGCGGTGCGGCCTTCACGATCTCCTCCGGCACCAGTGAGCCGGCATAGAGGCAAACCGGGCAGGTCTGGATGATCTTGAGGCCCCGGACCGTGATGAGATCGGGTGCGCCGGGTCCGGCGCCGATGAAGTGGACAGTCATTCCGTTGCCTCTCTCTTCTTTGCATAACCGCGTGGTGTATAGGCATAGGTCTTGCCATCACCGCGGGTGAAAGATTTGGACTGCGACGAACCCACCATCACCAGCGTGAGCATGTCGACATCGTCGGGGTTGAAGTCTGCAAAGCGCACGATCTTCACCTTCTCTTCGGGCCTGCCGAGGTTGGATGCGATGACCACTGGCGTATCCGTCGGGCGGTGTTGTTTCAGGAGGGCGAATGCGCGCTCCAGCTGGTCGCGGCGCTTGAGTGAGCGCGGATTGTAGAAGGAGATCACGAAGTCTCCCTCGGCAGCGGCCTTCACGCGCTTCTCGATCGCCTCCCAAGGGGTGAGGAGATCCGAGAGTGATATGCAACAGAAGTCATGTCCAATCATAGCGCCCGCCTTGGCGGCGGCTGCTTGGAAGGCTGAGATACCGGGGATCACGTTCACCGCGACGCGCGCGGGTTCGAGGTCGAGCACCTCATAGACCAGCGCCGCCATGGCATAGATGCCAGCATCGCCAGAGCAGACGAGCGCGACTTCTTTGCCTTGTTTGGCAAGTTCGATGGCGTGGCGCACCCGGTCTTCCTCGCCCCCCAAAGGGAATCGGTGCTCCGCTTGGTCCGACTTCACGTCGGCCACGAGATCGAGATAAAGGTCGTAGCCGACCCACTCTGTCGCGGCTTCGAGAGCTGCCCTTGCTGCGGGTGCGCGCCATTCCGGCGTGCCGGGTCCGATGCCGACCACATGCACGATCCCCCGCGGTTGGCCAGCAAGTTCAAGGATGGGTTCAGGCGCCATTGCGACAGCGCACGTGCCGCGCGCGGAGCGGGTCTTCTCGACGATCAGTTCGGATAAGGCGCCCGCACCCGCGAGGGCTGCTGCTTCGGCAACGCCGGCAACACCTACTTCCTTTGCAACGAGGTCAGACGGGTTCTTCAAACGAGGTGTCTCCTTCACGAGTTCGGCCACCGCGAAGAAACGTGCCGGTACACCGAAATGCTTCGCAACAGCATGGAGTGCCGCTTCGTCAGACTTGATGTCGATCGACGCAATCGCCGCGAGTGACGCCGATGACAGGTGGCTTTCGCTCAGCACCTTCTCAGCCAGAGCAATCAACTCGGCGGGTTGGGTATTTCGCTCGCAGCCGACGCCCATGACCAGAGTCGTCGGGTGGTAGACGAGCTTGTTCTTTGACCCAGAAACCTGTCTTTCAGTGACGGTCAGGGTCACGCCACCTGCAGCAGTGGTAAAGTGAGCTGCGGGGAACGGGTTCAGCGTGCCGTCGAGTGAAAGTTGGGCACCGTTCAGCAGGGTGGCGGTGGCGCTCTTCATGTCCTGCGGATTGGCGAGCACAAAACCTGCTGCGGGTTCGTCAAGCGCGAAGCCGAAGCGGACTTCGCTGGCCGTAGTGACGGCGGCGTGTCCGCCGCAGATTTCGCCGATCCGCCGGGCCAGATCATTGGCGCCGTGGTGTCCGCCGAGCAGTGGCACCGCTGTCGAACCGTCTTCTGCGACGGCGATGACCGGGGGCTCGTTGTGCTTGTCGCGGATGTGGGGTGCAATGGCGCGCACCAGGATGCCCGCTGCGCAGAGACCAATGATGGTGCGGCCCTCCACGAACAACTGACCGAGGTGGGAGGTGGCCTTTCGGTAAGTGACATCGCCGCCTGCGACACAATCGGGCGTGTGGATTTCAGCACCCAGCCGCTCTTTC
Source organism: Bradyrhizobiaceae bacterium (assembly GCA_947475225.1). Taxonomy (GTDB): domain Bacteria; phylum Pseudomonadota; class Alphaproteobacteria; order Rhizobiales; family Aestuariivirgaceae; genus Aestuariivirga. The sequence goes on from CANJMQ010000013.1 coordinate 17,257, forward strand.
AGCTTTGTGGCCAGTGGCAGTGCGGATGCTCCGAGTGTGAAGAGGACGGGCTTTACCACGACTCGGTCCCCGAATAGACAAGGATCGACGAGAAATAGGGCAAGTGATCTTCCGTAATGTCGAGGAGCGGCATCACCACTTCGTCCTGATGCGTCGCCTTGATGATGACATGAGCGCGCGACGAGAGGTCAAGCATTCCTAGAACGTTCCTCACCTTTGGGAGGTGGCGACCCACTTTGATTAAGACCGCACTCTCCGCCGTCATGAGCTCTTCGCGAAGCCGGTCCTCTGGAAGCGTGGCGGGTAGCACCTTCACGACCTCATTGCGAGCCGATAGAGGGCGGCGCAGCGCGGCGGCCGATGCCGTCATGGAGGTAACCCCGGGAACAATGGCGCAGGGGTATGTCCTCGCGAGCCTTGCGAAGAGATACATGAAGCTGCCGTAGAAGAATGGATCACCCTCGCACAGCAAGATGACGTCACGGCCTACAGCGAGGTGCGCTGCGATTGCGGTGGCGCCTGCGTCATACGCCCGCTCACCCGGCTCACGCTCAACGCGCATGGGCATGTCGATGACCAGGTGCTCGGCGGAGGCGGGAATGTAGGATTTCGCAATGTCCCTTGCCGTCGAGTCCTTGCCGTGGGCGGCGAGATAGGCGATCACCGAAGCATTACTGATGAGGCGCGCCGCCTTGACAGTCAGCAGCTCGGGATCGCCAGGGCCTACTCCAACACCACGCAGTGTTCCGAGCTTCGTCACCATGGCTTTTGCGCCCGCCACTGGGTCACTGCCATACGTGGCCTGAGGGCGCGAAGGCGGCCGACGTGAGTGAGACTTGAGATGTCCATGCGCACGATGTCACCGCCGTGCTCTTCGTGCAGGTCGTAGAGGTGAAGTTCGCCCTCGATTGTGACAACATTTGCAACGATGATTCCCCCGGGCTTGAGCGCCTCCCACGCCTTCTCGACAATTCCCGGCAGCCACAGCCCACCACCGATGAATATGGCGTCCGGCTTCGGCTGACCGGCATAGGTGGCTGGGGCTTCGCCCGCCACCACCTTGAGGCGGGGCGTGCCCAGGGCATCGGCATTGGCGGCGATCATCGCCAGACGCTCGGCGTCATGCTCGAAGGCGATTGACATGCAGCCACGTGCGGCGCGCATCCACTCCACAGAGATGGAGCCGCACCCGGCACCCACATCCCACAAAAGCTTGTCCGGCGTGGGGGCGAGGGCGGCGAGTGTGGCCGCACGCACCTCGCGCTTGGTGAGCTGGCCGTCATGGACGAAGGCATCATCCGGCAGTCCGGCGAGGCGGGACTGGATCTTCGCGTGCGGCGAGGCAGTGCAGTGGATGGCCAGCGTGTTCAGGTCGGAGTGTTGTTCTGCCGGAAGGGTATCGGCGAGAAAGCGGGACTGCCGTTCGCGTTCACCGCCCATGTTCTCGAGGACGGTGATCTGGCTCTTCCCAAAGCCGCGCGCGACGAGGCGTCGAGCGACCTCGGGAATTGTTGTGCGGTCTGCGGTCAGCACAATGAGGCGCACATCCGGCTGAATGAACGGCTCGATGTTAGCGGCGTCGCGGCCATGCAACGTCAGAGTGTCGCAATCCGGCAGCGACCATCCAACGCGCGACGCGGCGAGCGAGAAGGCAGATAGATGAGGTATGATCTCCATCTCCTCGAAGGGGATGAATTCCATCAATTTGCGTGCCACGCCAAAGTTTAGCGGGTCTCCTGTCGCCAGTATCACTGTCCTGCGGCCCTGCAGTGGCTTGATGCGGTCAACGACAGCAGAGAAGGGCTGTGGCCATTCAATGCGTTCAGCAGGGCTCTGCGGTACGAAGCGCAGCAGGCGCTCAGAACCCACTACGACTTCGGCTTTTGAGACGACAAGATGGGCACGTGCACTGAGACCTTCCCAGCCATCCTCACCCATGCCGACGATGGTCAGCCACCGGCTCATTGGGAACCTCGCATGAGCGCGTTGATGACCGATGCCGCCATGGCGGAGCCTCCGCGCCGACCGAGCAGGGTGGCATAGGGAATGCCGCGTGGATTGCCGTGCAACTCGTCCTTTGATTCCGCAGCGCCCACAAAGCCGACAGGAAAGGCGACTACGGCCGCAGGTTTCGGAGCGCCCGCATCGATCATCTCTATCAGCGCGAACAGCGCGGTCGGTGCGTTGCCGATCACGATGATGCTGCCGCCAAGGTGTTCACGCCACAAGCCGACTGCCGCGGCGGAACGGGTGGTGCCACTGGCGATGCCAATCTCGCGGGCTTTGGGATCGTTGAGGGTGCAGATGACGTTCAGATTTTTCTCTATGATGCCGTGACGAACCATTTCAGCGTCGACGAGCACGAGCTTGCCGGCTGCAAGTGCGGTCTGGGCCGCCTTCACGAAATCGGGCGATATTCTTAGGTCAGTGGCAACCTCAGGCATGCCGCAGGCATGCACGATGCGTGTGGCGATAGGTTCCGCGTCCGCCGGGAGCGACGAAAAATCGGCTTCAGAACGGATGATCTCGAAGGAGCGCCGGTAGATGGCGTCAGGATCACGGAGATAGTCCATCACTTCTTCAGCATGCTCTTCGGGCCCAGCGGATGGTCCGCGTGGGGGTAGGGCGCGTGGGTGTGGCCGTGGTCGTGGTCATGTCCGTGTTGATGATCGTGATCGCCCAGGTGGTGATGGTGGTGCGGTTGGCCGGACAAGATCTTGGTGGTGTCGACCGCGAGTACGGCATCCTTTTTCCTTTTGGGCATGGTTCTGCACATTTGGTTGCAGACGCCATCGCAGTATTCGCAGTTTTCGGAGGTGCCTATACCTTCTACGTGGTGGTGGTGGCTCTCCTGGACCGCGCCCACATCGGCCTCGAATCCCAGCACCTGGGTGCGGTACTTGCACATCTGGCAGTTCATGGCGATGTCACCGGTCAAGATCTGTTCGATCCGCTCGGCGAAGGTGGCGATCACCTGCGGGTGGTCGTTCAGGTAGGGCGCCTTGATGAACTCGATCTCCGGGTAACGGGCCGCCACGGCATCAGTGGCGTCATGGATTCGGTCAACCAAGATGCCGGTGAACAGGAAATACGGAAAGACGATGATCCGGCGATAGCCGAGGCGCGCTGCGTGCTCGAGACCAGGCTCCACCAGCGGGAAGGTGACGCCCGAATAGGCCGTCTCTGCCCAGCCAAAGCCGAAGCCTTCCCAGAGCAGGCGCGTGACCTTGGCGACATTGGAATTGGCATCGGGGTCTGAAGCGCCGCGGCCGACGACGACCAGCAAGGTCTCGTGCCTCGGTACGTCGGGACCAGCCTTGTCAAGAGCTTCCTGCAGGCGGTCGCCTGCGGCGCGCATCATCTTGGGGTCGATGCCCAGTTCCTTGCCGTAGTCGATGCGGAGGTCGTTGGCGGCAGCATAGGTGTTGAGGACGGACGGAATGTCGTTTTTGGCGTGCCCTGCGGCGAACAGCATGCCGGGAACGGCGAGCACGCGGGTGACGCCCTGTGACTTGAGGCTGTCGAGGCCGGTACGGATGATGGGGGTGGCAAACTCCAGGTATCCGTATTCGACTGGGTATTGTGGCAGGCGCTTCTTCAGGTGCTCGGCCAGCACGGCGAATTCCCGGACCGCATCCTTGTCGCGGCTGCCATGGCCGCACAGCATCACACCCAGTTTTTCCGCCATCGGTCCTGCCTTCCAGCTCAAACGCGCCCCCGGGCGAGGCCCGGTCCGGAAGACAGCTCCGGTTTTGGCCCCGCGATTGGGTCGGCCGCACCGGAATATGCTTTCAGTCCCGTCTCTGGGGACGCTGTTAGAGGCGGTTCTAGCCGCCGTGGGAGGAGGTCACAAGCTCGTTTGCGGCGTCCTAGAACTCGATCCCGGCCTGAGCCTTAATCCCGGAGCGGAAGGGGTGCTTGACCTGCTCCATTTCTGTCACAAGGTCGGCAATCTCGATCAACTCGTCCTTGGCATTGCGGCCGGTGACCACCACGTGCTTGCCCTCTGGCCTGTTCTTCAGAACCTCAAGGACCTCGTCAAGCGGCAGGTAGTCATAGCGCAGCACGATATTGAGTTCGTCGAGCATGACCATCTTGTAATCAGGGTCGGCAATCATTTTCTTTGCCTCCTCCCAGCCGGCGCGGGAGTGGGCGATATCACGTTCGCGGTCCTGCGTTTCCCAGGTGAAGCCTTCGCCCATGGCCTTGATGGTCACGAGGTCCGGGAACTTCTCCAGAACCGTGCGCTCACCCGTTCCCCAGGCGCCCTTCACGAACTGGATCACGCCGGACTTCATGCCATGGCCGATGCAGCGGAAAACCATGCCGAAGGCCGCCGTGGACTTGCCCTTGCCCTTTCCGGTGTGGACGATCAACAGTCCCTTTTCGATGGTTTTTCCCGCCATGATCTTGGCGCGGGCCGCCTTCTTCTTTGCCATCTTCTCGTGGTGGCGGGCATTGTCGTGATCGGGGGTTTCGTCAGTCATCGTGTCAGGTCCTCGAGAAGATCATGGGCGGAGTTGAGGCGCGGCGCCCAGAGGCCACGGCTTGCGGCCTCGCGGAAGCGCTCGGCGATTTCGCGCAGGGCGGCGGGGTTATTGTCGCGGATGAAGTCACGCGTGGCATCATCGGCGAGGAAGGCGTCATAGGCCAGATCGAAATGATGCGCGCGCACCGCACCCGTGGTTGCGGCGAAGGCGAACATGTAGTCGACGGTAGCGGCAATCTCGAAGGCGCCCTTGTAACCATGCCGCTTTACGCCGTCGATCCACTTGGGGTTGACGACACGTGAGCGCATGACGCGGCTTACCTCCTCCTCGAGTGTCCGAATCACCGGACGCTCGGGGCGGGAATGATCGTTGTGGTAGACCCGCGGGCGGGCGCCGGAGGCGTGTTCGACGGCGGCGGTCATGCCACCCTCGAACTGGTAGTAGTCGTCGGAGTCGAGCAGGTCATGCTCGCGATTGTCCTGGTTGTGGACCACCGCTTCGATGCGCTTCAGGCGCTCGGTGAAGGTTTTCTCATCGTTAATGCCATTTGCCTTGGCGCCGTAGGCATAGGCACCCCAAGTGACATAGGCGGAGGCGAGGTCTGCGCGGTCCGTCCAGATCCTCTCGTCGATCAGGGCTTGAAGACCTGCGCCATAGGCACCCGGCTTGGAGCCGAAAATACGGTGCCCCGCCATCTGCCTGGCCTCCGATGAATCGATACCGGATGCGGTGAGCACGGCGGATTCGGCCCGCATGCGCGCGGCGAGGGGATTATCCTCGTCATCTTCCTCAAGCGCACCGACCGCACGGATTGCCTTGTCGAGCAGTTCGATCTGCGCGGGGAAGGCGTCGCGGAAGAAGCCTGATATGCGCAATGTCACGTCCACCCGCGGTCTTCCGAGCTTGGCGAGCGGGATGATCTCGTACCCCGTCACGCGCCAACTGGATGTTTCCCACACCGGTCTCGCACCCATCAGGGCCAGCGCCTGTGCAATGTCGTCGCCGCCGGTGCGCATGTTGGACGTGCCCCAGGCGGAGAGGCCCAGTGCTTTCGGATAACATCCCATGTCCTGGAAATGCCGGAGAAGGAGATCCTCTGCCGATTTCTGGCCGAGGTTCCATGCTGTCGGCGTGGGCACGGTGCGGTTGTCGAGGGAGTAGAAATTCTTGCCTGTGGGCAACACATCAAGCCGCCCGCGTGTCGGGGCTCCGGAAGCGCCAGGGGCCACGAAGCGGCCCCCGAGACCCTTGAGAAGCGAAGCGATCTCGTCTGGTCCGCAGGTGCGCAGAGCGGGACGGATACGGGTATTGATTTCCGAAAGCACCATCGCCGTGTTCGTGAAATCCGCAGGAAGGTTCGCGCCGACAAGAAGTGCTGCGGCGAAGAGTTCGAGGCGCTCGACCGTATCGCCGTAGCTGCGCCAGGGATCACCCGTGAGTGCTTGTAACACGTTCGGGCGGATTGCCGTCCATGGTGCAGCCATTTCGCAGGAGAGAGGATCGAAGCCGTCAAAGCGGAAGTCCGATGCGAGCGCGCGGATCAGTGACTGGTTGCCGTTATCACCCATGCCACGCGGTACGCGCGTGAGGGCCACCAGAAGATCCGTCTCCAACCGTCCTTCCGGTGAGGAACCGAGAATATGCAGGCCGTCGCGGATCTGCGCTTCCTTGAGGTCACAAAGAAAGGTGTCGAGCCGTTGGAGGTCGGCCTGCTCATCGCCGGTAAAGCCTGCGTCTTCGTCCAGGCGGGATGATTTCGTGAGATCGAGAATGTTTCGCTTGAGCGACTCTCGCCGTCGGCTGTCGAGACCGGAGGCGAGGTAGTACTCATCGACGAGGGCCTCGAGGTCCTTGAGCGGGCCATAGGTTTCGGCGCGGGTGAGCGGCGGCGTAAGGTGGTCGATGATCACAGCACCGGTGCGGCGCTTGGCCTGAGTGCCTTCGCCGGGGTCATTGACGATGAAAGGATAGAGCTGTGGCAGCGGTCCGAGGGCCACTTCCGGAAGGCATTCGGTGGAGAGCGCATTGGCCTTTCCGGGTAACCATTCCAGATTGCCGTGCTTGCCGTTATGGATCACTGCATCGACCTTGAAGTGGTGGCGGAGCCAGAAGTAGAAGGCGAGATAGCCGTGCGGCGGAAGCAGCGCCGGATCGTGGTAGGTGGCCTTTGGGTCGATGTTGTAGCCGCGCGCCGGCTGGATTGCCACGGCGGCATTGCCATAGATCCGAACAGGCAGGCGGAAAGCGCCCTTGGCGAAGAATGGGTCGCGTGAAGGGTGGCCCCAGCGGGTCGTAATCTGCGAGCGGAGAGTGTCGGTGATGGCGTTGAAGTAAATGAGGTAATCGTCGAGAGGGAGGCAGGTGCCTTCTGCCGCCTCTTGAACTTTACTGTGCCTGGGGTTGGACCGGGCATCATCTGCGGATTCGATGGAAGAGGATGGCGGGGTAGGGCCCGGTGAGAGGTCGGAGGGCAGGTTGAAGTCAAAATTGGCATGCGACGCATTCGTCGGTCCAAGCTGCAAGTCCTCGATGACGCCGTTACCGGTCGCAGGATAAGCATGAACACCGTATCCCTCGGCCTTCATCGCGTTGAGGATTGCCACCGTGCTGGCGGGGGTGTCGTAGCCCACGCCGTTGGCGATGCGGCCATCCTTGTTGGGATAGTTAGCGAGGATGATCCCCACCTTGCGTTCGGAAGCGGGTGTGCGGCGTAGTCTGGCCCAATTGGCGGTGAGATCGGCAACGAAGTCGACGCGATCTGGTACCTCACGGTAGGTGACGATGCGGCACTGGGTGCCTTCATGCCAGAGGCTGTCGGCTTTGAAGGATATTGCGCGCGACATGATGCGACCGTCAAGTTCCGGCAGGACCACATTCATCGCAAGGTCGCTAGCGTTGAGGCCTTGTGAGGACTTACCCCAGCTTTCTTCGGACGATCCCGAGAGAACAACTTGCAGTACTGGGCAGTCATGGGCGGCGAGGGGATCGCCACCACCGCTCGAGGCAACCGCAAAACTGGTGGCGTTGAGGATCACATCGGGCGTGACGAGACCATGCTGCAGCACCTCGACGCTTGCGCGGTCCTTCAGACTCGCGACGTAGAAGGCCTTGGTGCCTATCCCGCGCGCGGCGAGGGCATCTACCAGCGCATCGATGGGGGCGGTCTGCGCCCCTTCGAGTACAGAGCGGTAGAAGACAATGGCGGCAAGAGGGCGGACGGAATCTGCCGTGTCGCGATAGAGACCAGCCCTTGGCAGTTCGCGCGCGGGAGCTGGGGGGTCGGTGCCTTCTGTCAGGTGGCGGCAATAGCCGAGGAAAGCGGAGACGTTCTCCGCGCCGCCCATTACCAGATACTGGCGCAGGCGCTCGCATTGAGAGGGGCTCAGGGTCGATCGGTTGGTCAGTTCCAGGTCGGGCTGCGCATCACCCGGGAGGATACACAGTTGAATGCCGCGTTCGCGTGACACGGCCTCCACCTGGTCGAGGCCGTAGCTCCAGTAGGATGCGCCGCCGAGCACGCGCAGGACGATGAGCCTTGCCTGAGAAAGCGTCTTCTCGACGTAGAGATCGACCGAAAGCGGGTGCTGCATCTGCAGGAGGTTCGCGAGCCGAAGGGAACTGGGAGCCCTGTCATGGGCGCGGGCCAGACCGGCGAGTTCGCTGTCGGCGGCAGATAGGACGATGATATCGGCGGAAGATTGGGCGAGATCGACAGCTTCGGCGGCGCCGTCGATCACGCCCGATGTCGTGGCCAGGAGATGCATCAGCCCCGCAGCATGGCGGCTATCGCCTCGCGGTCCATATGCTTCTCGCCGATGACTACGAGTTCGGTTCCGCGTCTCTCGCTAGCCTTCCAGGGCCGGTCGAAATAGCTGTTGAGACGCGGGCCGACGGCCTGCACGAGCAGGCGGGCGCGCGAGCCCTTCACATCCACGAAGCCCTTCAGGCGCAGCACGTCATGCGTCGCAATCGTATCCTCAATCCGATTCAGCAGGGCTGCCTTGTCAGCGGTCTCACCCAGTGAAACAATAAAGGTGACGAAGTCGTCATGGTCATGCTGTTCCTCGCCTTCCATTTCATGGTGCGAGAGGCGGTTATGCAGGTCATCCTCGGCGGACGCGCTGACGCCCAGCAGGGCTGCAACATCGATCTGACCGAAGCGGGCGGGCACGAGTTTGGTTCCGGCGCGCATGTTCTGTCTCAACTCGGCGGTGACCGTCGCGTGCTCTCCGTCGACCAAAAGATCTGTCTTGTTGAGAATCACCATATCAGCGCAGTTGAGCTGATCCTCGAAGAGTTCTTCAATGGGGTTCTCATGGTCGAGGTTTGGGTCGGCCTCGCGTTGTGCCTGCACCGCATCTTCGTCGTCGGCGAAGCGGCCCTCGGCCAGGGCCTTGGCATCGACCACGGTGATGACGCCGTCGACGGTGACCCGTGACTTTATCTCTGGCCAGTTGAAGGCGCGAACCAGCGGCTGGGGAAGGGCCAGGCCCGAGGTCTCGATCACGATGTGCTGCGGCGGGTCCTTGCGATCCAGCAGCTTCATCATGGTCGGCACGAATTCATCGGCAACGGTGCAGCAGATGCAGCCATTGGCGAGTTCGATCACGTCTTCGTCACGGCAGGCATCCACGCCGCAGCCGCGCAGGATCTCGCCGTCGACTCCGACATCACCGAATTCGTTGATGATCAGCGCGATCCGGCGGCCCTTGGCGTTCTCGAGCAGATTTCGGATCAGCGTCGTCTTGCCCGCTCCGAGGAAGCCGGTGATCACGGTGGCCGGGATTTTGGGGGTGTTCATGAGGTGTACAAGTCCTTGGCCGACCGGTCGAGAACCAGCCCCAGAAACAGGCCGATGAAGCACCAGAAAACGGCATTTGCAGCGATGGAATTGGCAACGAAGCGCGCCACGAGTTCAGCCGGCACGACGCTGTCGCCATGCGGCGGGACGGGTGCGCCGACCAGGTGTGGGGCGAGGATCAGCATTGCGGCAAGCACCAGCGTCCAGGGCAGCGTCTGTGTGGCGATGAGGTAGATCCCCGCGGCCGTCGCTGCGATCGTGCAAACCCACCAGACTTGCCGGGCAAATAGATCCGCTTCTGCCATGCCGGGAAGTTGCGGCGGCAGGCCGACGGCTGGGGCCAGCGTCACCGCGAGGAAGCCGCACAGGCCCCAAAGGATGCCGTTGCGGCGAGTGATTGGCACGCCAATGAGGAGTGACAGTCCGGCAAGGATCGCGGCAAAGCCCGCTCCCGTCATTGCGGCAGTCACGGTCGTGGCAAGGGTGCGCTGCCAGCCGTTATCCGGCCCCCAGCCTTCGCTATGGTCATGGCCATCGGCTTCCGGCTGCGCGGTGGCAGTTTCGGATATGGACGCATCATGCGAATGCCCGGCAGATACGCCGGCGCGCTCAAAGGCTTCCGCGTCAAGAATCAGGGGCGTCAGCCGCACATGCTGGATGGCGCCCATCACGAACCCTGCCGCGATCCCAGCAAGGAGCACGGCGAGGATAACCCGCCCGATCATGGGAAATGCCTGAAACTCAGTGGCAGGGGAAACCAATGGCGTGGCGCGTGTCGTGCGCCGTATTGTGCGCCACCGCCATGCTGGAGAGGCCCACTGCGAATGTGAGCGTCGAGCCGACGAACAGGAGCGCGAGGCCTGCAGCGATCCGCTTGGTCGCGGTGAGCGAGGTGGTAGAAGTAATCGTACGAGCGGTCATGAACACCCTCCGTGGTGACCTGTTTCAAGTCCTGTCGTGTGGCAGGTCTCCTGACTTGCGGGTCGCCGAGCCTGGGCGGCCTTCCCGGTTTCCCAGTGGCCAATAACGCCCAAGCCCTCACCGCTCACAGTTGCGGGGGCAGCCACGGATTCGGCCCCGATTGGGTCATCCTCACCGTGTTCCCTGTTAGGCCCGAAGTCCGTCTGGCTCCGGGCACCACACGAAGACTGTAATGACATCTGGACAGCCCGGCGTCAACTCGCGTCAGCCGGGTTGGAGTCCGAAAACGACACATTATTCGGCTTCCTGTTTACCACATGTCAATCTTCTAAAGTCTTTCCAGCAATAGGTTTTTAACCACGTGGGCGCGATAGTAATCACCATGAGCATCCGCACCCTGTTCCTCGCTTCCGCCTATTCCGTGGCTCTCGTTGCAAGCGCCGTTCCGGCCCTAGCGGCAGCATCCACGCCTGAAACCCTCATCGCTGGAGAGGCTTACAAGGCGCTGCAAGCCGGTGACGCCGACACGGCGGTGGCCGATTACTCTCAGGCGATTGACTCGCGTAACCTACCGCCGGACGTGCTCGCCAACGCTCTTCTCAACAGAGGGCTCGCCTATCAACGGCTCAACGAGCATGAGTTCGCCATCGACGACTATACGGCCGCTTTGCGGATCGATGCGCTGTCCGGCAAGGTGCGCGCTCTCGCCCTCTATAATCGCGGCCTTTCCTACCAACGACTCTCGCGCAACGCGCAGGCCGTGGAGGATTATACATCTGCCTTGTTCCTCGATGCAGAGTTCAGCCATGCCTATTACAGCCGGGGAACGCTTCTGCGTGATCAGGGGCAGTACCTGTTCGCGCTTGCCGATTTTGATAAGGCGTTGCGCTATGACTATCCTGACCCGGCGCGCGTCTATGTCGCACAAGCCTCAACTTATGTGAAATTGCAACGCTCGGCGGATGCCCGGGATGCTCTGAACAAGGCGCTGGACGCAAAGCCTGGTTACGAGCCTGCCGTGCAGCGCCTCGCGGCAATCGACGCGTCACCAACTGTAGCCGCGGCTATTGACGAGATGCACACTGCCGACGTCAGCCCCGCCAGTGACCAGCTTCCCCCTGCCAAGGCGCCCTCTGCCAGTCTGATGGGTGAGGATGCGCAGGTCGCGGAAGCCACACCCGAGGCTCCGTCCAAGCTGTATACGGATCGGGTCCCTCAGGAGCAGGCGGTTCGCGTGGCATCCGCTGATCCAGTTCCCGCTCCGCAGCCCGAGGCCAGTGCTTCAGACGAGAAAGTACTCGCCGTGGAGGACGTTCCTGTCGACAGTGCGACCGCTGAAACCTCGCCGCCGCCCGCCACCGATGAAACCCAGACCGCGTCTGCCGAACCGACCCCGGTCGCGGAGCCGGTCAGAAGGATCACCGGCTGGTCTGTTCAGCTTGCCTCGGCGACGACGGAGGGTTCCGCTTGGTCTACCTGGAAGAACATGCAGGCTCGCAACAAGTCACTTGCTTCGCAGAAGCCTGTTGTGGTGCGGGCAGACTTGGGCGCGAAAGGCGTTTTTTACCGCGTCCGCCTTGTTGGCTTTGAGAGCCAGGACGCGGCGAGCCGAGCCTGCTCTAAGCTCAAGTCGAAGGGTGTGAAGTGCTTCATCAGCAAGGCTTCTTCCTGATCTGCCTGCCGGCTTGGGTGGTATTTGTTAGTTCACCCAGAGTGTGTTGGTTTTGAGCTTTTTTCGGTGCACAGTTTAACCGGCCAAAGTCGAGGAGGCCCAAACCAGCCCGGCGGCTCTCTTTTTGTTTGGGATCACCGATGTGGGGGGCGTTTGGCGCCAATCCAGCCCGTCAAGCCTACATCTTTCGTCCTCCACCGAGAATTTATCACGGGCAGCAGTCTGAGTTCTCCGAGCGTCGCGTGGGTCTGACGTTGCGCTACGGCATATGAAACCGCGTGCCGGACCACTTCTCCATCAGGACGCTCTACGGGGATTATTTCTCTCCAGCTGTGGCGAAGGCGCGTGGCTGGGCAAGCTTGGGGAAAACCTGGCACTTGACGGTTCACCTTGGGGTGCGGTCCTCGTATGATTGGCCATGGCCCTAAACATACTCAAGCTCTGCGTTGGTGTTTCCGAACTTGATGAACTCGAATCCTGGGTGAAGGATTGCAGGGCAGGGCGCGACTCCCTCGATCACACAACCCGGATGTTTCCGAAGCGGAGGGACGAGATCCTTCCGGGTGGCTCGTTGTACTGGGTCCTACGCGGGATGATCCTGTGCCGCCAACCGATTGCTGCATTGGAACCCGTCACCGGGGCGGATGGCATCGAGCGGTGCCGAATCGTGTTCAAGCCGCAGATCGTACCGGTGAGACCCGTTCCGAAGCGCGCCTTCCAGGGATGGCGCTATCTGGAACAGGCCGATGCGCCGCCGGACCTGCCCAGGTCATCAAAGATTGAAGGCATGCCGGAGAAGCTGCGTCGTGAACTCGCGGAGCTTGGTCTCCTGTGAAGGTCAGGCGCCTCACCGGCCGAGATGATCCGCATGCGGCGACGACGCTCCTCCAGAGTTTTTTTCGCGAGGAGCATTTCACAACTACTGACGAGATGATCGCGGCCAACCTGCGCTCCATGCTCGCTATGGAACATTGCGCCGTGCTGCTCGCCGAGGAGCAGGATAAGCCCGTCGGCATCGCAACCGTCTCGATGGATTTTGGGATCGAGTTTGGATGGTCGGCGGAGTTGGGCGATCTCTATGTGTTACCGGCTTTTCGTGGCAAGGGCATTTCCCGCGCGCTGGTGACAGAGGCTGAGGCATGGCTGCGCAGCGTGGGGGCGGTGGGCTATCAGGTCACCGTCGCACCGCATGGTGCGGATGCAGACCTGCGGTCCTTCTATCTGAAACTCGGTTTCGAGGCCGAGGGTAGGGAGCTGCTGTACCGGATTTTGTAGACAGCTGGGAAGTCGCTGCGGCTTACACCGCGACGTTATCGATCAGACGCGTCTCGCCGAGCCAAGCCGCCGCGATAATGCGCAGTGGTTCATCTCGATTTTGAGGCGGGGCGAGCGTGGCGGCGTTGCGCACGGTGACGTAATCGACCGTGAAGCCCAGGGCCATCAGCGTGCGGGTGGCGAGGCGGGCAGCGGACTGGATATCGAGTCCGCCACGGATACGCTCGGCGGCATGACTGAGGCTTGAATAGATGGCAAGCGCCTGCTGGCGTTCCTGCTTGGAGAGATAGACGTTGCGAGATGACTTTGCGAGGCCGTCATCCTCGCGCACGGTTGCCACGCCGATCACCTCGATGGGAATAGACAGGTCCTTTGCCATGCGGGTGACGACCTGTAGTTGCTGGTAGTCCTTCTCGCCGAACATTGCGTAGTCTGCACCGGTCTGGATGAAGAGCTTGGCAACGATGGTGCATACGCCGTCAAAGAACTGCGGGCGGAACTTGTCCTCCAGCCCTGCCTTGGCGGGTCCGGTTGCGGAGACGGTGGTACAGAAGCCCTCGGGATAGATCTCCTCCGGGGTCGGCAGGTAGATGACATGGCAGCCGGCCTTGCCGAGTTTCAGAACATCCCCATCCTCGTCTCGCGGATATTTGTCGAGGTCTTCGTGGGCGGCGAACTGCTTCGGGTTCACGAAGATCGTGGCAATGACCCGGTCGGCGCGTGTAAGCCCTTGCGCCACGAGTTCCGTGTGGCCCGAGTGAATGGCACCCATGGTGGGAACCACGGCGTAGGTCAGGCCTTCCTTTCGCCATTTGGTGGTTTCGCGTCGAAGGGCGGCGAGGGTTCGCACGAGTTTCGTTTTCATGGTCCAAGGCTCTGGCGTTCGTAAGGGAACCCTGCTTTAGCCCGACTGGGGCAGCGGCGGGAAGGGTCAGTCGTCGGACCCAAAACTGATGCCGCGGCCAACCGCCGTCCGGCCGAACTTGTCGCGGATGCGGTCGACCGCCAGTTCCGCCTTGGCGCGGGCCGAACTGGTGACATCCAGCGTCACCGTTTCCTGCTCGGGGCTGGCCTCGACCAAACCGGAGATACCGATGCCGATGAGCCGAAAGGCCGTTCCTGTCGCCTCGCGCTGCAGAAGAGGCAGCGCGGCGTCATAGATGCGGTTGGCAAGCAACGTTGGGTCAGCCAGGGAGACGTTGCGAGTCCGGGTTTTGAAGTCGGCCGTTTTGAGCTTCAACACAATTGTGTGTCCTGCCACGCCTTCAGCCTTGGCGCGGCGCGACACCTTTTCCGCCAGGGGCCAGAGGATGCGTTCCAGCTCTGTGCAGTCCGAGACATCAGTGTTGAACGTCGTCTCGGCACTGATCGACTTTGAATGATCGTCGGTTGAGACGATGCGCTGGTCCTCGCCGCGCGACAGGTGATAGAGCCGCGCGCCCATCGAGCCGAAGCGGCGCATCAGCTCATTCTTCTCCATCAACTGAAGCTGGGCAATCATTGTGATTCCTCCCTTGGCGAGTTCCTCCTGCATGGCCTTGCCGACGCCCCAGATGAAGCCGACGGGCTTGGTCGCGAGGAAGCTCAGCGTCTCCGACCTCCCGAGCACCGAGAAGCCCCGTGGTTTTTCCAGATCGGAGGCGAGTTTCGCGAGAAACTTGTTGTGCGAAAGACCAACGGATGCGGTGATCCCCACCCTCTCGTAAATGCGCGTGATGAGATGCGCCAGGGTGAGGGCAGGGCTCATGCCGTGCAGCCGCGCCGTGCCTGATAGATCGAGGAATGCCTCGTCGATGGAAAGCGGCTCCACAAGCGGCGTCACTTCCAGCATCAACTCGCGAACCAGCCTTCCCGCGGCGGAGTACTTCGCCATGTCCGGAGGGATCACCACGGCGTCAGGACTTAGCTTGAGTGCCTGAAACATCGGCATTGCTGATTTGACGCCATGAATGCGCGCGATGTAGCAAGCGGTGGACACCACACCACGCGTTCCACCGCCGACGATAACCGGCTTGTCGGAAAGCTCCGGTCGGTCACGCTTTTCAACGGCTGCGTAGAAGGCGTCACAGTCGATGTGGGCGATGGCAAGCTGGTGCAGTTCCGGGTGGTGCAGCAACCGGGGGCTGCCACAGCCCCGGCATCGCCGCTCATCGCCTGTAACAGGTGAAAAGCAGTCGCGGCAAAAGCCAGTCGTCGGGCCTTCGTCTTGCATGACGAACATACTAGCCTAGCCGCCCGAATTGGGGAACACTGGCGGCGGCGCCGTTAAACCGAGTTCGGGAGAACGAGATGTACAAGCTCTACAACGTCAAGACATGGGGATCACTTGCCATCCACTGCCTCCTCGAGGAGATGGCTGCGCCCTATACCAACATCTGGATGACACCGGAGCAAGTTCGTGAGCCCGAGTTCCGCGCTTTGAGTCCGCTTGGCATGATTCCGGCGCTTGGCCTCGCGGACGGCCGCACACTCTATGAGTCAGCGGCCATCGTGTCTTTCTTGGTCGCGGCACATCCTGACAAGCGTATGTCGCCGGAACTGGGAAGTCCCGACTACGGCGAGTTCATGAGCCTGCTGCAATTCATGAGCACTGAAATCTACGGGTTCAGCAGCTTCGCCTATTTCGCCTCCGAGCACGTCAAGAACGCTGACGAGCGGGGCGCATTGAAGA
Source organism: Bradyrhizobiaceae bacterium (assembly GCA_947475225.1). Lineage (GTDB taxonomy): Bacteria > Pseudomonadota > Alphaproteobacteria > Rhizobiales > Aestuariivirgaceae > Aestuariivirga. Next base: position 33,087 of record CANJMQ010000013.1, read on the forward strand.
CGAAGATCCACCAGCAGATCGATGGCTACTGGCTTATGATCGAAAGGCGGCTTGCTGATTCCGGCCCATGGCTCATGGGGCGCGAGTTCTCGGCGCTCGATCTTTATGCCTTCATGCTGTCGATCTGGGGTGCTCCAACCGAACAGGCGCTGCACGCGAAGTACCCTGAAGTCGCCAAGTTGGGCGCCGCGGTGCGGGCGAGGCCAAAACTCAAGGCCGTGCTTGAGTCACACGGCGTCTTCCAAACAGGTGGCTATGTATCCTCGGACCTTGGCTAACCGCCGATCAACTTCATGACGAACGCCCGGATCTCGGCCCAACTGGCGGTTCGCAGGGTTACGTATTCGAGCGGTTCTATGTGCCGCGCGAAGCGGTCGTCGTGGAGGAAGTGGACGAGCTGCACCTCGGGCGCATATTCATGGGCTGATGCGATATAGGACGGGCTGTCGTCGATGAAAACCACCGGTTTTCCACCCCGGTCAGTGAGGTTTCGGATCGCCGGGCCCTTGGGGCCGGAGTTGGTGACGACGGGGTAGGGGAGGCCGTGGCTCTTGAGGTTTTCGCGGCGGTGGTCGCCCGCCGTGTGGGGCAGGTTCGTGAGAAGTACGACGTCAGCCTTCGCGCCGAAGGCAAGAAGCGACTCAACTGCCCCGTCGATCTCCTGCATGTGCCGGGTGCGTTGCTCGAAAAAGGTACCGATCAGTTCGGCGACTTGCGCCTCGGGAGTTGGGATGTTGGTTTCGCGGTGGCGGATGTTGCCATTCAGCGCGAAACTGGATGTATCAAGCCACAGGCCATGGAGGCCAATGTAGTCCTCAAAGTCGCGGGTAAAGTGCACAATTACTTCGTCGACATCGCAGATGACGAGTGGGCGGCCCGTGAAGCGCAGGTTGGAAAGCTGGCCCTGGGTAATCTCAGAAATCAAGGGAGGCTCCTGGTAGCTTGCGGCGGAGTTGGGCAATGCGCTCGGGTCTGATCTGGCGCTCCTCGGCGAAGACCAGCAGCAGGCTCTCGTCTGCCAGCAGGTGGTCAAGGATGCCACCGAGGAAGGCTGAATTGGTTGCCCCGGAGCGGATCGCGGCCAGGTCCAACCCGGATAGGTCGATGAATCGCTGCAGACGCTCGCTTTCGGAAGCGAGGAAGCCGAGGGCGCTTATTGCGAGGATTTCGGCTTCCTCCCTGGGTATCTGTGATTTTTGGGGTGTCATGGTGAATAGCAATTAACCACCTCGGAACGGCGTTGAACAGACACCGCGATGGGTTAAGCTGTTGGTTACTTAAAATGGTCCAGAAACGGCGTACGGATGGGTCGCGGTGGGTCGCGTTCTGCCGGACCGGCTGCAACCGGAGCCAGATGGGTGCGAATGTGTCAGTATCGGCACGACCGATGAGAACTCCAGAGATGCGACGGGCAATGGCCAAGAAGGTTCTGGTAGTCGAGGACAACGAGTTGAACATGAAGTTGTTCAATGACCTTCTCGAGGCCAATGGTTACGAAGTGATCCAGACGCGGGACGGGTTGTCCGCGCTTGAACTCGCGCGCCAGCATCGGCCTGATTTGATACTGATGGATATCCAATTGCCGGAGGTGTCTGGTATCGAAGTGACCAAATGGCTCAAGGAGGACGACGAACTCCGCGTCATTCCGGTGATTGCCGTCACCGCCTTCGCGATGAAGGGCGACGAGCAGAAAATCCGCGAGGGCGGTTGCGAAGCCTATATCTCCAAGCCGATCTCGGTCGTGAGCTTCCTGCAGACCATCGATAGCTATCTGAAGAAACCTTTATGAGCGCGCGGGTTCTCGTCGTTGACGACATTCTCGCAAATGTCCGCTTGTTGGAAGCGAAGCTTGCAGCGGAATATTTCGAGGTGGTTACAGCCATGAACGGAGCGGATGCTCTTGAGGCCGTTCAACGTACCCGTCCTGACATCGTGCTGCTCGACGTCATGATGCCGGGGATCGATGGTGTTGAGGTTTGCCGGCGCATCAAGCAGAACCCCGCAACCCAGCATATCCCTGTCGTCATGGTGACCGCACTCGACCAGCCGGAGGACAGGGTGAGGGGTCTCGAGGCCGGTGCAGACGATTTTCTGACCAAGCCAGTGAATGACCTTGCGCTGTTCTGCCGTGTGAAGGGTCTCGTACGCCTGAAGATGCTGACGGATGAACTTCGCGCACGCACCGGCGTCGATCCGCTGGGGCTTGCGACGTCCGAACCCGTGGCAGAGCAAGTCTCGGGCCGTATCATGGTCCTCGATAACCGTGTCGCGCCGGCCGAGCGCATCCGCAGCCATCTGACGCCCAGGCATGAGGTGACACTGGTGGCCGATCCGCAGCAGACATTCGAGGCTTTTGGTGCTGCACATGCGGGATTTGATCTCATTATCGTGAACCTTGACCTCGAGGGCATTGACGGGCTGCGCATCTGCTCGCAACTCAAGTCCGTCGAGACCACGCGCCAGACGCCCATTTTGATCCTCGTTGACCCTGATGATCATCAACGCCTGCTGCGGGCTCTCGACATGGGCGTAAACGACTACCTGATCCGCCCCATCGACCGCCAGGAACTGCAGGCCCGCGTGGCGACGCAAATCCGCCGTCACCGCTATACCGAGCAGCTTCGCCTCACGGTGCGTTCTTCGATGGAGATGGCGGTGACAGACGCGCTGACCGGTCTTTACAATCGGCGCTATCTCGAAACTCAGCTCACGCAACTGATCGAGCAGTCGATTGACCGCGGCAAGGTGTTATCTCTTCTCACTCTTGACATCGACTTTTTCAAGTCCGTGAACGACACCTATGGCCATGATGCCGGCGATCGCGTTCTGCAGGAAGTGGCCGGGCGCATCCGCGGTTCGGTGCGCAGCGTCGATCTTGCCTGCCGCACCGGCGGTGAGGAGTTTGTTGTTGTGCTCCCGGGCGCGGACCTGACGATCGCGGAAAAGGTCGGAGAGCGGATCCGGCGCGCCATTGCCGCCAAGCCATTCATGCTCAGTCACGGTTCGCATCTGACGATTACCGCTTCGCTTGGCGTATCCAGCCTCGCCGCCGAGCAGGATACGGTGGATGATCTCCTGAAGCGTGCCGACCGGGCGCTCTATCGCGCAAAGCGCGAAGGTCGAAACCGGGTGGTACCCGCTGCGGCGTGATGGCGTTTGCGCCGCCGTCGATCTGTTGTAGACCCCAATCATTATGAGATCTGCCGAGCCTTCACCCAGGGATCAGACTGAAAGCCGCCGCTGGGGTCCCCGCGGCACGGCAGGCGCGACATTCGCGGGGCATTTGGCCTTTGAGAACGTTTCTCGGCGCTTTGGCAAGACCGCGGCGGTAGAGGATGTGAGCTTCACCCTGAGGCCTGGCGAGATAGCCTGCCTGCTCGGTCCATCGGGATGCGGTAAGACAACGCTGCTCCGTATCGCCGCCGGCATCGACAAACCCGACTCCGGGCGCCTGCTCTTCGACGGACAGGAAGTGGCAGGACCTTCCCGTTTCGTGCCGCCGGAGAAGCGCAATATCGGGCTGATGTTCCAGGATTTCGCCCTGTTTCCGCACTTGTCGATCATCGACAATGTTGCATTCGGGCTCAACGCACTACCGAAGCAGGAGGCGCGCGCCATCGCGCTGCACGCTTTGGAGCGCGTCGGACTGGCTCACTACGCGGGAAGCTATCCGCACAGCCTGTCTGGCGGCGAGCAGCAGCGCGTGGCCCTGGCCCGCGCTTTGGTACCGCGCCCTCAAGTGCTTCTGATGGATGAGCCTTTCTCCGGACTTGACCAGCGGCTGCGGGAATCGGTGAGGGCCGAAACGCTGACGCTGCTCCGCGAGACCCGCGCCTCCTGCCTGCTCGTGACCCATGATCCGGTGGAGGCGATGGGCTTGGCCGACCGGATTTTCCTGATGCGCCAGGGCCGCCTCATACAGTCCGGCACGCCTGAGGATCTCTATCGGCGTCCCGTGGATGCCCCCGCGGCGCGCTTTTTTTCGGATACCGACGAGATAAGTGGGGAAGTTAAGGGGAACATCGTGGTCACCGCGCTTGGGGCGTTCCCGTGCCCCGGTCGGCAAAGGGGGCCTAAGGCCCTCGTTCTCATTCGTCCGCAGGGTATTCGGCGTGCGCAAGGTAGCGACGGCATGGAGGGGCTTGTCACCGAGACAAGATTTCAGGGAGATGATGTAAAATGTAGTATATTGTTTAAGGGTTTGGAGGAACCTCTTACAGCGTTGCTTCATTCAAGTGCTGCACCCCAGCGTGGTGAAACAGCGTTGTTTCGAGTCGATCCGGAGCATGTTTTCGTCTTTGAGACCACCGGATTGCAACCTATCTAGGTGGTATTGGGCTTCGGTTGCGGCGCGCCGGGGTTTCTGCTTTAGTGCCGCGAATTGCTGACGAGAGAGGTTTCCTCTCTCCGAATAAAAGGAGTTTGTCTCATGGGTTCGCTGTCGATCTGGCATTGGATTCTCGTCATTTTGGTTGTCGTGCTGCTGTTTGGCCGCGGCAAGGTATCTGACCTGATGGGCGACGTCGCCAAGGGCATCAAGAGTTTCAAGAAGGGCCTCGCGGACGACGATGCCACCCCCGCCGCTGATCCGAAGCCGATTGAGCAGCAGACCGCTGTTAAGTCTGAAGCCGAGAAGATCCAGAGCTGATAGGCAAGCCGGCGAGCCTCTAGCCGGAAACACACATGTTTGACTTCGGAGTCGGCTACACCGAAATGTTCGTTGTCGCCCTGGTGGCGATAATCGTCATCGGGCCCAAGGATTTGCCAAAGGTATTGCGTGCCCTTGGCAAGACCGTGGCAAAAATGCGTGGCATGGCCCGTGAGTTCCAGGGTCACCTCGACAGCGCGATGAAAGAAACGGGCTTCGACGAGGTGAAGAAGGAATTCGACAACATCAAGAACCCGGCCAACTTCATCGAACCCACGATGGCCAAGAAGGCAACCGAGGACGCGACCAAGAAGCAGGTGGACGACTTCAAGAATCTGTTTGGCGAAGTTCCGGCGGCCGATGGACCGCGTCCCGTCGAACCCGTCACCACCGAGACCAAGATTGCCGGACCGACTGCGGACGCCTCATGACCGACGATGAAATCAGTGCGTCTGAAGCACCCCTGATCGAACATTTGATCGAGCTGAGGTCACGGCTGATCTATTGCGTTCTGGGCTTTGGTGCCGCGTTCATCGTCAGTTTTTACTTCTCGAAGGAACTGCTTTATCTGCTGACGCTGCCCTTCGTGTGGGGCACAGGGCAGAAGGCTGACCTTATTTCGACCCAGCTTCTCGGCGTGTTCCTGGTGAAGCTGAAAATTGCTGCATTCGGAGGCCTGTTCATTGGTTTCCCGCTGATCGCCACACAGATTTACCGTTTCGTGGCTCCGGGGCTTTACAAGCGAGAGAAACAGGCCTTTCTGCCCTATCTCATAGCCACCCCGATGTTCTTCGTCCTGGGCGCCGCGCTGGTGTATTTTTTCCTGCTGCCGGTCGCCATTCGGTTTTTTACGCTCCTCGCGGGCGATTCCGGCGTAGCCCTGATGCCGGACGTTCAGGGTTATCTCGACTTCGTCATCATGCTGATCCTCGCCTTCGGACTGTGCTTCCAGTTGCCCGTCATCCTGACGCTGTTGGGCCAGATTGGCATCCTCAGTTATTCGCAGCTCAAGTCAGGCCGAAAATTCGCCATCGTCGGTGTCTTTATCGTGGCCGCAGTGCTGACGCCGCCGGATCCCATCTCGCAAGTCGCCATGGCGGTGCCTCTGATGGCCCTCTACGAGGTTTCGGTGCAGGCCGTGCGCTTCATCGAGGCCCGCCGCAAGAAGCGCGAAGCGGCGGAAGCGGCCAAGGACGCCGCCTAGTCAAACATCTTCCCGTCCCGCGTCCGGCGTCCTATAGGAGGGCCCGAGAAGGGACTCAGAGACATGCACGACATCAAGGGTATCCGCGACAATCCAGCAGCGTTCGACATCGGTCTGGCCCGCCGGGGGCTTGGGCCGATGGCGTCTGAGCTCCTGAAAATTGACGCGGAGCGACGGGACCATGTGCAGAAACTGCAGGACGCGCAGGCCCGGCGCAACGCCACCTCGAGGGAAATCGGCGAGGCCATGAAGTCGGGTGACAAGTCCCGTGCCGAGGCTCTCAAGGCCGAGATGGGCTCGATCAAGGATTTCATTGCGTCTGGCGAATCCGCCGAGCGCGACATTGACCAGCGTCTCGGCGCGGCGCTCGCCATGATACCCAATATCCCGCTCGAAGACGTGCCGGACGGCAAGGACGAGTCTGACAATCTTGAGATTCGCCTCTGGGGAACACTTCCCACATTCGCCTATGAGCCCCGCCAGCACTTTGATGTCGGAGAATGGCTGGGCCTTATGGACTTCGAGGCCGCGGCGAAGATATCCGGCGCCCGCTTCGTGGTGATGAAAGGCCAACTCGCCCGCCTTGAGCGCGCGGTTGCGCAGTTCATGCTCGACCACCAGACGGGTGTGAATGGATACACTGAGCACTACGTTCCCTTCATGGTGAACGACAACGCCATGTATGGTACTGGCCAACTGCCGAAATTTGCCGATGACCTGTTCAAGACGACTGACGGGCGTTGGCTTATCCCCACGGCGGAGGTTTCTCTCACCAACCTCGTGCGCGAGACGATCCTCGAGGAGAAGGATCTGCCGCTCCGCCTTACCGCCTACACCCCGTGCTTCCGCGCCGAGGCCGGTGCGGCGGGGCGTGACACGCGCGGCATGATCCGCCAGCATCAATTCTCGAAGGTCGAGCTTGTGTCCATCACAACCCCCGAGCAGTCGCGCGAGGAACTGGAGCGCATGACGGGCGCTGCCGAAAGCGTGCTGCAGAGGCTGAATCTCCCCTATCGCGTGCTGCGGCTGTGCACCGGTGACATGGGCTTTGGCAGCCGCATGACCTATGACCTCGAGGTTTGGCTTCCCGGCCAGAATGCCTATCGGGAAATATCATCGTGCTCGGTCTGCGGCGATTTCCAGGCCCGGCGCATGGATGCGCGTTTCAAGCCGACGGATGGCAAGGGCACGCGCTATGTGCACACGCTCAACGGTTCCGGTCTGGCGGTTGGCCGGACGATGGTAGCGATTCTGGAAAACTACCAGAACGCCGATGGGTCGGTGACGATCCCCGAGGCACTGCGGCCCTATATGGGTGGCACGGACAAGATCACGAGAGGCTGAGCCACATGCGCATTCTGGTCACCAATGACGATGGCATTCACGCGCCAGGCCTTGAAACTCTGGAGCGCATCGCGCGCAGCATCTCTGACGACGTGTGGATCGTCGCCCCCGCCGAGGAAAACTCGGGGGCAGGGCACTCGTTGTCGCTTGCCGAACCTATTCGTTATCGCAAGATTGCGGACAAGCGCTTCGAGGTGGCGGGTACGCCCACCGACTGTGTGGTGATGGCGGCGCGCAAGATCCTGCCGGGCGTTCCTGACCTCGTGCTCTCCGGCGTCAACCGCGGCCAGAACATCGCCGATGACGTTACCTATTCCGGGACCATCGCCGCTGCGATGGAGGGAACCCAGCTTGGTTTCAAATCCATCGCGCTCAGCCAAGTCACCGGCATCCATGGCAACGGTTTCTCCTACGAGGTGGCGGAGCACCACGGGCCTAAGATCGTCAAGAAGCTTCTAAGGCTTGCCTTCGGCCCAGGCCTCCTGATGAACGTCAATTTCCCCGATTGCCGTCCCGACGAGGTTCAGGGCGTCGAGGTCACCCGTCAAGGCAAGCGGGATGTGAACCTGCTCACCGTCGACGAGCGCGTCGACATGCGCGGCAACAACTACTACTGGTTGGGTTTCAAGCGCGAACGCGGCAACCCGCCGGTTGGCACCGATCTCTGGGCCGCTTTCAACCGCCGCATCTCGGTGACACCTCTGCACATGAACCTGACCCAGCTTGAGGCCATGGATGCGGTACGTGCAGTGCTTGACGAACGGTAAGCGCAGTCTGCGTAGTTCCCACAGATTGACGCCGACCAAGGCCGGGCGCTATCGATTTGATAAAACCGGAGGTTACGCCATGAGAATAGGCTTTTTGGGCGGCTGCGCCGCCATCATTCTGGGTTTGAGCATCACCGCGGTCTTTGCCGCGCCTGGGCGCGAAATCCCCCTCGGAACCATCAACTACGAAGCCCAGCCGGTGCGGGAGGTTATCAACATCCGGCGTGGCGAGGGAGCCTTGCGGGGGCTGCGGCTTGAGGTGCGCCAAAACGATGTGGACATCCGCGATTTGCGAGTGACCTATGACGACGGCTCCTCAGATATCATCCGCATCAATCAGGTGGTTCGCGCTGGCGTCGTAACGCGCGTGTTCGACCTCGACAGCCGCCGCCGGGAGGTGCGCAGCGTCGCTGTTTCATATCTGCCGCAGGGCCAGGCTCGCATCGTGCTGATCGGCGTCGGCGGGATGCCGGGCCCCGGTCCAGGTCCGGCTGACTGGTCCCTTCTCGGTTGCAAGGACATCAAGTTCCTGAGCGACCGCGACACGCTCAAGGTCAGCCGTGAGGGCCGCTTCGGCGCGCTCCGCGTCAAGGTTCGTAAGACCCCGGTTGAAATGTACAGCCTGCGCGTCACCTATCTGAGTGGTGCCAAGCAGGAAGTGCCGGTGCGTGAAACCATTCCGCCGGGTGGTGTCAGCCGTCCCATAGAGTTGCTCGGTCGCGAGCGCGGTATTGAGCGAATTGAAGTGATCTACCGCGCGATGATTTCGAACAAGGGCCTGGCGGAGGTTTGTATCGACGGCCTTGAGCGCTGAGTTAAACACATTGCAACAGATTGGCCGGGTTTGACCTGGCCACTTTTTCTTATGGCTGTTCGAAATCTCGGATTGGCTCCACATGCTGTACATGCTCGCGCCATGATATGTAGATGGCGCAGGCGATGAGAATGCCGACACCCACGAAGGTCCAGACATCAGGTAAGTCTCCGAAGAAATACCAGCCGGCAATCGTCGCCATGATCATCTCCGTGTATGCGAGCGGCGCGAGCAGCGAGGCTTCGGCATTGTCATATGCCCGGATGATCAGGTAGTGCCCGCCATTGGCAATTGCTGACAGCAGCACAAGAAAAATCCATTGAGCGGGCGTCGGTGGTTGCCACACGAACAGCACAATGGCGCTCATGATGATTGCCCCGCAAAGGCTTGTGTAGAAAGTCGTCACCATGGGGTGAGCCGAACCAGCGATGCGGCGAGTGAGTATGAGGTAGATGGCAAGGCAGGTACCGGCCGCCAGTGAGAGCGGCACGCCGGGAGTGATTGCGTGGAACCCTGGCCGGATGATGATCAGTGTACCTAAGAAACCGATCAGCACCGCCACCCAGCGTCTCAGCCCCACCTTCTCGCCAAGTACGAAGGGTGAGAGCAGTGTGACGATCAAGGGCTGTACGAAAAAAATTGCCAGCGTATCAGCGATCGACTGGTAGTGCAGCGCCGCAAAGAAAAACGACGTCGCTGCGATGATGAACGACGCCCTGACGGCGTGCTTCAGCGGCATGTTGGGGACGAGAGCTCTTGGCCCCGAGATCCACAAGGCGAAAGGCATGGTCATAACGGCCCCAAAGAACAGCCGTGCCCAGACTATCTGCATCACTGGCACCCCTTCGCGGCCAAGTTGCTTGGCGATTACGTCGAGGAAGGGCAGCACCGCCATGGCGGTGAGCATCAGGCCGATACCGACGAGTGCGCGGTTCTTCATGTGATAAAATCGGTGCCCTTGGCATGTGTTCCCTGGACCGAGCGCCGGTGACGGAGGCGGGACAGCCCTGTCACGTCCGACCGCGCGGCTGCAGGAGGTCCCACTTGTTGCCGAAGGGATCAGCAAAGATTGCAACGGTGCCGTAGGCTTCCTCGCGCGGGCTTTCCAGGAACCGCACGCCGGCGACGAGGTAACGCCTGTGATCACGGTGAAAGTCATCGGTGTGCAGGAACAGGAACACCCGGCCGCCTGCTTGGCGCCCGACGGCAGCCTGTTGCTCTTCGCCCGATGCCTCGGCGAGCAGAATGCGGGTCTCCCGGCTTCCCGGTGGCGCCACGAGGACCCATCGTTTGTCCGGCGCTATCTCCGTATCCTCGATCACCTCAAAGCCAAGTACACGGGCATAGAAATCCAACCCTTCGGCATAGGAAGGCACGAGAAGCGATATGGAGCCGAGGTGCTGCGGCATGATGCCGACGCGGGCCCCGTCAGGACCTGAGGCGTGCGTTGGCTGGATCCCAGATCGATTCAGGGATGATGCGTGCCTTGCGCATCTGGGTGAACATCATCACCTCGAACTCGGTTCCGTCGGCTGCTACGTCCGGGGGCACATAGGCGAAGGCCAGCGACTTGCCGGTCTTCTGGCCAAAGCCGCCCGAGGTGGTCACACCCACCACCTTGCCGCCGTGATAAACCGGCTCGTTGCCCACGCAGTCGCTGTCGGTGTTGTCGACTTCCATGTAGACAAGCTTCATGCGCGGGCCTTGCTGCTTGCGCCTGAGGGTTGCCGCCTTGCCGATGAAGTCCTCCTTGTCGAGACGCAGGAAGCGCTCCATCGAGGCTTCGATCATGTCGATCTCGGTGGTGAGTTCCGATCCCCAGCCGCGATAGGACTTCTCGATGCGCAGCGCGTTCATGGCATAGGTGCCGAACAGCTGGATGCCATGCGGCTGGCCCGCAGCCATCAGCGCGTCGAATACCATGGGCAGCTGGGCCATTGGTACGTGCAGTTCCCAGCCCAACTCGCCCACATAATTGACGCGCAGCAGGCGAACACGCTCGACGCCGGCCACGGTCGCCGTCTTGCCGGTGAGCCAGCGGAAGACCGGGTTGGTAAGGTCGGTGGACGTGCATTGGTTCAGCACCTCGCGCGACAGCGGGCCGGCGAGCACCAGCACGCCGAAATCATCCGTCACGTCTGTGATTGTCACCTGCTCGTTAGCCTGCTTGCGCCAGCTCAGCTGGTCCGTGTCGTGAAGCTGGGCGACGGCCGCCGAGAGGACATAGAAGTGATCGGACGCCAGGCGCGTCACGGTGATTTCGGACTCGATGAAACCATTCTCATTCAGCAGGTGGCCGAGGATGATGCCGCCGTCTTTTGTCGGGATCTTGTTGGCACAGATGCGTTCGAGGAAGCTGAAGGCGTCCTTGCCCGTCACGTCGTATTTCGAGAAGGTTGAAAGATCCATCAGCCCGACGCGCTCACGCACGGCAAGGGCTTCTTCCTTCACAGCGGGGAACCAATTGGAACGCTTGAAGGAGTACTTCTCGCCTTCACCCGACTTGTCATACCAGCGCGGCCGCTCCCAGCCAAAGATCTGGGCGAACTGCGCGCCCTCGGCTTTGAGCTTGTTGTAGAGAGAGGACTTGCGCAGGCCGCGGCCCACCTCGTGCTGCTCGGCCGGTTTGTAGCAGTAATACATGTGATGATAGTCAGCGACGGAGACTTCAGCCGTGTAGTCCTTGGTCGCCCAAGTGCCAAACCGGCGCGGGTCGAACTCGCGCATGTTGATCTCGGCCTGGCCATGCACCATCCACTGCGCGAGGTACTTGCCGGCACCGCCACCCTGGCAGATACCGATAGAAGCGCCGCAATGCATCCAGTAATTCTTCGGACCATGGGCGGGGCCGGAGAGATAGACGCCATCCGGCGTGTGGGTTATGGCACCGGAGATGATGGACTTTACACCTGTCTCGCCAAACAGCGGCAGGCGCTCGGTGGCGCGCTCGAGCCATGGCATGATGCGGTCGAGCTCTGGCGCTTCGAGTTCGCTCTCATAGTCCCAGCGCGGGGGCTGGCCGTCCCAGCAGACGTGGGCCGTGGCCGTCTCGTAGGGGCCAACGAGCACGCCATTGGTCTCCTCGCGGAGATAGGCGTGGGAGTAGGGGTCGCGCACCACCGGAAGCTCGATCTCGAGGTCCATGAGTTCCTTGAGCGGTTCGGTGATGACGTAGTGGTGAAGCATGTTGGCGATCGGCACGTTGTGGCCCGTCCAGGCGCCCACCACGTCACAGTATGAGCCGGCAGCATTCACCACATGCTCGCAGTCGATTGTGCCTTGCTCGGTGAAGACACGCCATTCGCCGTTGGGCAGCAGCTTGATGTCCATCACTCGGTTGCGCCTTACGATCTCCGCACCGAGCTGGCGCGCCCCCGCCGCCATGGCGTTGGTGATGTCGGCTGGCGCCACATGTCCGTCCGTCACGGTGCGGAAGGCGGCTTTGACGCCCGTGGTGTTGAGGAAGGGGTGGTACTGCTTGATCTCCGATGGGCCGATGATGTCGCATTCGTAACCGGCAAGCCGGGAGATGCCATAGACGTATTTCAGCCAGTTCACCTCCTCATCGGTGCAGGCCAGTCTGAGGCCGCCGCAGCCATGCCATGACACGGCCTGGCCGGTGAGCTTTTCCAGTTGCGGGTAAAGCTCGGTGCCATAGACATGCACCTTGGTCATGTTGAGGGAGCCGTTGAAGTGCGGGCACTGACCGGCCGCGTGCCAGGTGGAACCTGACGTAAGCTCACCCTTCTCGATCAGGACGATGTCTGACCAACCTTCGAGGGCAAGGTGGTAGAGGAGCCCCACGCCCATCACGCCACCGCCGACCACCACCACACGCGCATGCGACTTCATTGCAATCTCCGGATTCTGAGCATCCGAGGATAGGCCTGGCGCTCTCCCCCCTCAAGGTCCAGTCAAACCCCTTCAACCGTCCAAGGCTGATTTCATGGCGAAATCGGGCGCGGGGTGGTGAACAGAATTCAACCCTGTAGTTTCTGCGCCTCGAACAGCATGAGCCCCGTGGCAATGGCCACGTTGAGGGATTCGGCCCCACCCTGCATCGGAATGCGCACCAGCCTGGAGCACGCCATGGAGGTTTCCTCGGACAGGCCACGCCCCTCGCTGCCCATGACCAGCAGGGATGGCGTATGGTAGATGCGGCGGTAGCTCTCAGTGGCCTTGAGATGGGTTCCAACGCTCTCGCCCGGCCATTCCTTGAGAAGCGACAGGAAGCCCTTCTGCTCCAGTTTTACCAGCGGCATGCCAAAGATCGAGCCCATTGTGGCGCGCACGCAGTCGCCGGCCCATGGGTCGCAGGATTGCCCGGCGAGGATGACGCCGGCCGCCCCCGCGGCATCCGCCGTGCGGATGATCGTGCCAAGGTTACCTGGGTCGCGCATGTCCTCCAGCGCCACCCAGACACCCTTCGGTTTGACCCCCTCGGTCCAGCGCTGGCGGAACACCCCGATCTGGTCCGGCGGGTTTTTCTGGGCGCTCACGTGGCCCATCACCCGTTCGTCCAGTTGGATCAGGGCTGCCTCGCCCCAGGGGCCGCTGTGCCCGGTGGTGAGCAGATAGACGGGCTCCCAGCCCTCGGCTCGGGCGCGGTCCAGCACCTGCCGCCCTTCAGCCACGAATAGCCCGTGCTCCTGCCGGTGCTTCTTGTCCGCGAGTGAACGGATCATCTTTATGGTCGGATTCTGGGCGGATGTGACGATGAGCATGGGCAACTAATACCCCCATCTATTCATGCCGTCATCCCGGCCTTCGCCCGAATGACGGCGTCACAAGAGTAGCGTATAGTTCTCCCCATGAACATACTTCCCAACATCAGGACCGGCATCTCGGTCTGCCCGCATGACTGTCCCTCCACCTGCGCCCTCGAGGTGGAGGTGCTGGATGAGCGCACCATCGGCCGGGTACGAGGAGCGAAGGAAAACAGCTACACACTGGGTGTCATTTGCGAGAAGGTTTCCCGCTATTCCGAGCGCATCCACCATTCAGACCGGCTGTTGTACCCGCTGAAGCGCAAGGGGCCCAAGGGTTCGGGCGATTTCCAGCGCATCTCGTGGGATGATGCGCTGGCCGAGACCGCGGAAGCAATGCTCAAGGCCGAGGCTGAGCACGGTCCCACCGCTGTCTGGCCCTACTTCTATGCCGGTACCATGGGCTACGTGATGCGCGACGGCATCAATCGCCTGCGGCACGTGAAGGGCTACTCGAACCTGGGCGACACCTTCTGCGTCGCGCTCTCATGGTCGGGCTATCTCGCCGGTACCGGCTCGATTTCGGGGGTGGACCCGCGCGAGATGCAGAAATCCGACCTGATTGTCATCTGGGGCGGCAACCCGGTGAACACCCAGGTCAACGTGATGACCCACGCCATGAAAGCGCGAAAAGACCGGGGCGCGAAGATCGCCTGCGTCGACATCTACGAGACCGGCACGATGAAGCAGGCGGACATCAAGTTGCTGATCCGCCCTGGCACCGACGGGGCGCTGGCCTGTGCGGTGATGCATGTGTTGTTCCGCGATGGCTATGCCGATTGGCCCTATCTCGAGAAATACACTGACGCGCCCAAGGAATTCGCCGAACATTTGAAGACAAGGACACCTGAATGGGCCTCTAGGATCTGTGATCTTCCGGTCTCATCCATCGAGGCGTTTGCCAGGCTGATCGGCCAGACGAAGCGCACCTTCTTCCGCATCGGTTATGGCTTCACCCGTTCTCGCAACGGCGCGCCGAACATGCATGCCGTCAGCTGCATCCCCGCGGTAACGGGGGCCTGGGCTCATGAGGGTGGCGGCGCGCTGCATTCGAACAGTGGCATGTATTCCATGAACAAGACGATGATCGAGGGCCTGGACGTTCGCCAGCGCGGAATCCGGATTCTCGACCAGAGCCGGATCGGGGCGGTGCTGCTTAACGATCCTTATGACCTGCAGGGCGGCCCGCCAGTGAAGGTGCTGCTGGTGCAGTCGACCAATCCAGCCTCCGTCGCGCCGGACCAGACCAAGGTCAAGCAGGGCCTCGCCCGCGAGGACCTATTCACCTGCGTGCATGAGCAGTTCATGACCGAAACAGCAAAATTCGCCGATATCGTTCTGCCTGCCACGATGTTCCTCGAGCATGACGACATCTACCAGGGCGGCGGCCACTCGCATTTGCTCTACGGCCGCAAACTGGTTGAGGCACCGGGAGAGTGTCGCAACAATCACGAAGTCGTTTGTGAATTGGCGCAGCGAGTGGGAGCCGAGCACCCGGGCTTCCACATGAGCCCGCGTGAACTGATCGACTGGACGCTCATCAAATCGAAGCGCCCCGGCTTGGAGACGCTTGAAGCCGAGAACTGGATCGATGTCATGCCGGAGTTTGAGCGCGCCCATTTCCTGAAGGGTTTTGGCTTTCCGGATGGCAAGTTCCGCTTTTGCGCCGACTGGAGCAAGGTGCGCTTCCGCTCAAGCGAAGTTCCGGTCGGCCCGATCGACATGCTGCCCAGCTTCCCCGACCATTGCGAGACCATTGAGGAGGCAAATGCCGACTATCCTTTCCGGCTTGCTACCAGTCCAGCCCGCGCATTCCTCAACTCGTCCTTCAACGAGACGCCCACGTCCCGCAGGCGTGAGGGCCGCCCCACTGTCTTTGTCCACCCAGAGGACATGACCGCGCTGGGCCTCAGCGAGGGCCAGAGGGTAAAAATTGGCAGCGCTCGCGGCACCGTCACGCTGCATGCCACGGCGCATGAAGGTCAGCGTCGCGGGGTGCTGATCGCCGAATCGATTTGGCCCAACGATGCCTTCGAGGACGGGCAGGGCATAAACACCCTGACAGGGGCCGACCAGCCCGCCCCAAACGGGGGCGGCGCCTTCCACGACAACCGCGTATGGATCAAGCCGGCCTGACTTCGTTAACAGGATGTTAATCCGTATGCGGACCGATCCGGTGCACCCGATATCACCTTGTGGCCGCAATGATGCCCCGAACTCTTCGCCATTGCGTGCGATAACAAATCATCGAATCGAGGTTCACAATGTCTCGCCGCGCAATGTTCACCATGGCCCTCCTGCTTGCCGCCGCCTCAGCTGCCACTGCCGCATCCGCTGTTCCCGCACCCCTTCGGGCGGTTTCGGAGTTTGTGCTGTCGGTGGCTTGAAGGCTCCTTCAGGCGTCGCGCGTCCACCACGCTTCATTCACCTCGCCCCGGCTCGACCGCGGCATCCTGTTCTGCTTCGGACAACAAAGGTCACTGGGTCAGGCCCGCCGAAGGTTAGTTTTTATGGTAGGCAACGCCAGTCGTCAGGGCAGCGTCTCAATCCGCTCTGACAGCAGTTTGAAGAACCCTTCCGCATCGACATCGCGGATCACCGTCGCATTGGGCGGCCGCTTGGTTACATGCCACCAGTCCACCACAGTGGCACCCATGGTCAGTTCCGACTCACACTCCACGGAGACATTCACAAGCCGACCTTTGAACAGTTCCGGCTTCAGCAGCCATGCCACCACGCAGGGGTCGTGCAGCGGCCCGCCATCAGTGCCATACTTGTTTTCGTCGAATCGCTCGAAGAAATCGAGCATCGCCGCCGTGGCCGGGCCGGATTTGTTCGGCATATTGCGGAACGCCTCGACGCGTTTCGCCGTTGTCAACGCCTGGTGCGTACAATCGAGCGGGATCAGCGTGAAGGGAATGCCGGCGTCGAGCACAAGCCTTGCAGCATGGGGGTCAACGTAGATGTTGAACTCGGCAGCCGGCGTCACGTTGCCCTGCTCGAAGTAACCGCCACCCATCGCGACGATCTGCTTGATGCGACCCGCAATGCGTGGCTCGCGGACGAGAGCAAGACCGATATTGGTGAGTGGCCCCAGCGTGCACAGCGTTACTGTCCCCGCAGGACGCGACATCAGTGTCTCCACGATGAAGTCCACCGCATACTGCGACTGCAGCGACATCTGCGGTTCGGCCAACACCGGCCCGTCAAGGCCGGTCTTGCCGTGCACTTCCTCGGCGGTGACGAGAGGGCGTATCATTGGGCGAATGGCCCCAGCGAAAACTTTCACGTCGGGTCGTCCGGCGAGTTCGCAAATCTTGCGTGCGTTCTTCTCGGTCAGTGCCAAGGGCACGTTGCCGGCCACTGCGGTGATGCCAAGCACCTCGAACTCCGGTGAAGCGAGCGCCAGCAGAATGGCGACGGCATCGTCCTGGCCGGGGTCGGTGTCGATGATGATGGGCAGCGCTTTGGTCATGGTGTCTCCGCGATGAGTCGATTGCTGAGCAGGGCAAGCGCCTGCGGGTAGATGCGATGCTCTTCCGTCAGCACCCGGGCGGCGAGCGCGTCCGGCGTGTCAACCGCCAGCACGGGCACTTCCGCTTGCAGCAGCACCGGCCCGCCATCCAGTTCCTGCGTCACCAGATGCACGCTGCATCCGTGAACCTTCGCGCCATCGGCAATGGCGCGCTCGTGGGTGTGCAGGCCCTTGTAGGAGGGGAGCAGCGAGGGGTGAATGTTGATGATCCGGCCATCCCAGCCGTTAATGAAGCCAGCAGTCAGCACCCGCATGAAGCCGGCGAGCGCAATGGCTTCAACCTTCATCGACCGCAGATAATTATCGAGTGCTTGCTCGAAGGCCTCGCGGTTGGGGAAGGCCTTGTGATCGAAGACCTTGGTTGCGATACCGTTCGCGGCGGCGAACTGCACACCTTTGGCGTCGGGCTTGTTGGAAACCACGCAGGCGATCTCCGCCGGGTAATCGGCGGCACGCGAGGCCTCCACAAGCGCCATCATGTTGGAGCCGCGCCCCGAGATCAGGACAGCGGTTTGCAGCTTCCTCATTTCACCGCCAGGGCACCCTTGAGTGCCACCTGTTCTTCCGTGCCCTTGCGTTTGCGGATCGCGCCCAGCGTCACCACGGTCTCGCCCGAACGCTTGAGAGACGCAGCGACCTTCTTGGCATCTTTCGCAGCGGTGACGACAATCATGCCGATGCCGCAGTTGAAGGTGCGCAGCATTTCACGTTCCGTAACCCCGCCGATTGATTGCAGCCAGTCGAACACCGGGGTGTAGGGCACCTGATCAAGATCGATCTCGGCAACCGTCGTCTTGGGAAGCACGCGCGGGATGTTTTCCATGAACCCGCCGCCGGTAATGTGGGCGAGGGCCTTGATGGCGTCGGTCTGTTTCATCGCCTTGAGGATCGGCTTCACATAGATCCGGGTGGGGGCGAGGAGCGCCTCCGCCAGCGTCCGTGTCTTCTCGAAAGGCGCCTTGGAGGTATATTTTGCGTCGCTCATGTCCACGAGTTTGCGCACCAGAGAGTAGCCGTTCGAGTGCGGCCCCGAGGATGCGAGGCCAAGGATCACGTCACCCGGTTTTACGTCGCGTGGCAGGAGTTTCTTTCTCTCCGCCGCGCCCACCGCGAAGCCCGCGAGGTCGTAGTCGGATCCGTGGTACATCCCAGGCATTTCCGCTGTTTCGCCGCCAATCAGGGCGCAGCCCGCCTGCTTGCAGCCATCGGCAATACCCGCGATCACTTGCGCGGCGGCCGTCACGTCGAGCTTGCCGGTGGCGTAATAGTCGAGAAAGAATAACGGTTCCGCGCCCTGCACCACGAGGTCGTTGACCGACATGGCGACCAGGTCGATGCCCACCCCGTGGTGGCGCCCGGTTTCGATGGCAATCCGCAATTTGGTGCCCACGCCGTCGTTGGCGGCCACCAGCACGGGGTCCTTGAAGCCGCAGGCCTTGAGGTCGAACAGGCCACCAAAGCCTCCCAGGGCTGAATCAGCGCCCTTGCGGCGGGTCGACCGTGCCAGCGGCTTGATGGCGTCCACGAGGGCGTTTCCGGCGGAAATGTCCACCCCGGCATCCGCGTAGCTGACGCCGTTTCCTGCTGCTTGTTTCGCTCTGCTCATGCCGCTAGTTTGCCCCAAATCTCTGGTGGAGGTGCCCGATGGGGCGTCCTTAGCCCGAAGCGCCACTGGAATAAAGCGCGGAAGGGACGCCAGAGCATGTGTGTGGAAAGCTTGGGACCGGCATTTTGAACGTCATTCGCATGTTGCAGCGCCGCGCCATCGTGGCGGCTCTCGCCGGTTTGCTGGCTCTGGCCTCTTTCCTCCAGCCGGTATTGGCCGGAGGGCCGGTGGAAACCAGCCCCTTTGCCGTTCAGGGCGTGGATGTCGACGTGACCTCCACCGATGCAACATCGGCCAAGAATCAGGCGCTGATGGACGTACAGGTCATGGCATTCTTCCAGCTGGTCGAGCGGCTGGGTTCGCCGGAGCTTGCCGCGCAACTGAAGGAAAAGCTGAAACCTGAGGATATCGCGCCCTTCCTGCGCTCGCTGTCGATTGAGAAGGAAACCTCCGCCCCCGGACGCTACATCGGCACCTTCACCGTTCGCTTCCTGCCGGCCAAGATGCAGAAGTTCCTCGCTGGCTACAATGTGAGCGTTTCTGCCCAGCAGGCGGACCCGGTACTGGTAATCCCGGTTTTCCGCGCGACTGACGGGACAAAGTTGTGGGAGGACAATCCATGGCGGCAAGCCTGGATCGATCTCAAGGGTGAGCAGGGCCTGGTGCCGATCGTTATTCCGCTGGGTGACAAGGACGATATTGACGCACTCACCACGCAGGACGCGCTCAGCGGCGACACTGTAAAACTGAACGCCATCCGCAAGCGATATGACGCACCGAGCCTGCTCGTTGCACAGGCCGAACCTGCGGAGGACGGTGGCCTCCACGTCTATATCGAGGGCGACACCAAGCTCGGACATGTGAACATCAACAAGGTCTACATGCCCGAACCTGCCGAGGATGGCTCAACGCCTCCGGTGGAAGCCGCCGCTGCCCAGGCCTTCCAGAAGGTTCTCTACAAGGCCTATCAAGCGCAGGCCGCCAAGATCGCTGAAGAAAAGGCGGCGCGGGATAACACGCCGCAGGCGCTGACGGTTACCGTCCCCTTCAATTCGCCGCGCGAATGGAACGCAATCCGCTCCCGCATTCTCAACGCGCCCAATGTCTCGGCTGTCGATCTTTCCAGCCTTGATTTCAGCGGCGCCACCATCCGGCTCGTCTACACCCATAGTCTCGAGGAGCTGCAGGGCAACATGCAGCGCGTCGGGCTGAGTCTCACTCAGGGCGGTGGTGGCTGGGTGATCCAGCCCATGTGACGCGTGGGAGAGATGCACAACACCCCAAACCTCATCTCGGTGTTGCGGCTCCTGTTGGTGCCCTTAACCGTTTGGCTGATCATCTCGGAGGCCTATGGCTGGGCCTTCATCAGCTTCATGGTGGCCGGGATTTCGGATGGAATCGATGGCTACCTAGCCCGTCGTTTCGACTGGCGTACCCCGCTGGGGGCCTATCTTGATCCCTTGGCGGACAAGACCTTGCTGGTGTCGGTGTTCGTCACGCTGGGGTTGCTCAAGCTCATCCCGGCCTGGCTTGCCATACTCGTGGTCTCTCGTGATGCGCTGATCGTCGGAGCGGTGCTGCTTTCGCGACTGGTGGATCATCCGGTGCGCGTGCGCCCGCTCATGGTCAGCAAGCTGAACACCGTGGTGCAGATCGTCTTCGCGGTCACTGTTCTCGGCGTTGCAGCGCTTGGAAAACCACTGGACATGCTGGTGGACTACGGCAGCATTCCGGTAGCCCTGTTGACGGCGCTCTCCGGGGTAGCCTATCTCGCTTCATGGCTGCGCCAGCAGCCGAAGGGGGAACATCAGCCGTGACGTTGCAGAAACAGGTATTGATCTGGACCGCCTGCCTAGCCGCGCTGGTGCTGGGGCTGTGGCTGCTCAGTCCGATCCTGCTCCCCTTCCTGGCTGGGTTTGCATTGGCCTATTTCCTTGATCCCATTGCCGACCGGCTGCAGGTCTGGGGCCTGTCCCGCCTTACAGCAGCGCTACTGATCATAGTCATTGCGCTGTTCGTTGTGGTGGCCGCCGTGGTGGTCTTCGTGCCGATGCTGGCCGATCAGGTGGGCCGCTTCGCCGGTGAGGTACCGGCGCTCATCCAGTCGCTGTCCAGCCGTCTGAACGACTGGGCTCCCGCCTGGATCAAGGATACCGTGGCCAAGAGCGGCGCCGATATTCAGGGCACCATCACGCAATTCGCGGGCAGCGCTGCCGATTGGGTTGTCGGCGTGCTCAAGACGCTATTGTCAGGCGGCCTCGCCCTGGTGAATCTTGTGTCGTTGCTGGTGGTCACGCCAATCGTTGCCTTCTACATGCTGGTCGACTGGGACCGCATGATCGCCACCATCGACGGCTGGGTGCCGCGAGACTACGTCGAAACGGTACGTGAACTGGGCCGTGACATTAACGCCGCCATGGCGGGCTTCATCCGCGGGCAGGGCACAGTATGCCTGTTGCTTGGCATCTTCTATGCTGCTGGCCTCACCATTGCCGGTCTGAAGTTCGGCCTCGCCATTGGTCTTCTGGCGGGTGTTCTCACCTTCATTCCCTATGCCGGGGCGATGACCGGCGGCGTGCTCGCCATCGGTGTTGCACTTGTCCAGTTTTGGCCGGATTACTGGTCCATCGGTGTCGTGGTTGCGATCTTTGCCGTGGGCCAGTTCCTGGAAGGCAATTTCTTGTCGCCCAAGCTTGTCGGCAAGAGCATCGGGCTGCACCCGGTTTGGCTGATGTTCGCGCTCTTCGCTTTTGGCTATGCATTCGGCTTCGTGGGGCTTCTTCTGGCTGTTCCGATGGCCGCCGCAGCGGGCGTACTCGTGCGCTTCGCTCTGACACAGTATCTGTCGAGCAGGCTCTATCTGGGCGCTGTTGATACGAAGGTTTTTCCCGTGCCCCCTCAGGTTGCCGAAGGCTCTGCAGTTCCTCTCGAAAACCGACCGGTATGAGCAGGCAGCTCGTGTTGGACCTGCCGCTGCGCACGGCGCTGGGCCGCGAGGACTTCCTGGTGACGCCGTCCAATGCGGCAGCCGTGGCGATGATCGACCGCTACCCTGACTGGCCGCACTATGGTGTCGTGCTGGTGGGCGACGGCGGGAGCGGCAAGTCTCACCTGCTGGAGGTCTGGCGGCAGGCTTCCGGCGCACGGCTCATATCAGCGCCCCAGCTGGGTGCCGAACCACCCGACCGTTTGCTTGAAAAGGGCGCGCTCGCCATTGACAATGCCCCCGACGTCGCTCTCGACGAGCGCGCGCTGTTCCATCTCCTGAACCTCGCCCGACAGACTGACGGCCATGTACTGATCGCGTCGGAGACCGATCCGGCGCAATGGAAAGTGGACATTCCCGATCTTGCCTCGCGCCTCAAGGCGCTTCCCGTGGCGCGGCTTGACCCGCCCGATGATGCATTGCTGCGCGGGGTACTGGTGAAGCAGTTTGCCGATCGGCAACTCAGCGTCGAGGAGCCGGTGATTTCCTATCTGATGCTGCGCATGCCGCGCTCGCTCAATGCCGCACGCGCGCTGGTGGCTGAGCTTGACGCGTTGGCCCTGGTGGAAAAGACCGCCGTCACGCGCGCCACGGCGGCTCGTGTGCTGCAGAAGATGGCCGAGCCGGGCCTGTTCCCGGACGAGGGTTAAGGCTTTCTGAAGACAAGGTTCACCCAACCGTCACAGGCCTGTTATAGTGCCCTCCCCGGCGCCATTTTCCGAAAGGCGGACATGAACGAGCAGCTTTCCATACCCGAGGCCATTACGTCCGAGGTTCCTCAGCGTTTCATCAACCGCGAGATCTCCTGGCTGGGCTTCAACATGCGGGTGCTGGAAGAGGCGCGGAACCTCGCCCACCCGCTGCTGGAACGGTTGCGCTTCCTGTCAATCTCGGGGAACAACCTGGACGAGTTCTTCATGGTACGTGTCGCAGGTCTCGTCGGGCAGGTACGGGAGAAACTCACCCAGCATAGCGATGACGGCCTCACCGCCCAGGAACAGCTCGACCGTGTCCGCGTGCTTGCCCAGGAACTGATGGCCGAGCAGGATCGGCGCTGGATCCACCTGACCCGGGAACTCGCCCAGAACGGCATCGTCATCACCGACGGCAGCGACCTGATGCCCCACGAGAAGTCGTGGCTCGACCAGCGCTTCCTCGAGCAGATACTGCCTGTGGTCACACCCATTGCGATCGACCCCGCCCACCCGTTTCCCTTCATCCCCAACCGCGGCTTCATCATCTGCCTCGAACTCAAGCGACGGAAGGACGGCGGCAGCATGAACGCGCTCCTGCCCATTCCGCAGCAACTCGACCGCTTTGTGAGGCTCCCGGTGCTGGAGGGGCAGGGCGTCGCCCGCTTCATCTCGCTCGAAAACATGCTGGGCCTGTTCATCCCGCGCCTCTTCCCGGGCTATGACGTGACCGGCAAGGGCGTCATGCGGGTCATTCGCGACAGCGACCTCGAAATCGAGGAAGAGGCGGAAGATCTCGTGCGCGTGTTCGAAAGCGCCTTGAAGCGCCGCCGCCGGGGTTCCGTGATCCGCATGGAGGTTGACGCCGCAACCCCTCCGTCCCTGCGTGAGTTCATCGCTGAGGAACTCGATGTTCATCGCGATGCCATCGTGGAGTGCGCAGGTCTTGTTGGCTACTCCGATACAAGGTTGCTCATCCTCGATGAGCGCCCCGACCTCAAGTTCAAGCCCTTCATCGCGCGCTTTCCCGAGCGCATACGCGACCATGGCGGCGACTGTTTTGCGGCGATCCGCCAGAAGGACATCGTCGTCCACCACCCTTACGAATCCTTCGACGTCGTCGTTCAGTTCGTGCTGCAGGCCGCGAATGACCCGGATGTCGTGGCCATCAAGCAGACGCTCTACCGCACCTCCAAGGACTCGCCCATCGTGGCAGCCCTCGCCAAGGCGGCGGAAGCGGGCAAGTCGGTCATGGCGCTGGTCGAGCTCAAGGCACGATTCGACGAGGAAGCCAATATCCAGTGGGCCCGCGACCTCGAGCGGGCAGGCGTGCAGGTGGTCTTCGGCTTCATCGAGCTTAAGACCCACGCCAAGGTCTCCATGGTCGTCCGCCGCGAAGGTGGTGCCATGCGCACCTATGTGCATTTTGGCACAGGCAACTATCACCCGATCACTGCAAAGGTCTACACCGACCTGTCCTTTTTCACATGCGATCCCGCGCTGGTTCGTGACGCGGCGCGGCTCTTCAATTTCATCACCGGTTACGCTCAGCCGGAGGACCTCGAAAAAATTGCAATCTCGCCCCTCAATCTGAAGAAACGGCTTCTCGATCATATCGACGAAGAGATCGAGCATGCCAAGGCGGGGCGTCCGGCACAGATCTGGGCCAAGCTCAATTCCGTCGTCGACCCCGGCATCATCGACGCCCTCTACAAGGCGAGCCAGGCTGGCGTGCAAATCGACCTCGTGGTGCGCGGCATCTGCTGCCTGAGGCCGGGCGTGCCTGGCCTTTCCGAAAACATCCGGGTAAAGAGCATCATCGGTCGCTTCCTTGAGCATTCGCGGATCGTTTGCTTCGGTGGAGGCCATGCGCTTCCCAACAAGCGTGCCAAGGTCTATATCTCGTCTGCTGACTGGATGCAGCGCAACCTCCATCGTCGTGTCGAGACATTGATCCCCGTTGAAAACCCGACGGTCCATGACCAGGTTCTGGATCAGATCATGATGGCCAACATGAGGGACAACCAGCAGAGCTGGGAACTGCTCGCAGACGGCTCTTCGCGTCGCATTGCGCCCGGTCCGGACGAGGAGCCATTCAATGCTCATGAGTATTTCATGAAGAACCCTTCTCTTTCCGGGCGTGGCCGCAGCCAAGCCGGCAACGTGCCGCCGGAAATCATCGAGCGCTCGAAGAGGAAGGTCAGGGCGAAGCCGTGAACTGGGACAACTGGCACAAGGGTTTTCGCACCGAACCACCGAAGTACCGACCGGTCGCGGTGGTGGACATCGGATCCAACTCCGTGCGTCTGGTGGTTTATGACGGGTTGCGCCGTTCGCCGTCGCCCATCTTCAACGAAAAGATCCTGTGCGGTCTCGGCCGAGGTGTCGCCACCAAGGGCAAGCTGGCTGAGGAGGGGATCACCCGCGCCATCGCCGCACTGAAGCGCTTCCGTGCCCTCGCCCGGCAGATCGGGGCAAAGCATGTCTACGCAGTGGCCACCGCTGCGGCACGCGAGGCCTCCAACGGTCCACAATTCGTCGCCAAGGCCGAAAAGGCACTGGGCTGCGGCATCAAGGTGCTCACCGGCAAGGAAGAAGCTCGCTACGCGGCACTCGGCGTCATTGCCGGTATTCCGGGGGCCGACGGCGTGACAGGTGACTTGGGTGGTGGGTCACTCGAGCTCATTGACATCAAGGATGGCAAGCTGCGTGAAGGCATCACCCTGCCACTCGGGCCGCTGCGCCTCATGGACCTTTCAGGTGGCTCGATCGACAAGGCACGTGAGATCATCGACGAGGCGCTCGCCAAGACAGACATCCTGAAGCGCCTGAAAGGTCGCACCTTCTATGCAGTGGGTGGCACCTGGCGAAACCTTGCGAAGTTGCACATGGCGCAGAGCCACTATCCGCTGCATGTCTTGCATTGCTACAGGTTGACACGGTCACAGGCCATGTCGCTCTCCGGACTCGTGGCGCATCTTTCGCCCAGTTCACTCAAGGAGATCCGCGAAGTTTCGAAGAGCCGTTCCGACACCATGCCCTTCGGTGCGCTGGTGCTGGAGCGGCTGCTGCATCATTGCGACGCAGCTGGCGTCGAAATCTCGGTCTATGGCGTGCGCGAGGGGATGCTGTTCTCCAAACTCCCCAGTCGCAAGCGGAACAGTGATGCCCTGTTGTCGTCTTGCTGGGACTTTGCCCGCCGCTATGCCCGCTCACCCGAACATGAACTTGAACTTTGCGACTGGACTGACCAGCTCTTCGGCCCCGGCAAGTTGCCGGAGACAGACGACCAGCGCCGCCTTCGCTATGCTGCCTGCCTGCTGGCTGATATCGGATGGCGGGCACATCCCGACTATCGCGCCGAGCGATCGCTCTCGATGATCTCGCAGGCCGCTTTCGTTGGCATCGATCATCCGGGTCGCGTGTTCCTGGCCCTGACCGTCTTCTATCGTTATGACGGCGAAGGTGAGGACGGCGACGGCCTCAACCGCTTGCTGGACGATGAGGTCCATCAGCGGGCTCATCTCCTCGCCTCGATTTTTCGTCTCGCCTACATCCTCTCGGCCGCCATGCCCGGGATGTTGCCCAACATCAGCCTCAAGCTTGGCGACAACAAAACGCTCTTGCTGGTTTTGCCGAAGAAGCTTGCTGATCTCGCCGGCGAACGGGTCGAGAAGCGCCTCGTTGGACTTGCCGCCGAGATGGGGCGCACCGGCAAACTGATGATCGGGCGCTAGTCCGGCTTGACACCTTGCCTACACTTGTCGCTCTGGATCTCGTCAGATGACTATTTGCAGGGATACGCGTGGGAGAGGGCTGATCCTACCACTCTGTGACCTTCATAACCTTGAGCTGCGGGATGAGCGTCCATCCACTGAACCACAGTGACGACCAACTGAGGCTGTGTGACGGTGGCGTTGCTGTCCCAGTTGAAGCCGTGGTTTTTCTCGATGCAGTCAAAGGTATCCGACACCCCGATGATAAAGCCAAGGCATTCCGCTGCTTCGATCGGATTGCCATTGCCGGACATGTTCGCCGTGCAGAGCTTGTAAAGTTGCGCTCCCGTCAGGGACGATGCGCTGGCTGCGCTGGAACCGATCGCCGCCAGCGTGACCACGGCAGCAAACCAAACGAACAGTTTTCGAGGCATCGTTGTCTCCATAGCCAGAGGATACGGCCGATCGAACCCGTCGGTCATGTTTATCACCGTCCGTGGCGAGATCAAATCAATGGTTTTCGATGAGCCTTCCAAGCTTCGGGCGAGGGACTAGCGGTCTTGCGTTTCCTCGGGCACAGGGTTCCGCGGTTGCCGTTCTAGCACTGACCATGTTGATCGAGTTGCGAGCTCTGCGTGCGTTCCGGGCGACGGGAGAGAGACTACTCCGCCGCCTTGAGGTCCCGGCTTGCCGGCAACACGCGGACGCGGCCCTCCTGGAAGCCTATGACCGCTTCTCCGCGCTTGATGGCGAGCGCCAGGTTGCCGAACAACTCGCGCCGCCACCCATGCATCATGTGAACGTCGGCAGCATCGTTTTCGGCAACCGCATCAATGTCGGAACTCGATGCGACGAGCTTTGGCGCAATGCCTTCCGTCTCGCAGACAACCTTCAGCGCCAGTTTCAGAATCTCGGCCGCCGCCTGCGCCGCATCGCTCATGTCGTCACGGCCGTCATCAGGCTGGGGCAGAGACTTCTGGTCCAGCGCAAGCCCGGCCGCAACCGACTTGAGGATTGCGTCGCCGATGCGCGATGTCGCCATTCCCTTCGGCAAGGCCCTCAATTGATTGAGAGATTCTCGCGTCTGCGGCGTCTGTGTGGCAATTTCCGCTATTGCGTCATCCTTCAGCACCCGCGAGCGAGGCACGTTCTTGTCGCGGGCTTCGCGCTCCCGCCATGCGGCAACCTCCAGCAGCACGCCCAACTGCTTCTTTGACCGCAGCCGCACTTTGATACGCTTCCAGGCATCCTCGGGCTCTGTTCGGTAAGTCGCTGGATTCATGAGGATATCCATCTCCTCCTGCAACCAACTCTCGCGTCCCGTGCGGTCCAGTTCCTGCTTCAAGGCCTCGTAGACGACGCGCAGGTGGGTGACGTCAGCCAGCGCATAGACCAACTGCTTCTCGGTCAGCGGCCGGCGCGACCAGTCGGTGAAGCGCGATGATTTGTCGATCTGCGCCTTGGCGAGTTTGCGGACGATCGCCTCATAGCCCACCTGGTCTCCGAAACCGCAGACCATGGCGGCAATCTGGGTGTCGAACACCGGGTGCGGCACGATCCCAGCACGGTGAACCATGATTTCAATGTCCTGGCGGGCCGCGTGGAAGACCTTGAGAACATTGGGGTTGTTCATCAGTTCAAAAAATGGTTTCAGATCGATGCCGGGGGCGAGGGGGTCAATCAGCCCATTGACCGTCTCGCCCGCCACCTGGATCAGGCAGAGGTCCGGCCAATAGGTCGACTCCCGCATGAATTCCGTGTCGACGGTGACGAAAGTCTCCCCGGCGAGGCAGTCACAAAGGCTTAAGAGCGATTCGGTGGTGGTAATCATATCCATGGGCTCAGGGAAGCGCGATCGCCCGCTCAGGTCAATGGCTAGCATGGAAAAGTTCTTGATCTCATCTTTC
Source organism: Bradyrhizobiaceae bacterium (assembly GCA_947475225.1). Lineage (GTDB taxonomy): Bacteria > Pseudomonadota > Alphaproteobacteria > Rhizobiales > Aestuariivirgaceae > Aestuariivirga. The sequence goes on from CANJMQ010000013.1 coordinate 61,072, forward strand.
CAAGCATTTACAAAGCTTTATAGTATTGTTTTCATCAGTTGATGCAGCTTTGCCATCAGCGCGCCCTGATCGTGGGCTAATCTGCCATTGTCCGCCGGAACAAGCTTCAATCATTCCCTTGACTTGACCGGATGATCCTTGCATAACGCGGCCTCCAAACGGCCCGGGTGACCCCCGGGCTGAATGGCGTTTGGCCTAAAGCAGACGGGTTTTGCCCTTTTCCGAGGGTAACACGGGGGAGTGTCCCGAGCGGCAAAGGGGGCGGACTGTAAATCCGCTGGCTTCGCCTTCGTAGGTTCGAGTCCTACCTCCCCCACCACTGCTTTGGGGCCGGATGCCAGCAATGGGTCGATGGAGTTCGGACGACGGTTTCCCGGGCGGGTGTAGCTCAATGGTAGAGCAGCAGCCTTCCAAGCTGAATACGAGGGTTCGATTCCCTTCACCCGCTCCAAAGTTTGAA
>CANJMQ010000014.1 GCA_947475225.1 Bradyrhizobiaceae bacterium
CACATCATCGCGTGCCGGCGCCTTGGGCGGGCGCACACGGTTGATGTCGTACACGGTGATGACGTTCGTGCTCATCGTCTTGATCCTGTGTGGATTGCCGTCTCAGGATGCCTTGAGCAGGCCCTGGTCGCGCTCGCGGTATTCGGGGTGATAGGGAAGGCGGGTGATGGCGGCCGCCTCGGGCGTCAGCGCCACGAGGTCGTCACGCGTCACCTGGTGCGGGTTGCTGTAGCCCAGAGCATTGGTAATGGCGGCAATCTGCCAGCGCACGCTTTCGAGGAAGTGGTGAATGTTTCGGGCTTCGACCGGAACATTGTAGCGCTTCTCGTGCTCGGGGTCCTGCGTGGCGATGCCCGTCACACAGGTGCCGGCATGGCACTGCAGGCACGCGATGCAGCCGCCGGCGATGATGGCGGAGGTGCCCATCGCAACGGCATGTGCGCCCAAGGCCAAAGCCTTGATGGTGTCGATGCCGTCCTTGATGCCGCCCATCAGGATGACGGGCATGTCGAGGCCGCCCACTTCGGTGAGCGCGTCACGCGCTTCCTGGATGGCGGAGAGGGTGGGAATGCCCACGAATTCGAGAACCTCGTTGCCCGCAGCGCCCGTCGAGCCCTGCATGCCGTCGAGTTCCACGAAGTCGAAGCCGTCCTTCCACGCGATCTTGATGTCGTCGCGGACGCGGCCGGCACCCAGTTTCACCGACACGGGCACGCGATAGCCGGTGGCCTCGCGGAATTCCTCGACCTTGATGACGAGGTCGTCGGCGCCCAGCACGTCCGGGTGGCGCGAGGGCGAGCGCAGGTCGATGCCCGCCGGAATACCGCGAATGCGAGCGATTTCCGCTGTCACCTTCTTGGCCATCAGCTGGCCGCCAAGGCCGGGCTTCGCACCCTGGCTGATATAGATCTCGAGGCCGTTGGCCTTCTGCATGTCGTGGATGTTCCAGCCGAGGCGACCGGCGAGGCACTGGTAGATCAGCTGGTCGGCCTCTTCGCGCTGTTCCTTCGACATGCCGCCCTCGCCGGTGTTCTCCGAAATGCCGGAGAGGCGCGAGGCGATGGCCAGTGCCAGCTTGGCGGACTTCGACAGCGCGCCATAGGACATGGGCGCAATCATCACCGGCATCGAAAGCTTGAGCGGATTCGCGCCCGAGCGGCCGCCCACTTCCGTCTTCATTTCCACCTTGGAGAGCACGTCCGGGTCGGTCATCGCGCCAATCCGGATGTCCTTCTTGAAGGCGATGTCGCAGAGGTGCGGCATGGGCCGCGACGCGCCATAGCCGCGGATGCGGTAGCGGCCGATCTGCGACTTGACGTGGATGTCTTCCTGGACCTTGGCGTTCCAGTAGGAATTGTCGGCGAAGCTCTCGAAGAAGGGAATGGCGCGGCGGCGCGGCTCGGTCTTCGGGTAGCGCAGCTTCTTGCCGGCGTTGACGATCTTCTGGAACGAACCGGTGAAGGGGATCTTGTACTTGTCGAGGAAGGCGAGAATGTCGTCGCGTTCCTTCTGGGGCAGGTCGATGAGCATCGCGTCGGTGCCCATCTCGCCGATCTTCCCGGCCACATAAATGTCGCCGCCGGTCATGTCCTGGCCGACCTTCTCGCCCGAATTCCCGAGGATGACGAGCCTGCCGCCATACATCATGTAGCCCGCCATGAAGCTGGCGTTGCCGCAGGCGAGCAGCGTGCCGGCCTTCATCACCTGGCCCGCGCGCGAGCCGATGTTGCCCTTGACCACGATTTCGGCGCCGCGGATCGCAACGCCCGGAATGGCGGACGCGTTGCCGTTCACCACGATCGAGCCATTGAGCATGTTGTCACCCACGCCCCAGCCGACATTGTTGTCGACGATGAAGCGCGGGCCATCGGTCAGGCCGCCGCAGAAATAGCCGGCAGAGCCCTTGATGTGCACGTTGATCGGGTGCGTGAGCCCCACGCCGATGTGGTGGCGCGCGTCGGGGTTCAGCACCTCGACGTCGATGCCGTCCGCGCCGTATTTGCGCAGCAGTTCGTTGGCTTCGCGGACGGTCGTTACGCTGAGATCGATCGTTGCCATGTGTCGTAGGTTCCGGGAGCAGGTTCAGAGGTGTTGAGGGCGCGGCCCGGGAAGAGGCGGTTGAGCGACACTTCCTCGGAGGCAATGGCGATGATCTTGTCGTCTTCGTACTTGACCATCGGCTTCGCCGCGAGCTTGTCCTTGGCATAGCCGATCTCGTCCTTGGTGGAGACGAGGAAGGAGAAGGTGCCGTCGAGGTCCTCGATCGAGGTCTTGAGCGCCTCCTTCAGACTGAAGCCGTGCTTCAGCTTGTCGGCGAGGTAGACGGCGATCAGCTCGCTGTCATTGTCGGTGTTGAAGAAGTAGCCAACCTTCTCCAGCCTGCGGCGCATCTTGTAGTAGTTGGTGATCTGGCCGTTGTGGACGATCGAGATGTCGGAGAAGCCGGTGGCCCAGAACGGGTGGGTGGCCTCCGGCGCCACGTCGGACTCAGTGGCCAGGCGAACGTGGCCGATGCCATGCGTGCCCTTGAAGTTCTCGATCTTGTAGATGTTGTCGACGTCATAGGCGCCGCCGAGGTCCTTGATGATGTCGAGGCTCTCGCCGATCGAGGAGAGCTTGGCGGCATGCTCCATCTCGAAGGCGAACTTCTGCAGGTCGCCGTCGAACTTGACGAGCACCGCGAAGGACGAGCCCCGCTGCTCCTCTTCCACGATCTTGGCCTGGAACTCGGTGAGCTTGGTCTTGACGCGCTCGATGGCCTTCGCCGCCACCTCGCCGTCGCCGACGATGAAGCGCAACCGCAGGTGGCCCGGCACCGGGTCACGGTACAGCGAGAAGCCCGTGGAATCGGGTCCGCGGTGCTGGCAGCCGTCGAGCATGTCGATCAGCGCCTTGCCGACTCCTGAATCCGCGGCAGCGCTATTCTTGTAGAGAATTCCAGCGATTCCACACATGGCGGGGGCTCCGTCTTCGTTCAGAACACAGTTGAGCGGGTACCCTAGGGCAACTGGCTGCGACTCCGCAATACCGGATGCAACTTTTTTTCCCCCGATGAAAGAGTTTTCCCGGTCAAATTTCAGGCAACGACCGTCGGGTCGTCACCCTCCCCGCGTCGGGAACAGGAAGGTCATGCCAAAGCGGGCGCCCCAGCCTGACGGGCCCGTCTCGTCCGGAGAAATCGCCCAATAGCGGGCGCCCACGAAGAAACTGATGGGCTGCCTGTCGATGGTGACCAGTTTGGCGACCACGGCGTTGAAGGGGACAGCCCACTGCTCGGTATTCCAGTTATAGGTGGATTCCGTGTTGAACGAGAAGGTCCAGGCATCCGGCGTTGTATAGGCGACGAAGGGCTGGAAAAAGGCCTGGTTGATGTCCGGCTCGTCCGGATTGCCGGCGAAGGACCATATCTGGTTGGCGAGTATGCCGACTGTCCACGGCCCGCCCTGCCACAGGGCGACGCCTGTGGGGCCCGCCCCCCACTTGTCGAGACCGAGAAGGTCATCCGTGGCGGTGGGCAGCAACATGACGGGGCCGGCGCCCCAGATGATGCCATTCATCGGTCTGGCCGGAGAGAAGAACAGGCTCTGCAGGGTATTGCCGAGGCCAAACTGCGAGCCGGCACCGGGGAAAATGTCGGTCTGGCTGGTGATCGGCACAATGGTGCGCGAGATCACGTTCCAGTCGTCATTGAGCTTGATCGGGATGACCGGTTGAAAATTGACCAAGGTCTGGCTTCCGTCGCCCGCCGGACCGATGCCCTGATTGTAGTTGCCCTGGAAGGGCACGCTGATGAGGTCGGCAATCGGATTGGACAGTTGTTTTGCGAGGTTCTCGGTTTCATCCGCAAACGCGGGGCACGCCCCGATAGCGGCAACAACCGCGAAAGCAGCCGCAAACAAATATTTCCTCATCATCCTCACCCCCGCAATCTGTTATCTCGTCAGCCAAACTTCTTTTCGCCCGCCACCCACGTCTCGCTGACCTTGATGGCGGAGATCTTGGAGGGATCGACCGTCAGCGGGTTGTCCTCGAGAATCGTGAAGTCGGCGTCTTTGCCACTTTCCAGCGAACCGAGGCGATCTGCAAGCCCAAGTTGTCGCGCCGCGTCGATGGTGATCGCCTCGAGCGCGCGTTGCGCGGTGACCGTCTGGTCGGCGCCGATCACCGAATTGTCGATCTCGCAGATGCGCGTCACCGCCGTCTGCATGAGGCGCAGCGAGCCCACGGGCGAGCAGGGCGAGTCGGAATGCAGCGTGAAGCGCAGGTCCGCCTTGGCGCAGGCCCCTGCCGGGTCCATGAAATTCGCACGCTCGGGTCCGAACAGCTGGTCGCGGTAGGCCGCGCCATAGAGGGTCACGTGGTTCATCAGGAAGCTCGGCTCCACGTTGAGCTTCTTCATGCGCTCGATCTGGTCCTGCCGCAGCATCGTCGCGTGCTCGATGCGGTTGATGCCGAATTCGCTCGAGCTGCCATAGCCCGCCTCGATCGCGTCGAGGGCAATGTCGATGGTGCGGTCACCGTTGCAGTGGATGAGAACCGGAAGGCCCGCGGCCTTCACGCCGGCCACCATCTCCTTCATCTGCGCGGCATCGAAGTTCGTATTGCCGGAGAAGGTTTCGTTGAGATAGGGCTGGGTCTGGGCACCGGTGCGCGTCTGGTTCGAGCCGTCGCCCACGATCTTCACGCCATAGAGCATGAACAGCGTGTCGGGCAGCTGAGCCGCGCGCGCGCCCAGCCCCAGCTTGCGATAGGGCTCGAAGCCCTTGATGTCCTCATACATCAGGCTGGCGCTGGTGCGCACCGGCGCCTGCGCCGCGATCTTTGTGAAGGGCTCGATCCATTCGGACTTCAGTGTTCCGGGCTCATGCACCAGCGTGTTGCCGCTCGCCGCCACCGACTGCAGGAAGGTGTTGATGGCCTTGGTGGCAAGCTGCGGCGTGATCTTCGGCATGCCCGCCGAGATCACCTTGAGCATGCCGCTCTCCTCATAGACGAGGCCGTTCAGCTTGCCGTCCGGCCCGCGGCCGAAATGGCTGCCGCCCGGCAACTCGCCGATGTCTTCCGGGATCTTGGCCAGCTGCAGTGCCAGGCTGTTCACGCAGGCATCATGGCCATTGGTGTACCACACGAAGATGGCATGCTTCGTCGAGATGCTGTCCAGCACCTCGCGGGAGAGGTCGCCGCCCTGCAGCAGGTTGTCGAAGTTGGACACCAGCACCCACTGGCCTTCCGGCGCGTTGGCGACGAGCTGGCGCAGGTTGTTGAGCACGTCCTCGCGGGTCTTGTTCTTCAGGTAACCGATGTCGGTCAGGAGTTCGAGGTAGAGTGCCGAGAGCACCGTGTGGTTATGCGGGTCGATGAGGCCAGGAAGCAGGCTGCGACCCTGCAGGTCGATGATCTTGGTATTGGCGGTGGCCAGCGCCATGATGTCGGAGGCCGCACCCAGCTTGACGATCTTGCCGCCGCTCACGGCGATGGCCTCCGCCGCGGGGGCCCCGGCCACGGGGACGATGGTGCCGCCCTTGAAGATCGTATCCACCGTGCCGTCGCTCGCGGCACGGGCGCGTGTCGCGCCGATCAGCGGCAGGCTCGCCCCCAGCAGCCCGGCGGTCGACAGCGCCATGAAGCCCCGGCGTGTCGGTGCGATGGGCTGCAGGCCGGCAAAACCCAGCGGCTGGTCGAAGAGCGAGGGATGGGCGATGAGCGGACTGACGCAGGCGCGGCACATGGGCAGGCTCCCTTGAAAGACGATGCAATGACACTGCGCCAGTTACTTGGAGGGTGCATGCCGAGTCAATTGACAACAAGTTCAATATAATGAGGTGCGCACAACTGTAGCCTGTCCAAAATGACAGGAGTATTAAGTCGGGCGTGGAGCAGCGGCGACCGCCTCAGTTCATCGGCGCGCCGCCCTCGGCCTTGCGCATGGCGATGAAGCGGTCGATTTCTTCCAGCACTCCCGGGTCGATCGGCGGCTGCTCATAGTCGCGCAGCAGCTGCTTCCAGATCGTGTTGGCGCGCGTGCGCGCATCGATGGAGCCGCGCTCCAGCCAGTTGGGGTGGTTGTCCCAGTTGGAGAGAAGCGGCGAATAGAACGCCGTCTGGTAGCGCTCCATGGTGTGCGGCGTGCCGAAGAAGTGGCCGCCCGGCCCCACCTCGCGGATTGTTTCCAGCGCCAGGCTGTCGGTGTCGACGATCATCGGGTCGCAATAGGCGGCCATCATCTGCAGCAGTTCGGCATCGAGGATCAGCTTCTCGAAACTCGCCGTCAGCCCGCCATGCATCCAGCCTGCCGCATGCTCGATCAGATGCGCGCCCCCCATCACCGATCCCCACAGCGACATCTGGCTCTCATAGGCAGCTTGTGCATCCACCTCGTTGGCCGCACTCACGTTGGAGGAGCGGAAGGGAACGCCGATGTGCCGGGCGAGCTGGCCCGAGGCCTGCGCCGCCTTGGCATATTCGGGCGTCCCGAAGGCGGGTGCTCCCGAGCGCATGTCGACGTTGGAGGTGAAGCCGCCATACATCACGGGAACGCCCGGCCGCACCAGCTGGGTGAGCACGATCCCCAGCATCGCCTCGGCATGCTGCTGCACGAGCGCGCCTGCCAGCGTCACCGGGCTCATGGCACCCGCCAGCGTGAAGGGCGTGATGACGTTGACCTGCCCATGCTCGGCCAGGGCAATGAGGCCCTCGCCCATCGGAATGTCCAGCTGCAGCGGCGAGTTGGTGTTGATGATGCCGACGAGTGCCGGCGTCCGGGTGAGTTCGTCCATCGAAAGACCCAGCGCCAGCGCACCGAGGATCAACCCGTCCATGGTGCGTGCGCGGCCCAGCGTCTGTGTCTGCCAGCTCTTGTCGAGCAGCGTGATCTGCGCGCGGTAGAGGTCGAGGTGGCGGGTGTTGGCGGGCAGGTCCATCGGCTCGAAAGGCCCGCCGCCCTCCTGGTGCAGGATGTCGAGCGACTGGATCACCTTCAGGTAGTCGCACATCTCGGCATGGGTGCCGTCGCGCCGTCCGCGGTCATTGTCCATCACATAGGCCGGGCCGCCTACCGAGGCGAAGACCATGTCGTCGCCGCCGATGTTGAGCGAGCGCGCGCGGTTGCGCGCGGCGAGGCTGAAGGTCTTCGGCACGGTCCTCAGATGCTCCGCCACCAGCCCCGGGTCGAGCCGCACGTTGTCGCCGTTGATCCTCGCTCCGGCGGCGCGGAATTTCTCCCGTGCATTGTCCTCCAGCACGCGCATGCCGATGTCGCGCAGCACCTTCAGCGCCGTCTCATGGAGTGCGGCCACATGGTCGGCACTCAGCACCTCGATGGGCTTGTAGGGCCTTGTCACCCGTCCGAATGGCCGCTGGTGCAGTTCGCCGCTCACGCGGGCATTGCGCGCCGGCCGGCGGCGCTGGCGGGCATCGCCGGTTTCGGTGCTGCTCATGCGAAATCCTTCACGGGCGGACGTTCACGGCGCAGCACTGCCACGGCCTCCTCCCCGAATTCGCGGGCGAAGCGGTGGGCCGAATAGATGGCGTCGGCGATCGATGATGGCTGCATGCAATCGCCCAGGCGCGTGAGCGTGAAGGCCTGCGGCGCTGCGGCGAGCTCATGGTAGAGGCGGTCATCCGGCAGCCGCCCGGTCACCACGATCAGCGTGTCGCAGGCCAGCTCGCTTTCCCGGCCAGACGCGGTGCAGGCCAGCCTCACATGGTCCTTGCCGTGTCCCAGCAGCAGGCGGCCCGTTTGCATGGCGAGGCCCAGTTCATGCAGCCTGGCATGCAGGAAGCCGATCTCGTCGGTCATCGTCGTCCAGCTTGATACGGACGCATTCGGCGTCACCAGCGTCACGCTGTGTCCTTCGCGCGTCAGCTTCTCCGCCAGTGCGCCGCCCATGAAGTAGTGTTCATCGTCATAGATCACGATAGCGCCCGAGAGCGCTGCACCAGCAAACACGTCATCGGGCGTCAGCGCCTTGGGAAGCTCCAGAACGTCCATGCCGTTCACGCCCACACCGTCGCGCCGCCACTTCGCACCGGTGGCCAGCACCACGTGCTCGGCGCCGAAGCCCGCAATGTCCTCCGCCGTCATCTCGCTGCCGGGGAATACTTGCACATTGGCGAGCTTCGCAATCATGTGCTGCCGCCAGTCGCGCACGCGGATCCACGTCGAGAGGCCGGGCAGGGTGCTCTCGTTCAGGATCCGTCCGCCCAGCTTCGTGTTGCGGTCGGCCAGCGTGACGTCGAGGCCGCGCCGCCCAAGGCTCAGCGCCGCCTCGAGCCCGGAAGGTCCGGCGCCCACCACCAGCACCTTCGCGCGCGCGGGGTAGGTGGCAATCCTCTCAGGGTGCCAGCCGCGCCGCCATTCCTCGGCGATCGTCGGGTTCTGCGTGCAGCGCAGGTGAACGCCTTCGTTGTTGGCCGCGCGGCAGATGTTGCAGCCGATGCATTCGCGGATTTCGTCCTCGCGCCCCTCGCGGATCTTGGTGGGCAGGAAAGGATCGGCGATGGAGGGCCGCGCCGCGCCGATGAAATCCTGGATGCCGCGGCGGATCTGGCTCACCATCACGTCGGGCGAGGTGAAGCGCCCGACCGAGACGACGGGCTTTGTCGTCAGCGTCTTCACGAAAGCCACCTGCGGTTCCTGGTAGCCCTCGGGGCTGAAGCGCGCCGACTTCGAGTCATTGCCAAGCGAGCCCGCCACGTTCACGTCCCACAGGTCGGGAAGCTCGGCGAGCATTGCCACGATGTCACGGCCCTCGCCCTCGGAGGTGATGCCTGCGGGTCCGTGCAGCTCGTCGACCGCAAGACGCACCGCGACGGCGCAGGTGTCGCCCACCGCGTCCTTCGTGTCCTCGATCATCTCGCGCAGCAGGCGCACGCGGTTCTCGAGGCTGCCGCCATACTGGTCGGCGCGCCGGTTATGGCGCGGTGACAGGAACTGGAAGGGCAGGTAGTCGTGGCCAGCATAGACATAGACGATGTCGAAGCCGGCGCGCCTGGCCCTGAGTGCCGCATCGCGCTGCCAGCCACGGAAGGCCTTGATGTCGGTCAGGTCCATGCCGCGCGCCGTGGTCGGCAGGTGATACATCGCGGGGATCGCCGAGGGCGCGATGCCCGGCACGCGCGACCAGCGGTTCGAGGCGTGCGAGCCGCCATGCCACAGCTCGATGCCCGCCAGGCTGCCATGGGCGTGGATGGCATCGGCCGTCTGGGCCAGCGCCTCGACGTCGTCATCGTCCCACAGGGTGAGAAAACCATAGGGCGAATCGTCAGACGTCGGATGAATGGAGCAGTATTCAGTGCAGACCACTCCCCAGCCACCCTCGGCCTTGATGCCGCGCAGCGCCGCACCCGCCTTCGGGCGCTGCCAGCCCAACCCGATGGCGTGCGGGGTCTGGTAGAAGCGGTTGGGTGCGGTCACGGGGCCGATCTTCACCGGCTCGAAAAGAATGTCGTAGCGTTGGTCGCGCGCCATGGGGCCTCACTGTTGAACGGTTGTATAGTAAAACGAGCTCTCCATCCGGGTCAAGATGCGGGGCCTTGCGCCAAAAAGGCAGAGGCCGCCGGTTCCTCACCGCGGTCACCAATTCAGATAGTTTTCTGGAGAATGCTCACTTCTACCCATTCGAGCGCGCGCTGTCAAGGAGTTTTTTCCTTTAAAAGGATTGTTGTTGCGAACATAGCTGTTGACCACTCGAAAGCAGTTCTTATACATATGTACAACAACAGGGGTCTGCAGGGTGGCGGAGCGTACCGAGTTTCCCTTTACCGTGCGGGTGGTGGAGAACTTCTTCATCCCGCTGCCTGACGGCATCCGGCTTGCCGCCCGCGGCTGGTTCCCGGAAGGGGCGGGGCCGGTCCCGGCCATCCTCGAATATCTTCCCTACCGCAAGCGCGACGGCACCCGACCGCGTGACCAGGGCCTCCACCACTATCTCGCCGGCCATGGCTATGCCTGTATCCGCCTCGATATCCGCGGCACGGGCGACAGCGAGGGCCTGATCGACGACGAATACACCGTGCGTGAACAGCTGGACGGTTGCGACGCCATAGCCTGGCTCGCCGCGCAGGAGTGGTGCGATGGCCAGGTCGCCATGATCGGCATCTCCTGGGGCGGCTTCAACGGGCTGCAGATCGCGGCGCGCCAGCCGCCGGCGCTCAAGACCATCATCACCGTCGGCTCGACGGATGACCGCTACGCGACGGATATCCACTGGGTGGGTGGCTGCCTGTCGAAGGACAACTTCGACTGGTCCTCCACCATGTTCGCCCACAATGACCTGCCACCCGACCCCGAAGTGGTGGGCGCTGTCTGGCGCGGCATGTGGCGCGCGCGCGTGACCCACAACGAACCCTGGATCATCAACTGGCTCAACCACCAGCGCCGCGACGATTACTGGAAGCAGGGCTCGGTCTGTGAGGATGTCTCGAAGATCAAGGTTCCGGTCTATGCCGTTTCCGGCTGGGCCGATAATTATTCCGAAGCCGTGCCGCGCCTGCTCGCCGGGCTCAGTGTTCCGCGCCTGGGGCTGATCGGCCCCTGGGCTCACTCCTATCCGCATGACGTGGCGGTGGAGCCCGCCATCGGCTGGCTGCAGGAGGTGCTGCGCTGGTGCAACCACTGGATGAAGGGCCGCGACACCGGCATCATGCAGGAGCCCATGCTGCGCGCCTGGATGCAGGACTCGGTGCCGCCCCAGATCTGCTATGCCGCACGCCCCGGCCGCTGGGTGGGCGAGGCGCATTGGCCGAGCCCGCGCATCGTTAGCGAAAAGCTGTTCCTCAACGCCGGCGGCGGCCTCGCCAAATCCTCCGTGAACGGAGTGGTTTCCATCTGCTCGCCCCTGTGGGTTGGCATCGCGGCGGGCGAGGTCGGGCGCTATGGCGGTGACGCCGAATGGCCGCCTGACCAGCGCGAGGATGACGGCGGCTCGCTGGTCTTCATCTCGGAACCGCTCACCGAGCGCGTTGAAATCCTCGGTGCGCCCACCGTCACGCTTGCCTTCGCGTCCGACAAGCCGCAGGCCCTGGTCTGCGTGCGCCTCAACGACGTCGCCCCCGATGGCCGCTCGACGCGCGTCACTTACGGGCTGCTCAATCTCACCCACCGCAACAGCCACGAGGTCCCCGAGCCACTGGTGCCGGGCCAGCGCGCGCAGGCGGTGGTCGAGATGGACGACATTGCGCACGCCTTCCCGCCCGGTCACCGCATCGCGGTGTCGATCTCCACCACCTACTGGCCGGTCGCCTGGCCCTCGCCGGAGCTCGCCACTGTCACCGTGTTGTGTGGCGAGACGGCACTCAGCCTGCCGGTCCGCCCGCCGAACCCTGATGACGCCAGTCTCCGTGATTTCGATCCGCCGGAAATGGCGCCACTGCCGCCCGTCACCCGCCACGAGGTGGAGCAGACCCACCCGCGCCGCGTGGTGCGCGACCTCCTCTCGGGCAAGATGACGGTGGATTTCCCGCGCTGGACCTATTCCAAGCACATTCACGACATCAACCAGACCCAGCGCTCCACTGCCTTCGCGCGCTACGAGATCATCGATGGCGATCCGCTGTCGGCCACGCTCATCACTGAGTATGATGTGGAGATGGTCCGGCCCGATGCCACCATCACTCACCGCAGCACGGGCAGGCTGAGCTGCGATGCCACGCATTTCATCATCGAGATGGACTTGCGCATCGGCGAGAACGGCAAGACGGTTTTCGAGCGGCAGTGGCATGAAGCAATCGCACGCGACATGGTCTGACGATCCACACCCAAGGCAGGGAGGCTGACGGAACATCGTGCTGAGCTATGCCATCAAGCGCATCGGCCTTGCCCTGCTGATCATCTTCGTGGTCATGCTGGTGATGTATGCGATGGTCTTCCTGGTGCCGGGCGATCCGGCCTCGCTGGCGCTGGGCCCCCGCGCCACGCCGGAACTGAAGCATGAGCTCATGGTGCGCATGGGCCTCGACCAGCCGATCTACGTGCAGGTCTGGAACTTCTTCCGCAACGCGCTGACCGGCGACCTGGGTTACGACGTGTGGTCGAAGCGCCCGGTCTCGGAGATGATTGCCGAGGTCTTTCCCAACACGCTGTTCCTCGGCGCAGTGGCCATGTCGATTGCGCTCGTCGCCGGCATCGGCCTCGGCTGCCTCGCCGTGGTCTGGCAGGGTCGCACTGTCGACCGGGTGCTGGCCGTGCTGTCAGTCAGCATGATCTCGATCCCGTCCTTCGTGGTGGCGATCTACCTGCTCCTCGTCTTCGCGGTGTGGCTCGGCTGGTTCCCGGCCATCGGTGCTGGCGAGGCGGGCGACTGGGGCAGCCAGATCCGCGCCGTGGTGCTGCCGGCTGCCGCCATCGCGATCACCTGGGTGGGCTATCTCGCAAGGCTCGTCCGGGCCTCGATGCTGGAGGTGATGTCCGCCAACCACGTGCGCACGGCGCGCGCCTTCGGCCTCACGCAGGCGAAGATTGTGCTGCGCTATGCGCTGCGCGTGGCCATCGTGCCGGTGGTGGCCATCGTGGCAGTGGGCTTTGGGTCCATTCTGTCGAGTGCGGTTTTCGTGGAAACGGTGTTTTCGCGCCCCGGCATCGGCACGCTCATCACCTCGGCCGTGCAGAAGCGCGACTTTCCCGTGGTCATGGGTTGCGTGCTGTTCATGACTGCCTTCTATCTTACCGTGGTTACGCTCGCCGACCTGCTGATGGCGAAGCTTGACCCGCGCGTGCGGGATACGCTCCGTGGCTAGCGGCAGGCGAAATGTCTGGCGCGCACTCGCGGCGGAGCCGCTCGGCGTCATGGGTGGCGCCATCGTCCTCACATTCGTGGTCATGGCGCTCTTCGCGCCGTGGCTGGCACCCCATGACCCTTTCAAGATCGACGTGATGCACAAGTTCGCGAGCCCCAGCCTCGCGCACTGGGCGGGCACCGACCAGCTCGGCCGCGATCTCCTCTCACGCATCATCTATGGGGCGCGCACCGCGCTGGGCGTCGCCATCACCGCCACGGGGATCGCCGGCCTTGCGGGTATCCTGCTGGGCCTCGTCGCGGGCTATGGTCCCCGCTGGCTCGATTCACTGCTCATTCTTTGTTTTGACTCGATGACCTCGCTGCCGATGATCATGTTCGCCCTTGCCGTCATCACCGTTCTGGGGCCCTCCACCGCGACGCTCATACTGGTCATTATCCTGGTTTCGATCCCCGGCTATGCGCGCTTCATCCGTGCACAGACATTGAGCCTGGTGCGCAGCGACTTCATCCTGGCGGAACAGGCGATGAACGCCTCCACTGCGCGCATCATCCTGCTCCATCTGCTGCCCAATGTAGCGGGTCAGCTGCTCGTGGTGCTGTCGATGGACGTTCCGGTTGTCATCATGCTGGAGGCCGGTCTTAGTTACCTCAGCCTCGGCGTCAAGCCGCCCACGCCGTCCTGGGGGAACATCCTCTATGATGGCTATGTCTCGCTGCGCCAGTCGCCCGGCATGGTGATCATCGCCGGTATCCCGCTGATCCTCGCCACGCTTGGCTTCACCTTCCTCGGCGAGGCGCTGCGTGACGCGCTGGACCCGCGCCTGCAGATGAGGACGCTCACATGAGCGAAGCCCTGCTCAAGGTCGATGATCTCTCCATCTCCTACGCCAGTGAGGAGGGGCCGGTGCAGGCGCTTCGGCATGCAACGCTCGAGGCACGCGCTGGCGAGGCGATCGGCATCGTGGGCGAATCCGGTTGCGGCAAATCCACCCTCGCCTCGGCGCTCATCACGCTGCTCGCGGGCAATGCGCGGGTCACCTCCGGCAGTGTGCAGTTCGGCGGCCGGGACATCCTGTCGGTCAGCGAGGAGGAAAAGCGCAAGCTGCGCGGCAGGCACATCGCCATGATCTTCCAGGACCCGATGACCTCCTTCAACCCGGTGCTGACCATCGGCGAGCAGCTCGTCGATTTTCAGGATCAGCGCGAGGGATTGTCGAAACCGGAAAAGCGCCAGCAGGCGGCCCTCATGCTGAAGCGGGTGGGCATTTCCGATCCCGTCCGCTGCCTCGACCGTCATGTGCACGAGCTGTCTGGCGGCATGCGCCAGCGCGCGGCGATTGCCGCTGCCCTGCTGATGGCTCCGCAAGTGCTGGTGGCGGACGAGCCGACGACGGCGCTCGACGTCACCATGGAAGCGCAGATCATCCACCTGCTGCGCGAGTTGCGACGGGATTACAACGGCGCGGTCGTGATCGTCACTCACCACCTGGGCGTGGTCGGCGAACTCTGCGACCGGGTCTATGTGATGTATGCCGGCGAGGTGGTGGAGGAGGGCTCGACGGACGACGTCTACCACAATCCCCGCCACCCCTATACCCAGGCGCTGATCGCCTGCGACCCGGCGAACCTGCATGAGCAGACGCCGGTGCTGCCCACCATTCCGGGCCGCCTGCCGGACCTCGTGAACCCGCCCAGGGGCTGCAGCTTCGCCGCCCGCTGCCCGCGTGTTCATGAGCGTTGCCGCAGCGAGGGACCGGACTATGTCGAGGTGGGCCCGCGCCACCGGGCGCGCTGCCATGAGGCGCGGTCATGAGCGGGCTCTACGACGTCGACAACGTGTCGCTGGATCTTGCAGCTCCCTCCGCCGGGCTGCAGCGCCTGCTGCCCGGCTCGGCGCCGCGCATGACGATCCTCAGTTCTCTCTCACTCAGCATCGGCCACGGCGAGATGCTGGGCCTGGTGGGCGAGTCAGGTTCCGGCAAGAGCACGCTGGCCCGCGCCATGATGGGCCTCGTCGACATCACCGATGGTAAGCTCAGCTTCGAAGGTCGACCGCTGAAGGGTCGCGCTGATTTTGTGAAGGTACGGCAGGGTGCGGCGTTGATGTTCCAGGATGCCGTGGCGTCCTTGAGCCCGCGCCGCAAGGTGGCGGCACAGCTTATCGAGCCCTTCCAGATTAACGGCGTGCCATTGCCCGATGGCGACAGGGCCCCGGCTGTGATGCTGGAGCGCGTCGGCCTGTCATCGTCGCTTGGCCAGCGCTATCCGCATGAGCTGTCGGGCGGGCAGGCACGGCGCGTATCTGTCGCGCGCGCGCTGGCGCTGAAGCCGAAACTGGTGATCGCGGATGAGCCGACGGCCGGACTCGATGTTTCCGTGCAGGCCGAGATCCTCAACCTGATGACCGGACTTCGCTCCGACATGGGATTGAGCTTCCTCATCATCACCCACAACCTCGCCGTGGTGCGCCACGTGACGGATCGCGTGGCGGTGCTCTATTTGGGCCGCATGGCGGAGTGGGGTCCGACGCGCGAGGTCTTCGCGAGGCCCTACCATCCCTATACGCGGAGTCTCATCGCGGCGGAGCCGCAGGCCGACCCAAGGAAGCGCCGTCCCGACCTGGCGCTGAAGGGTGAGATTCCGAGCGTGCTCGCCAGGCCCTCTGGCTGCGAGTTTCACACCCGCTGCCCGATTGCCCGCCCGCGCTGTGCCGTGGAGGAGCCCGAGTCCAACATGATCACGCCGGACCGCATGGTGCGATGCCATTTTGCTGAAGAAACCAGAATAGAAACTCAAGGAGGAAACCATGGCACTTAACTGGAGTACTGACCGCCGCACGCTGCTGAAAGCCGGTGGCGGGCTGTTTGCCGGACTGGCCGCGAGGCCGCAGTTCGCCTGGGCCGCTGACGGCGACACGCTCCGGCTGCGCGCCACGGCGGACCTGCAGGTTCTGGACCCCAAGGGCATCATCGGCGAACTCGATGACATCATCCCGCGCTGCACGCAGGTAACGCTCGTCCGCTTGGGCGACATGCGTGATGGCAACCAGATCACGCCCTATGCTGCCAAGACCTTTGCGTGGAAGGATCCCAAGACCATCGCCTTCACGCTCCATGACAATCTGACTTGGAACAACGGTTTCGGCCCGGTGACGGCGGAGGACGTGAAATTCTCCTTCGAGCGCATCAAGGGGTCTGACTCCGCCTGGGCCTACCAGTTCGAGAAGCTCGACAATGTCGAGGTGATCGACCAGCACTCCGGCCTCATCCACCTCACAGAACCGTTCAAGCCCTTCGTCTACATTTCGCTGCCCTATTACGGCGGCCACATCGTCTGCAAGGCGGCGGTGGAGAAGGCGGGCGGCAGCTATACCACGCAGATTGCAGCCGAATGCGGCCCCTTCCTGCTCGACAAGTGGGAGCAGAACCAGAAGGTGACGCTGGTCGCCAACCCGGACTGGAAGGGCGAGAAACCGGCCTTCAGCAAGGTCGAGTATTTCATCGTCACCGATGACCAGACCGCATTGCTGGCCTATGAGGCGGATTCCTTCGACTATACCCGCGTGGCGATGAGTGCCGCCAAGGCCCTCAAGGCCAATCTTCCGAAGAACTCGCAACTCATCGAGGCGCAGTCGACGCGCTATGTCTGGCTGACCATCAACATGAATGCGGAGAAGTTGAAAGACCCGCGCGTCCGCCAGGCGATCCAGTATGCCTATGATGGCGATGCGGTGCTGCAGGGCTCTTATGACGGGCTCACAGGCCGTTCGGCCGGCGTTGTGCAGCCGGGCACCAAATTCGCCCGCGAGAAGAACAAGATTGCCACGCGCGATATCGAGAAGGCCAAGGCGCTGCTTGCCGAGGCTGGCGTCTCCGCCCTGGAGTTGAACCTCTATTGCCTCACCGACTCGGTCTCGCAGTCGACCGCGCAGATCATCCAGTCAAGCCTTGCCGAGGCGGGGATCACGGTGAACATCCAGCCCACCGAAGATGCGGCCTACTGGGCGCTGGGCGACAAGACGCAAGGCGACGGCTACAAGAACATCGAGATGGTGTTGATGAATTTCGCCGGTGGTATCGACCCCAGCGAGAACCTCGTGTGGTTCCGCCCGGACCAGATCGGCGTCTACAATTGGTCGTTCTTCGACTCGAAGGAGTTCGAGGACCTCTACCAGAAGGGCCTGGTCGAACAGGATGAGGTCAAGCGCAAGGACATCTTCAACCACATGGAAGACCTGATGGAAGACTCTGGGGGCTTCATCTTCGTCTGCTTCGAGCCTTTCCTCGCGATCTACCGGTCGGACATCAAGCCGGTGATCCTGGCGGACGGCCATCCGGACCCGACGCAGTTTACCAAG
This sequence comes from Bradyrhizobiaceae bacterium, assembly GCA_947475225.1. GTDB lineage: Bacteria > Pseudomonadota > Alphaproteobacteria > Rhizobiales > Aestuariivirgaceae > Aestuariivirga. The sequence continues at coordinate 17,095 of CANJMQ010000014.1, forward strand.
GCCTGATGAAGCATGCGGGCGCGAGCGTCTCGCGCCCCCCTCTTCCAGATCGATATGATCAAGAAAGCAATGGCACCAAAATTCGAACGCATCGCCCCGGATGAGCGCCGGGCGCGGCTCATTGAGGCGTCGATCACCTGCCTCGCCAAGGGCGGCATACAGGGCTTTACGGTGGACAACATCTGCCATGAAGCCGGCACCTCGCGCGGCCTCATCACCCACCACTTCGGCTCCAAGAATGCGCTGCTGGCGGCGATCTATGCCTCGATCTACGGCAAGGTGCTGGAGAACGTCGCGCGTTCTGAGATGACGCCGCAGAGCATCGACGAACTCGTCGAGATGATCTTCCGCGACAGTTTCCTGAGCCGTGAGTATCTCAACGTGTGGCTCGCCCTGTGGGGCGAGATCGCAGTAAACCCGGCCCTGCAGGTCGAGCACCGCAAGAATTATGCGCTCTACCGCGAGCATATCGCCCGGGCGATCTCGGCCTTCGCGCGTGGCAAGGGTGTCAAGGTGGACAGCTACGACGTCGCCACCATCCTGATCTCGCTGGTCGACGGGTTGTGGCTGGAGCAGTGCATTGACCAGAGCCTGTTGTCGCTTGACCGCGCCAAGGACCTCTGTCGGCGCACACTCAGCGCCGTGCTGATGGGATCAACCTAGGAGAATCGCCGCAGATAGTCCTCGCACAGCGGCAGGCTGCCGTCGGTGTAGGCAGCCCCCAGAGACTTCGGGAACTCGGCCTCGATGTGCGAGGCGATCCAGGCGACGAGCAGGATGCGGCGGAGCATCACGAATGTCGGGATTTCTGCTTCGTCTTCCTTCGCGAGCGGCAGCACCTTGCGGTAACCTGCCTTCCAGCTTTCGATCAGGTCCGGCGCCTGGGGCTCATGTTCATGGAAGGAAACCGGTGTTGCGGCGTCATACATGTACCAGCTGAAGCCGCAGTCATCGAAGTCGATGACCTTCACCGTGGCCCCGTCAATCAGCAGGTTGGTGAGCCGCAGGTCGGAGTGGATGAGGCCGAAGCGCTCCGGTCCCGTGCCATAGTGCGCCAGGCGCCTGCCGATGAGATTGACGGTGCGCTGGAACAGCCTTTCCTTCTCGGCGTTCATTCCCACGCCGTCGCGCCAGCGGCCCCAGTGCGGGCGGTCCTCGCCGAGAGCTGTATCGAAGTTCCAGGTGAAGCGCGTGAACCCGGCTGGGCGCTGCCATTGCCGCGCATGCATGTGCATGCGCGCGGCAGTCTCGCCCAGCACCTCGAAAGAGGCCGTGAGGTCATCGGCGATTCCCGGCTTGGCGCCAGTTTCCCAGTGGAAGAGAACGACATGGCGCGGCGAGTCCATCAGCGGGTGCACAACATCCTGGATCAGCTGGCCGTCGCGGCCCGCGACGGGCCTCGGCGTCACAGCCACGCCGTGCTGCCGCAAATCGACGGCCCAGGCGAGCTCTGATGCGATGGCTTGCCGCGACTGATAGCCCTCGCGGTGGACGCGCAGGGCCCATCGGCGCCCATCTGGCGCCTCGATCCGGTAGGTCGCATTTTCCGAGAGATTGAGCAGAGCCGCCGTGCTGTTCGGTGGCAAATCATACTGCAACAGCGCGCGTTGGGCGATGTCCTGCAGGGCGGCCAGTTGTTGCTCGTGCGAGAGAGATTTGAAACCGGTCGTCATGACGTGCGGCCCGCTCTATTGTTTTGCCGCGCCAAAGTATTTTCGCAGCGAGCCGAGATATCTGAAGAATGCGACATGGTCGGCGATGCACATCACAAACACGAAGAAGGTCAGACCGGCCAGTGCATATCCCGTGAGGCTCAACCGAATCGTCACCAGCGCATCTGGCAGCTCGAATGAGGCCAACGCCATATGACCTCGGCGGAATGCTGAATAGATCATGACCAGGAGCGCGGCGAGTGTCAGGTGACCGGCAATCGCCGTTGCGAACCAGTAGCGCGTCCACCACGCCAGGAGCGGAATGGCAATGCCTGCGGACAAGCCGATGACCAGTTTCTCCGGAGTGGGCAGCAGATGCTCGACATATTGCAGCACCGGCATGACGCTCCGGTTGGCGAGCGTCGACAATCGCCACAGCAATTCGCTCTGCGGATGCATGTAGAGCAGGCGCCGTACTACCTCGGTGGCCAGCAAAACGGCAAAGAGCAGCGCTGCCAGGCCGTTCTGCAGGGCGATGAAGATATGTGGCTGTATCTGCGGTCGTGCCATGGCTCGGCTTTTTTGTCTCGGACAAGCATGGCGCATTTCCGGCGCTGCGTCACGCCGGATGCGGCCTCAGGCGGCGTGGGCCATGAGGTTCTGGTAGAAAGGCAGGTGGTGTTCCAGATAGGATCCGAACTTGGCATGGCCTGACGCAAGCTTTTCGAACTCCGCCTCGGTACGCGCCTGTTGTTCCGGCGTGATGGGGTGGATCGTGTGGCTGGCCATCACCTCGCCATGCCAGGCCTGCACCTGCTGCCAGTCGGCGGGCGCGGGGTCGGTCCAATGCAGAGCCTGCGGCCTGGGGGAGACGCCCACCGCTGTCCAGTAGCGGTTCATCTGGCCTTGCGGATCTGCCTGAACTGCCTCGCTTTTCATGACGACAGGCGCCCTGCCGGTGCGCGCCATCACCGCCTCGGCATGGCGCCATTGCGCCTCAAGACCGATTTCCTCGAGCAGCATGTCCGGATCGAGCCTGGCATAGGAGAGAATTGACGCGCGCGGGTCGCGGATGAGGAAGCTGTGCGTGACGCGGGCGAAGAACTCCGTGTCGGCGGCGATATGCGGCATCACGTAATAGCTCATGTCCTTGAAGAACACCGGCGCATGCTCGGCCTTGGCGAGGATCATGTCGCGGATGGCCTCGTAGCTCCGGGGATGATCGTCCATGGCATCGAAGTGCGGCATCTGCCGGGTTGAGCGGTTGATGTAGTAGTCGTACATGAAGGGCTCATGCAGGCAGTCGAGATCGCCGCGCGCGCGCATGATGCGCTCGAAGGCCGTGGACATGGAGCGCGGGTGCGACCACAGCGCGATGATCGGATGGCTCACGCCGTGACCTCCGTGAAGGCGCGATCGAGTCCCGCAGCCACGTGGTCTACGTCGGCCAGCGTCAGGCACATCGGCGGCACCATGCGGAGCACCGAGCGGTGCGGGCCGGACTTCGACAGGATCAGTCCCTGTTCGCGGCAGTTTTCGAAGACCGCCGCGGTGATGTCGGCGTCCGGCTCCTTGGTGCGGCGGTCCTTGACCATCTCGATCGCCAGCATCAGGCCGCGGCCGCGCACATCGCCGATTGCCGTGTGGCGCTGCTGCAGGTCCTTGAGACGGGCCAGCAGCGCGCTTCCCACGTTGCGGGCGTTGTCCTGCGTCTTCTCCTCGCGGATCACCTGCAGAACGGCGCGGCCCGCCGCACAGCTCGTCGGATTGGCGCCATAGGTGTGGAACATGAACTTGTCGGCCATCACGTCGCCGATGGATTTTTTTGCCATTACGGCACCGAGCGGGAAGCCGTTGCCGATGCCCTTGGCCATCACAACGATGTCCGGCACCACGCCGTCGGCCTCGAAGCCCCACATGTGGTCTCCCGTGCGGCCGAAGCCAGATTGCACCTCATCCGCGATGTAGAGCCCGCCCGCCGCGCGCACCCTTTCGGCAGCGCCCGACATGTAGCCCGGAGGCATTTCGACGATGCCGCCATAGCCCTGGACGCTCTCGACGAAGATGCCAGCCACCTTGCCGGTTGTCGCGTTGGCGATGGTGCGCTCGATCTCATCGAGATAGGGCTCGGTGCCAGGGCCGAAGATGCCACGGTACTGGTTCGGCTCGGCCACGAAGGCGACGTTGCCCGGCATGCCCGGGTGGCGGAAGCCGGCGATGCCGGTGAGTGATTGTGCGGCCGAGGTGGGGCCATGATAGGCGGTGCGCAGTGCGAGGAGGTCAAGGTTGCCGGTATAGGTGCGGGCCATCACCATGGCGAGGTCGACGGCCTCCGAGCCGGAGTTGGTGAAGTGCACCACCCAGTCATGGCCCTTGGGCATGGTCGCGGCGAGTTCCTCGGCGAAATGCGCCGGCACGGGATGGTAGAACATGGTGGTGCAGTGGGTGAGTTCCTGCGCCTGGGCCATTGCCGCGTTGACGACGGTGGGGTGGGAGTGGCCCACCGAGATGCAGACGTTCATGCCAAGGAGGTCGGTGTATTTCTTGCCGTCCACATCCCAGAGGTACTGCATGGCGCCCTTGCGGAAGACGAGCGGGTCCTTGAAGGGCACGAACTTGCGCTGCGAGGCGGCGTAATAAGTGTTGCGGCGGCGGGCCGTTGCCTCAACCGTCCAGTCGATGTCGAGTGCGTCTTTCATGCCACGTCTCCGGTTCAGGCCTTGAGCTTCAGGTTCTGCGGATCATAGGGCGGGCTGGTGAGTATGCGGGTGGCTCGTTCGCGCCCCAGCAGCTTGACCGTGAGACCCTCGCACATATCCCGCTCACGCAGGAAGGCAAGGGCCAGTGACTTGCCAACGCGGTGTCCAAAGGCGCCCGAGGTGATGACGCCGACGGGGCGGCCCTGGGCGAAGACCGTGTGTGAATAGAACGGCTCCACCTCGCCGTCGGTGTCGATCTCCAGCAGCACCATGTCCCAGCCGGGCTGGCGCTTCAGCATTGCATTGCGGCCGATGAAGTCGCGGCCCTCGGGCTTGACGAGGAAGCCGAGGCCGGTTTCCAGCGGCGAGCGCTCCGTGGTCAGGTCCATGCCCCAGCCCCGATAGCCCTTCTCGAGCCGCATGGAATTCGCCGCATAGGCGCCATAGTAGCCTATACCGGAGGGCTTTCCGGCCTCCTCCAGCGCGCGGAAGAGCTCTGCGGCGTGGGCGCGGTCGACGTGCAGTTCAAAGCCCTTCTCGCCAACATAGGAGACGCGGAGCACGCGGGCGGGAATGCCGGCCACGTTCATCTCACGCGCCGAGAGCCAGGAAAGGCCTGTAATATCGGCAAGCCTGCCCAAGACCTCTGCGGAGACAGGCCCCATCAGGCCGATGACCGCCAGTTCATCGGTGCGGTTGGCGATGGTGACATCGAAGCCGCTGGCGCGGGCGTTGAGAAGGTCGAGGTCCATCTCCTCGGCTGCTGCGGCGGAGTTGAGATAGGCGCGGTCCGGCGCAAAGATGGTGACCGTGAATTCCGACGCGACCCCGCCCGCCGGGGTGAGCGCATGGGTGAGGCCGATGCGGCCCAACTTCGGCGGGCTGTTGGCGCCGAGCGCATCGAGGACGCGCAGCGTGTCCGGCCCGGTCACGTCGAACTTCGAGAAGACGGAAAGGTCGGCCAGCGCCACGCGGTTTGCAACAGCGTCCACTTCGCGCGCCACTGCGTCGAACCAGTTGGTGCGGCGGAAGCTGTCGCGCGTTTCGTCATGGGGTTTCGTGGAAAACCAGTTCGGACGCTCCGCACCATGCGCTGATCCCATCACGGCGCCGCGCTCCCGCATGAGATCATGAAGTGGCGAGGTGCGGAGGTTGCGGGCGGCGGGGCGTTCCTCGAAGGGATAATGCACGCCGAACTGCAGGCCGAAGCATTCGATCGCCTTTTCGATGCGGAAGCTGCGGTTTGCCCAGGGACCGAAGCGGCGGCTGTCAACCGCGAGGGCATCCATGGGCGGTGCGCCATGCGTCATCCAATGAGCCAGGAACTTGCCCGCCCCGCCACCTTCCATCACGCCCATCGACGAACCGGTGAGCAGCCACGCATTGGGCGCGCCATGGGCCGGGCCGATGAGCGGATTTGCATCGGGCGTGAAGGTGATGGGGCCGTTGACGACCGTTTTGACGCCAGCGGTGGCCAGCGCGGGAACCCGCGCCATCGCCCACTCGATGATGTGTTCGACGCGGTCGAGGTCGGGGGCCATGAGTTCCGCGCCGAACTCCGGTGGCACACCATCGGGTGACCAGACCTGTGCCTCCTTCTCATAGGGGCCGAGGATGAAGCCGTCGCGCTCCTGGCGGCAGTACCAGCTCTCCTCCGGGTCGCGGATGATGGGCAGTTCGGCTGCGCCCGCCTTCTGGCGTTCGGCGATGGCGGGCACCGTGTCCGTGACCAGATACTGGTGCAGCACCGGCACGGACGGAACGTTGACGCCCATCATGCGGCCAACTTCGAAGCCCCATGTGCCGGCTGCGTTGACGATGTGCAGGGCCTTGAGCGTGCCGTTCTTCGTCTCCACCACCCAGCGGCCATTCTCATGGCGGATGGCATGGACGGGATTGTAGCGCTGGATCAGCGCGCCGTGGCGCTGCGCCACCTTGGCCATGGCATTGGTGGCGAGCGACGGATCGACGTGGCCGTCATCGGGTTCGTAGATGCCGCCCAGGAGGCCGTCGAGCACGGCGAGCGGATGGAGTTCCGCGATGCGCTTCTGGTCGATGATTTCCAGCGGATAGCCGGTGAACTCGGACAGCCCCGCGACATGGCGGAACTCGTCCATGCGGTCGGGGTTGCGCGTCACGCGCATGGCGCCGGAGCGATGGAAGCCGCAGCTCTCGCCTGTCTCCTCCGGCAGGATGTCGCGGTAGAGGCGCACCGAGGTGGCGCGCAGTTCCTGAATGGTGGGATTGTGGGCAAAATGCGTGCACAGGCCCGCGGCATGCCAGGTTGAGCCATGCGTGAGGTCGTTCTTCTCGACCAGCACGATATCCGTCCAGCCTGCCTTGGCGAGGTGATAGAGCAGCGAGCAGCCCATGGCGCCGCCACCGATGATCACCACGTTCACGTCCGTCATGCCGTCATCCTTTCGCCACGCGGATCATATGGCGGCTTCGGCAGCATCGCTGTCGCATATCTTGTTCCTGCGATGTTGACTTCAAATTGCCGCTGTGAGGTTTGCGCTGCCGTCTCACCCGGCGCCACCCTCACCAGGGCCAGCGCGAGGGTGAGGCCGGTGCGCATGCCCCGTGCACCCGATGTGGTGAGGCCAACCACCTTGCCGTTCTCAAGCACCGGTTCGTCATGGACGACGAGTGGCATGCCTTCGATGGAGAGCAGGACGAGCCTCTGTGTGATGCCCTGTTGCTTTTGCTTCTCAAGCGCTGCCTTGCCACGGAAGTCCTTCGACCAGTCGATGGTGAAGCCGAGGCCTGCCTCCAGCGGCGTGATCTCGGGCCCGACGTCGTGTCCCCAGTGGCGGTAGCTCTTTTCGATGCGGCAGCCGTTGAGGGCATAGTGGCCCATCGGTTTGGCACCCTGTGCGATCAATGCGTCGAACACTGTGGCGGCGCCGTGGTTGGCGACGGTGATCTCCCAGCCCAGTTCGCCGACATAGGAGATGCGTGTGGCGAGGCAGCGTGTTCCGGCGAGCGTCACCTTGCGCGCTGACGAAAAAGTGAAGTCGCCCCAGTTGTCGCCGGACAGTGCCGTGAGAGTGGACCGCGCGGCCGCACCCATGACGCCGATGATGCAGAAGTCCTCCGTGCGGTCCTCGATGGTCACATCGCGCCCGCCCGCCGCGCGCCGCAGCAGGGCAAGGTCGCGCCGCCGTGTCGCGGCGCCGGAGATGATGCGAAGGCGGTCCGCGGAGAGCCGTGTCACGGTGACGTCCGCCTCGATGCCGCCGCGTGCATTGAGCAGCGGCGTGTAGACGGCGCGCCCCACCGCCACCTCCATTTGCGCCGCAGCCAGATGGTTGAGCAGGGACAGAGCATCCGGGCCCGAGACGTCGATCTTGGTGAAGGGTGTCAAGTCAAGCAGCACCGCGCCGTGCTGCATCACGGCGGCTTCGCGTTCGGCGATCGTCTGCCACGGCTGACTGCCGCTCGTGGAATAGGGCAGGGTGCGCTCCGCCTCGCTTGCCGCATACCACAGCCCGCGCTCCCAGCCGACGGTGAGGCCGAAGACCGCGCCCTGTGCGGCCCAACTGTCATGCAGTGGCGATTGGCGCAGGCCGCGCCCGGCCGTGGGGTGCTTGAAGGGCCAGTGCACGGCGAAGAGATCGGAGACTGCTTCCTTCATGCGCGCGCGCATGTGGGTGCCGGTTGCTGCCTTCGGGTCGGCGCGGGCGATGTCGACGCCCCACAGGTCGCGCGGTTCTTCACCGTTGACGATCCAGTCGGCAAGCACGTCGCCGATCCCCGCCGAACTCATGATGCCGACCGAGTTCATGCCGGCGGCCACATAGAGCCCGTCGATTTCCGGCGTCTCGCCGATATAGGGGCGGGTGTCGGCGGTGAAGCTTTCGGGCCCGTTCATGAAACGCTGGATGCCGGTGTCGGCGAGCTGCGGGATGAGGGCGAGGGCGGCTTCCATGAACGGGCCGAACTGGTTCCAGTCCTCCGGCATTTCGAGGAAGGCGCGGTCGCCCTCGGGGCCATAGGGATCCCACACCTTGGCATCGGGTTCGAAGCCGCCGATGACGAGGCGGCCGGCATCGCCCTTCACATAGATGCCGGTGTCGAGATCGCGCACCACGGGGAAGGGGTTGGGCAGGCCCGGCATCGGCTCGGTGACGATGTACATATGCTCGACGGCCTGCAGCGGCAGGGCGACGCCTGCCTCGTCCGCCAGCTTCCTTGACCATGCACCGGCGCAGAGAACAATTTTCTCAGCCGAAAGCGTGCTGCCGTCTGAGAGTTCGACGCCGGTGGCGCGGCCCTTGTGCGTGAGGATGCGGCGAACACCCGTGCCCTCGCGGATGCTGGCGCCGTGGTTCTTCGCGGCGCGGGCATAGGCCATGCAGAGGTCGACCGGGTTGACGTTCGCATCTTCCGGCACCATCAGCGCACCGACGTGGTGCTGAAGCGCCAGTTGCGGAACGGCGACCTCCTGCGGTGCGACGATGGACGGGGTGAGGCCCATGTGGCGGCCCACCGCGCAGATGCGCTTCAGCTCATCCATGCGCTCGGGCACGCGGGCCAGCCAGTAGCCGCCGGTGCGGCGGTAGCCGGTACTCATGCCGGTCTCGGCTTCAAGCCGCGGGAACAGTTCAAGCGCGTGCGAGGCGAGCCTCGTCATGGCCGCGGTGGCGCGCAAGGGGCCGACAATGCCTGCGGCATGCCAGCTGGTGCCGGAGGTGAGCTGGTTGCGCTCCAGCAGCACCACATCCTTTGCGCCGCGCTTGCCCAGGTGATAGGCGACGCTCAGGCCCACGGCACCGCCGCCGATGATGATGACCTGCGGCATCAGAAGTAATTCACATCCGGCATGGAGGCCTTCACCTTCGCGATGTAATCCTTGAGGGCCTCGTCGATGGCGGGGTCGAGGCCGGGGTCTTCATAGCGGTCGAGCTGCTTCTTCCAGATGGCGTTGGCGCGCATCGCGGCGTCCTTGCCGCCCTCGGCCTGCCATTGCTCGAAGGAGTTGTTGTCCGGGGTCAGTGGGCGGAACAGGGCTGACATGAAATTGAGCCGCGTGTGGTCGCTGCCGAGGAAATGCTGGCCTGGACCCGTGAGCGCGATCGCCGACATGGCCTGGGCATTCTCGCTCAGGTCGATGCCGTCGAAGAAGCGCGCGACCTTGCCGCACAGGTCATGGTCGATGATGGTCTTCTCATAGGAGGTAACGAGCCCGCCCTCGAGCCAGCCCGTGGCGTGGTTGATGAGGTTGGCGCCGGCGAACATCGACATCAGCAGGCCCCAGGTGGCCTCCTGCTGGCTCTGGGCATCAGGGAGCTTGGAGGCTGACAGCGTTCCCACCGTGTGGAGCGGCACGCCAAGGCGGCGGGCAAGCTGACCGGCGGCCAGCACCATCAAACCCGCTTCCGGCGTGCCGAAAGTGGGGGCCCCCGACTGCATCGACATGGTGGAGGCGAAGCTGCCCATGAGGCAGGGCGCTCCGGGATTGATGAGCTGGACGAGGGCAAGGCAGGCGGTTGCCTCCGCCAGAATCTGCGCGAGGGTTCCGGCCACCGTTGTCGGGCTCATGGCGCCCGTCAGCACCCAGGGCGTGCAGGCCACCGGCTGGTTGGCGCGCGCATAGGTCTTGAGGGCGCCCGACATGTTCTGGTCCAGCACCAGCGGCGCATTGGTGTTGGAGACGCAATAAAGCACCGGGTTTTTCGCCACGTAGTCTGCGCCGAACAGGATCTTCGCCATCTCGATGGCGTGGCCCGCGCGCTCCGCCCCGATGAAGGCGCCCATGAAGGCGCGGTCTGAGAAGCGGATATGGGCATAGAGCATGTCGAGGTGGCGCTTGTTGGCGGGCAGGTCCACCGGCTCGCACACCACGCCGCCGGAGTGGTGCAGCCACGGCAGGCTGTGGTGCAGCTTCACCAGTTCGGTGAAATCCGCGTAGGAGGCATAGCGCCGCCCACGGTCGAGGTCATGCACGAAGGGCGGACCCCAGGAGGGGCAGAGCACCGTGGCATTACCGCCGAGCTGCACGCTGTTGGCTTCGTTGCGCGCATGCTGCGTGAACTGGCGGGGCGCTGTCGCCTGGATGGTGCTGCGGCAGAAGCCCGGTTCGAAGCGCACCCGCGTGCCCTGCACGTCGCAGCCGGCTTCACGGAAGATGTCGAGTATCTCGGGATCGCCGTGAAACTCCATTCCCGTTTCCTTGAGGATGGTGTCGGCGTTGCGCTCGATGAGCTCGAGCCCCTCGCCCGACAGCACATTGAAGGTTTCCAGCTTGCGCGAGATGAAGGGACCGCGCGCGGCAGACTTCACCTCCTCGGCGCTGGAGGAACGGATGCGGCGCTTGGGGGTCAGTCGGGTCATTGCCGCGCGACTATCGTCCAGGCCGCGCGCAGCGGCAAGCGTTCCAAGAGCACTCGTGCGCAGGATAGGGATGCGCGCTGCGGCGCACCGCCTCAGCCCGTCGCGATCAGCTGCCGCGCTGCGGCAAAGACGTCGTGCATGGGCGCTAGGCCTCATCCACGAAGTGACAGCGCGCGCGGGACGCGCCGGAACTCCGCAAGGGCGGCTCATCACGCCGGCAAATGTCCTGCGCGATGAGGCAGCGCGGGTTGAAGGCGCAGCCGGGCGGGACGTCTTCGGGGTTCGGCGGATCGCCGGGCAGCAGCACATGTGTCTTGCGGCGCGTCGGGTCGATCTCCGGAATGGCGGAGATCAGCGCCTGGGTGTAGGGGTGCTTCGGCGCGCCGAGCACGGCGTCCGCCGGGCCTTCCTCGACGATGCGGCCGAGATACATCACCGCCACGCGGTCGCTCACATGCTGCACCACCGACAGGTCATGCGAGATGAAGACGTATGAGAGCCGCAGCCGCAGCTTGAGATCGTCGAGCAGATTGAGGATCTGCGACTGGATCGACACATCGAGTGCCGAGACCGGTTCATCGAGCACCACGAGCCGAGGTTCGAGTGCGATGGCGCGCGCGATGCCGATGCGCTGGCGCTGGCCGCCGGAGAATTCATGCGGGTAACGCGTGGCCGAGGCCGGGTCGAGGCCGACGAGCGCGATCAGGTCCTTCACCTTTGCGGCACGCTCCGCCGTGCTGCCGATGCCGTGGATGTCGAGCGGCTCGGCAATGATCTGCGCGATGTTCATGCGCGGGTCGAGCGAGGCATAGGGGTCCTGGAACACGATCTGGATGTCGCGCCGCTTCTGACGCATGGCAGCGCGCGACAGCGACAGCAGGTCCTCGCCCTGGAACAGCACCTTGCCCCCGGAGGGCTCGATCAGCCGCATGAGCATGCGGGCGAGCGTGGACTTGCCGCAGCCCGACTCGCCGACGATGCCCAGCGTCTCGCCTTCGGCCAGCGACAGGCTCACGTCATTGACGGCGCGGACGAGGCCCTTGCCATCGCGCGCGGGGAAGAACTTTGAGAGGCCCCGGGCCTCGAGCAGCGGCGTCATGGCACGGGGTTCCAGCAGGCGGCGGCATCCTTGCCCAGGGCAATCAGCGGCGGCGCGTCGACACGGCAGCGTTCCAGCACATTGGGGCAGCGCGCGGCGAAGCTGCAGCCCTGCCCGCGCGCGCCCGGCGGCGGCACGAGGCCGGGAATGGAGGGCAGGCGTTCGCCCTTCCGGGCGCGGCGCGGCGATGAGGTGAGAAGGCCGTAGGTGTAGGGGTGGTGCGGATTGGCGAAGACATCCACCGTGCGCCCCGTTTCGACGATGCGGCCGGCATACATCACGGCGATGGTCTCGCACATCTCGGCCACCATGCCGAGATCATGGGTGATGAGCAGCACGGCGAGGCCCAGTTCCTTCTGCAGCGCCTTGAGGAGCTCCATGATCTGTGCCTGGATGGTGACGTCCAGCGCCGTCGTCGGCTCGTCGGCGATCAAGAGCTTCGGCTTGCAGATGATGGCCATGGCGATCATCACGCGCTGGCGCAGGCCGCCTGAAAGCTCATGCGGATATTGCAGCAACCGGCGCTCGGCGTTGCCGATGCCGACCTGCTTCAGGACGCCGATCACCTGCTCGTCGGCCTCCGCGCGGCGCAGGCCACGGTGCAGCATCAGCGGTTCGGCGATCTGCTCGCCGATGCGCAGTGTGGGATTGAGGCTGGTCATCGGTTCCTGGAACACCATGCCGATGCGGTCGCCGCGGATTTTCTGCATCTCGCGCTGCGTGGCGGCGGCAAGGTCCTTGCCGTCGAACAGGATGCGTCCCGCATCGATGCGTGAGGGTGGGCTTGGCAGCAGGCGCATGATGGTCTGCGCGGTGACGCTCTTGCCGCAGCCTGACTCGCCTACGAGGCCCAGCGTGTGCCCGGCCTTGAGTTCGAAGGAGACATCCTCCACGACGCGGACCGGGCCCTGCTCCGTGCTGAAGCCGACCGTCAGGCCATCGACGCGGAGCAGGGCATGTTCACTCATTCAAACACGACACGCGGAAAGTAGAAGGAGACAACCCAGTTCGGCATGTCGACGATCTCGCTGATGCGCAGGTCGCCACACACCGAGCACAGCATGTAGGCATCGACGGCGTTCATGTTGTAGCGCTTCGAGAGAAGATCGATCATGCCGGTGACGGCGGCCTTGGCACCTTCCATGAGATCGGGGCCGATGCCGGTGGTCACCTCATAGCCCTTCACGTCGAGGTGGCGGGAGACAGGGCCGGGCGTGGTGAAGCGCGGAAAGGCGAGGTTGGCACCTTTGACGAGGTCAAACCTGGCCTGCAGCGAGCACGGGCTTTCAATCGCCGTGCCGCAGACTTCGCCGTCGCCCTGGCAGGCATGGGTATCGCCGACGCTGAACAACCCGCCCGCCACCTCGACGGGGAGATAGAGTTCGGTGCCTGCCGCCATGTCGCGGATGTCCATGTTGCCGCCCATGCGGCGCGGCGGCACGATGGAATGGGTGCCGGTCTCAGCCGGGGCGAGGCCGATGGTGCCACAAAAAGGCTTCAGAGGCACGCGACCGCCGGGACCGAACATGGCAGGCGCCATGGTTGTGGTGTCATATTTCCAGATGTGCAGGGCAGGGTCCTTGAACTGGTCTGCCAGCAGGCCGAAGCCCGGGATGTTGGCCGTCCAGCCCCAGCCCGAGGGTGCAAAGTCGAGCAGCGTCACCTTGATGGCGTCGCCGGGCTGAGCGCCTTCGACGAAGACGGGACCGGCAACGGGGTTGACCTTGCCGAAGTCGAGCGCCTTCAGGTCGGCGAGTGTCGACTTGGCGTTGAGCTGGCCGCCGGAGGAATCGATAGGGTGGAACTCCACCGTCTCGCCCGGCGTGATGCGGACGACCGGCGGATTGTCGCGGTTCCAGCCGAAATGGCACTGGTGGTCATGGATGGTGTGGTTGCAGACGTGTTTTGTCATGGTGCCCTCAATGACAATGCTCCCTTCCCCGCGGGGGAAGGGAGCATGCGTGGTTTGATCAGCCTACTGAGCGTCCTTGGCGTAGATGTAGTCGTAGTTCACCGGAATATGGATCGGGTCGGTGAACAAGGTGGCATCGCCACCCAGGCGCTCGGAATGATAGGTGAAGCGCTTCTCGTTGAAGATCGGTGCCCAGGGCGCATCCTTCAGCACGTCGTCAAAGATCGCCTTCCACTCGGCGATGCGGGCGTCCTTCTGGTCGTCCTTCACCATCGCGTCTGCCTTGGTGGCACGCTCGTCGAGTGCCTTGTTGCAATACCTGGACCAGTTCCAGCCGCCCTCAACGGCGCCGGCACAGCCGAGGATACCGTAGTAGAAGTTGGCCGGATCCGGGAAATCGGCGATCCAGGCCATGCCACCCGACCAGATCATCGGCGCCTTGCCGGCGCCGCCGGCGGCAATCACCTCGGCCTGCGCGAGCGAGCGGATTTCCGCCTTGATGCCGACGGCCGCGAGGTCCTGCTGGATCGCCTGGGCGATACGCGGGTTCGGGTCGACGTTCATGACATAGAGCTCGGTGGTGATCTCGCCCACGCCTGCTTCCGCCAGCAGCTTCTTGGCGCCCTCGGGATCATAGCCATAGCCCTTGTTGTCCGGGTTGTAGCCGGGCATGGCGGGCGGCAGCGCCTGGCTGGCCGGTACGCCGCGGTTGTTGATGAGGCGGACAATGCGGTCCTTGTTGATGGCCATGTTCACCGCCTGGCGCACCTTCACATTGTCAAAGGGCGGCTGGGTGACGTTCATGGTGACGTAGCCAGTGTGCAGCTGGTCGCCCTCGGCGATCAGCGGCTTGTTGGCGGGGTCGGCCATCAGTTCGGCGAACTGGGCGGGCGGAATGCCGTCACCCACGATGTCGATCTCGCCCTTCTTGAGGCGCAGCACCGCCACCGTCGGATCCTGGCCGAACTCGAAGGTCACGCCGTCGAGATAGGGCACGCCGGCGCGGAAGTAGTCCTTGTTGCGCTCGAGCTTGATCGACTGGCCGGGCACCCATTCGACGAACTTGAAGGCGCCTGTTCCCACGGGCTTCTTGCCCCAGTCCGCACCCGCCTTCTCGACTTCTTCCTTCGGCACCACGTAGCCGAAGTTGATGGCCATCAGGTGCAGGAAGGTGGCATCAGGGCGGGTGAGCTTGAAGATCACCGTCTTGTCGTCGGGCGTCTCGATGCCGGACAGCGTGGTGGCCTTGCCGCCCACCACGTCGTCATAGCCGGCGATCATGCCGAAATAGCCGCCGCCGGGGCTCTGCGTTGCGGGGTTGACCGCGCGTTCGAAGGAATACTTGACGTCGGCGGAGGTCATGGTCCGGCCGTTATGGAACTTGACACCGTCACGCAGCTTGAAGGTGTAGGTAAGGCCGTCATCCGAGACGGTGTAGCTCTCGGCGAGGTCGGGCACGAGTTCGGTGGTGCCCGGCTTGTAGTCCATCAGACCGTCGAAGATCGACTTGATGACCGACCAGTTCTGCCAGTCATAGCCCACCTGCGGGTCGAGCGTGGTGAGGTCGTTGTTGAAGGTGACCGTTGCCTGGCCGCCCTGCTTGGGGGCGTCCGCCATGGCGAGCGGGGCGGCAGCCAGCAAGGCCAGGGCGGCCACGGCCGAAATCAGCAGTTTCTTCATCGAGCTTCTCCCTGTTGTCGTATGTTCGTTTGTGTACGTTATCTCAGCGCAAGCGGATGCGCGGGTATCTCAGCGCAAGCGGATGCGCGGGTCAATCAGCGGCGACACGAGGTCGGCGATGAGGTTGCCGAGCACGATGAAGCAGGCGGCAACGATGGTCACCCCCATGATCACGGGAATGTCCAGCGACTGGATCGCCTGCCACATCAGCTGCCCGATGCCCGGCCAGCCAAAGACATTCTCCACCACCACGACGCCCGACATGAAGATGCCGACATCGAGGCCGATCATTGCCACGATGGGCAGGATGGCGTTGCGGAAGCCATGTTTCATGGTCACCCGCCACTCGCTCATGCCCTTGGCGCGCGCTGTCCGGATGTAGTCGTTGCGCAGCACCTCGATCATCGAGGAGCGCATCATGCGCGAATACCAGCCGCCGCCCGCGAGGCCGAGCGTAAGGGCGGGCAGAATGAGGTTGGAGAGCTTGCCGTAGCCTCCCAGCGGGAACCAGTTCCAGAGATAGGCGAAAAGATAGAGCAGCGTGAGACCCAGCACGAATTGCGGGGTGGACACGCTGACGAAGGACAGTGTCATGGCCGCCTTGTCGGCAAAGCGGCCGCGCCGGGTGGCGGCATAGATGCCCGCCGGGATGCCGATCAGCAGTTCGGCGATGATGGCGCCCAGCATGAGCAGCAGCGTGGGCGGAAGGCGCGAGACGACGAGCGGACCCACCTCGGATTTTCGCGCGTAGGACATGCCAAGGTTGCCGGTGACGAGGCGGCCCAGGTAGCGGGCATATTGCTCCGGGATGGGCTTGTCGAGGCCGAGCTGGATGCGGATGTTGTCGCGCATCTGAGGTGTTGAGTTGCGCCCGGCGATCATTGCCACCGGGTCTGCCGGAATCATGAAGGTGAGGCCGAAGGTGACGATGCTGACGCCGAGCAGGATCAGCAGCGAGGCGGCGAGGCGCCTGGCGAGGTAGCGCAGCATCAGCCCCTCCCGCGCTGGGTCGGATCCAGCGCATCTCGCAGGCCATCGCCCACCAGATTGAAGGCCAGCGCGAGGATGAGGATCGCGGCACCCGGGATGAAGACCAGCCACGGAGCGTTGAGGAAATAGGACTGGCTTTCGAAGATCATCATGCCCCAGGCGGGGGTGGGCGGCTGCACGCCGCGCCCGAGGAAGGACAGCATGGCTTCCAGCAGCACCGTGGTGGCGATGCCCAGCGTGGCATAGACAATGACCGTGGGGATCAGGTGGGGCAGCAGGTGGCGGAGCAGGATGCGGCCATTGCCGGCGCCCAGGGCGCGTGCGGCCTCAATGTATTCGCGCTCCGAGAGCGAGACCGTCTCGGTGTAGATCACCCGTGCGATCTGCACCCAGTTCACCAGCGCGATGACGAGGATGACGATGTTCAATCCCGGCTTGAGGATTGCCGCCAGCGCGATGGCCAGCAGCAGGGGCGGGAAGGCCATCATCAGGTCGGTCAGCCGCATGATGGAGGCCCCGGTCCAGCCGCGCAGATAGCCGGCGACGAGGCCGAGCGCGGTGCCGATGGTGACAGCAATGCCGTTGGCCACGATGCCAATCAGCAGCGAGGTCTGGGCGCCAAAGAGCAGGCGCGAGAATTGGTCGCGGCCATTGGTGTCGGTGCCGAACCAGAAGCGCCAGCCGGGCGGCAGGGGCGAGCCTTCATCCGTCAGCCCGTCGAAGAACTGTTCAGTCGGATTATAGGGCGCGATGACGGGGGCGAAGATGGCGGCCACGGCAAAGATGAAGATGACCACGAGCCCCACCATCGCCAACCTGTCGCCGCGGAAGCGCTTCCACGTGTCGCCCATGAACCTGCCTGAAATCCGTACCCATCGAAGAAGCGGCAAGTCTATCGGTCAAAATTCCGGGTGTGGCAAGGCCTTCCGGCCTTCGGCAGGGGCATGGCTCCGGTGAAATGCGCTTTGCCGCTGCCCGAGAAAATCAATTGTGGTTTCGGTAGAACCACAGCTTCACCACCTCCGTTGCCACGACATAGGCAGCCGCCAGCCCGGCGAGCGCTGCCAGTGTCGTGGGCTCAAGCGGCACGAAGTCGAACAGCCGCTGCAGCAGCGGCACATAGGGCATGGCAAGGGCCATGGCCGAAACGGCCAGCGAGGTGCCGAGCAGCATCAGGCTCGGATGCCCCCTGAAGGCTGGCCCGCGGGTGCGCAGCGAGGTGACGACCAGGATTTCGGTGAGAAGCGAGAGCACGAACCATCCGGTCTGGAAGGCCCGCTCCCCCGTCTTCAGCACGCCGAGCAGGAAGGCGAAGCCCGCCATGTCGAAGACCGAGCTGACGAGACCGAAGATGATCATGAAGCGTTGCAGTTCGCCCATGTCCCAGCGGCCGGAGCGGCGCAGCTGATCTTCCTCCGCATGGTCCGTGGAAATGGCGATGGCCGGAATGTCGGAGAGGAAGTTGTTGAGGAGAACCTGCTTTGGCAAGAGCGGCAGGAAGGGGAGGAATGGCGTTGCCAGCGCCATGCTCACCATGTTGCCGAAGTTGGCGGAGGTGGTGATGGCGATGTATTTCCGGGTATTCGCGAAGGCCCGCCGGCCGCAGACGATACCTTCGCTCAGCACGCCGAGATCCTGCTTCAGCAGCACGAAATCGGCGCTCTGCCGCGCCACGTCCACTGCACTCTCGACCGAAATGCCGACGTCCGCTGCATGCAGGGCCGGTGCATCGTTGATGCCGTCGCCCATGTAGCCCACCGCATGGCCGCGTGCCTGAAGCGCATGGATGATGCGCTCCTTTTGTTGTGGATCGATTTCACAGAAGATGTCGGTTGCCTCAGCACTTGCGGCCAGTGCGTCAGCGCTCATTGCGGAAAGCTGCCTGCCAGTCACCAAACCCGCTGTCCTGAGGCCCACCGCCTCCGCCACATGCACCGCCACCTCGCGCGTGTCGCCGGTGATGACCTTCATGCTGACGCCGAGGTCGATGAGCCGGGCAATGACCTCAGTGATTCCCTGTTTTGGCGGATCGGCAAAGAGCAGGAAGCCTTCGAGCGTCAGGCCCTGCTCATCGTCAAGCGTGTAGTCGTCCCTGGCCTCGATGCTGCGGCTGGCGACTGCCAGCGCGCGGTAGCCTTTGCGCCCTTCAAGCGCGAGAAGTTCCCCGACGGCATCGCGCCGATCATCATCGAGGGTGACCGCCGTACCCCCTGCGGCGATGCGGCTGCAGCAGGCGAGGATCGAGGGTGCTGCGCCCTTGGTGATGAGCTGCCGGTCCGCCCCATGGGCCGCCACGATGGTCAGACGCTTGCGCATGAAGTCGTAGGGTATCTCGTCCAGCTTCTGCCAGCCTTCGGTGGTAAGCCCGGCCTCCGCTCCCGCGGCGAGGATAGCCTTGTCCATCGGGTTCTCGATGCCGGTTTCGAAGGCGGCGTTGAGATGGGCCAGCGCGAGCACCTTCGGCTGGTCCACGCCTGCTGAATCGACGGCGCGGGCAAGGCTCAGCGTGCCTTCCGTCAGCGTGCCCGTCTTGTCGGTGCAGAGCACGTCCATGCTGCCGAGGTTCTCGATCGCTGAGAGACGGCGCACCAGCACGCCGCGCGCAGCGAGTTGCCTTGCGCCCGCCGAAAGCGTGACCGTGACGATCGCCGGCAGCAGCTCCGGCGTCATGCCCACGGCGAGCGCCACAGCGAAGAGCAGGGATTCAATCACCGGACGCCCCATCACGGTGTTCACCACGATCACCGAGACCACCAGCACGAACATCACCCGCATCAGCAGGTGGCCGAAGCGCGTCACGCCGCGTTCGAAATCCGTCTCCGGCTCCTGCTGGCCGATGGCGGAGGTGATGCCGCCGAGCTCGGTGCGCGCACTGGTGAGCGCCACCAGTACGCGGGCCATGCCACTCCTGACCGAGGTGCCTGCGAACACCGAATTGCTGCGTTCCGCGAGCCCGGCGTCCTGCGGCAGCACGCCGGGCGCCTTTTCCACGGGCAGCGACTCGCCGGTGAGGGCTGCTTCCGTGACCAGAAAGTCGGTGGCCTCGAGAACCAGTCCGTCGGCGGGTATGAGATCACCGGCGGAGAGTTCGACGATGTCACCCGGAACCACGTCACGGGCCATGATCGAGGCAGGCTGCCCGTCGCGCAGCACGCGGGCCCTGAGGGCGAGCCTCGTCTGTAGCGCCTCGACGGCGCGGGAGGCCCGGAATTCCTGTACGAAGCCGACGAGTCCCGTGGCCAGCAGCACGGTGAGCATGATGACCGCGTCGATCCAGTTTTGCAGTATGAGCGACAGCACCGCCCCCAGCAGCAGGATCAGGATCAGCGGGCTGGTGAACTGGCGGAGCAGGAGCCGGAGCGCCGCGCGGTATCTGTCACCGGCGGCATGGTCCGGCCCTGCCAATGCCGCCAACCTCTGGGCGGCCTCGGCGCTTCCCAATCCCTGCAGGGAACTTCGCAGACGTGAAAGGAGTTCCGTGGCTGGCAGGGTCCAGTAGCTCGCCCCATCACCATCCGGTTGAACGGATGGCGTGACGGTCGCCTCGTTTCGAGACGGAGCCATTGCGGTTTCTCCTGCTGCGGCCGGCTATCCGGCCGAGGTGCAGATCCTAGGCTTGCCTCAAGCCGTGAAGACTTGAGGCATCATGATGAGCGCTGCAAGGCCGATGGGAAAGCCAAAAGGGAGCTTGTTGTCCTCGAACTTGGCATAAAGTCGTCTGACAAAGCCCGGAAACCTGCCCTCGTGGATCAGGAAGCCCCAGTTGGCGGAAACCTTCAGCAAGAGGGCCATGACCACCGACAGTGCCGAGACCAGAACCATGAACTCCACGACACCCACCGGCCCCATCCACAGGGACGTCGCGACGAGATATTTTGCATCGCCCCCACCGATGTAGCCTCGGCCCCAGAAGACCAGCGACACGATGAAAACCACAAGACCGACGGCGAGGTTGACGACGAAGGCCGGCACCATCACGGAAAAGATCAGCACATCAGGTGTGGATCCCCAGAGAAAAATCGATTGTGCAACAAACAGAATGACGAGCCAGTAGGAGACCCAGTTGGGAATCCGGAACGTCGACAAGTCGCTGAGCGCGCCGAAGATCACGAGGAAGACGAAAGCGAGTGCGATTGCGGTGAGTATGAGCAGGGACATGTCGTTATATCCTGATCGAGGAGCTGAGAGATGCCCTTCCCGTTGCTGCTCGTGTCATTGCGAGAGTGCGTCCTGGCGCTGATGAATGATGGCATTCTCATCGGCAAACACCCTCTTCCAGCCCGGCAGCTTGTCAAGCATCTTGGTGCGTGGGTCTTCAGGGGTGAAAAGCGTCCACTGCATATCATGCTTGCTGAGAACCTCGATCAGGGTTTTCTCATCCTTGAGCGATGCCTCGAACTCTTTCGATATGTCTCCGATGAAAAGCTGATCGGAACGGCCATCGATGAAGGTGGGAATGTCATTGAAGATGAGTGGGCCGCCGAAATTATAGTCATTGAACACATGCCCGCTCAGTCCATGTGCCTTGGCATAAGCAATCGCAGCGCTTGGCGAGACCTTCTCGGACGGCGCTGTGTGCAAGACAAACAACTGCAATCCGAGCATCGTTGCCGCAATCCCGCAAACTACGGACATGACTGGTCTGAATGCATCATGCATGCGTTGTTCGAGCGGGTCCCGCTCTCCCGCCCGCCAGCGGTCGGCGGACAGTTTCGGAAACTGCTTGGAAATTGCAGCCGGCGCTATCACCGCAAGAACGGGGAAGAGGAAGAACGCGTAACGCAAGTGAGCCAGGAACAGATACGTCAGAAGAACGATGAGCAGGGCGCGCGCCAATCCCAGCCGGAAGCCCGAGGTCATGGCGCCGAATGCCAGACCCAGCAGCACAGTCGCATGTATGGGCAAGAGCTGGGCATTGAACGGTTGCCACTCGCCCAACGGAACTGTGCCCTCATTCGGACGGAAAACCCACAGCGTGGCCATCATGGCGCGGTAGGAATAGGGATGCAGCAGCGTGACGACGGGGCAGAGCGCGAGGAAGACCAGCCACTTCCACAAAGCTTCCTTCTTCCACCATCCGCCGTTCTCGATAAAATCGAGAAATGCAAAGAAGGCGATGACGAAGCCCATGGTAAAGGCAGCATGCAGGTTGGCCCAGAGCGATATCACGACGAGCAGCAGGAAGCTGGGCGCTCTCACATTCAAAGATGACTTGAAGAGCTGGTCGGTCCAGATCACCAGAAGCGGCAGGGTGAGAAGGTGGGGCCGGATGGTGAAGGTGTTGCACGTTACAAGGAAGGCGACAAGCGTGATAGCCGCAGCCAAGCTTGGCCTCAGGAAACCGGAGATCGACCAGTATAACAATCCCGTTGCAAGCGCCAGGACGAGCATTGCGAGCGCGCTTACAGCACTCCAGTTCCCAAGGGTGTAAGTCGCCGCGAAGATGAGTTGCGAGAGCCACTCCTTCGCCATCCACGGGTGTCCGGCAAACGTATAGGAATAGAAATCGGAGTTCGGCGTTTTGCCATGTTGCCACATCCAGAGCCCTGTCTTGATGTGCCACCACAGGTCAGGTTCGGCTAGCATCAACTCGCGAAGATAAATCGCGACCCCCAGAAAAACGAGGATTACAGCCGCCGCGAGCAGCAGGCGAACGCTTTCATCGGGTGAGCGATTGCGGCGATGCTCGTCTGCTCTCATCCAACTCTGCATTCCACGCCGTCCTCTATTCCGCAATTCCATGCCGCAGCAGCCTCGCGTGCGAGGCTTCGTTCTGTTGCTGCAAATTGCAACTCAAACGGCCGCCCGCCTGCTCCGATTGTGATTTCGCTGCCCGGGCCTGCTAGCTTCCCGCAACAAAGTGAATATTTGCAGAACGTACCCACCCCCGCCCGCGGAACCCTCAAATTACATCCAAAAGTTGTTAAAATTACTGATTTCGCCAGGTAAATTGACCCTGCCCAGTCTAAAATGGTCAAGTTAATTGGACAAACAACTTTTATCATGATAAAAATGGAATTGGTAGAAACCACTATATGCAGACTTCGTTTACTAAGGATTCTGCAGAGTAGTATGGGCTATCAAGGGATTGCCGCTGTTTTTGATTATGTGTATCTATAAACACGTGTAAACACTGAGTAACTGGAAATGGGACTGCATAACATGAAATCGATCGCTTCTTTCCTCCGCGCCTTCAACTCTGACGATAGTGGTGCGGCCTTCATCGAGTACACGGCACTTCTCGGTGTCATTCTCGCCGTGGGCCTTGCCGTACTGACCGGTGTCGGCATCTGGGCCAGCAGCCGCTGGAATGCTCTCAGCACGACGCTGTCGACGCCGTAAGTTGACGGAGTGGCGGTGAGGAACTCCAAATCCGCTGCAAACGGTTGTTTTTGCAAGTGACTGCCGCGACTCCTGTCGCGGCAGTTTTCTTGCAATTCTGAATGCCCCCCGAACACGGCAATCACTGAACGAGTAGAGACGTCATGCTTCCTGTTCGTACTGGCACACTCGTGATGCTCCTCGTGGCATTGCTGTTCGGCGGCCTCGCCGTATTCATCGCCAAGGCATGGCTTGCAGGCCAGCAAGCGCAGGTGTCGCAGCAGGTGGCCCCCGAGCAGGTAAAAGTCGATACTCAAAAAATCGTGGTGGCGAAGACCGAACTGCATTTCGGACAGCCAATCACGCCCGAGGTGGTCAGCGAGATCGACTGGCCCAAGTCGGCCGTGCCCGAAGGCGCGTTCCTCAATATCGCCGACATCGGCAAGGACGGTCCGCGCGTGGCGCTGACACCAATTGTCCCCAATGAACCCATTCTCGCCTGGAAGATTTCCGGGCCCGGTGCCCGCGCCAGCCTTTCGGCGCTGGTGAAGGACGGCATGCGCGCCGTGACCATCCGCGTCAACGACACCTCGGGTGTTGCGGGCTTCGTCCTGCCGGGCGACCGCGTGGATGTTCTCTACACACGCGGGCAGGGCGACGAACCCAGCATTGACGTTCTATTCCAGAACGTGAGGGTTCTTGCCGTCAACCAGAGCGTCGACGAAAAGAGTGGCAATCCCATCGATGGCCGCACAGCAACGCTGGAACTGACGCCGGTCGATGCCCAGAAGCTGTCGCTGGCGGAATCGACCGGTAGTCTCACCTTCACGCTCCGCGCTGCCGGTTCCCTGGACACCGCTCCCGCCAACCGCATCGTCGAGGGCGAACTCGTATCGAATGCCGCCCTGTCGCAGCCTCCCGCGCCTGTGAAGGACGAGGCGCAGGCGGACCTGGTTCGCCGGATTGCCGAACTCGAGTCCAAGCTGAAGCAGGACGAGGCCAACCGCACCCAGCAGGTCGCTGCGCCAGCCACGCCGGACGTTCCGGCCACCAGCGAAGAAGCCTTGCCGACAACTGCCCAGATCACGATCTTCCGTGGGCTGCAGGGCACCTCCTACACCGTTCCCCTGGATGCAAACCAATGAAGAATAACACGGCCAGAAAACTTCGGTTCATGCATCTTGCGGCGCCCGCGGCGGCATTCGCTCTGGCGCTTCTGATGTTGCCGGTGGTTCCCGCCGTGTGGCCCGGGGCGGCATCTGCCGCGACACTGCTGAAGATTTCCACCGAGGACCGGGTGGCGCGGCTCAAGGTTGTCCAGGGACGTTCAGAGACTTTCAGGTTGGCCGTTCCATTCGGCGAGATGGTGGTCGGCGATCCGGAGACGGCTGACGTCAACGCACTGAGCGATCGCACGCTGTATGTGCTCGGCCGCAAACTCGGTACCACCAATGTCACGCTGTTCGACGAGGACAAGAACCTTCTTGCTGTCATCGACGTGGAAGTGACGCATGATCTGTCCGGCCTTCGCGAAGCATTGAAGCAGGCGGTTCCCGGTTCGAACCTCAAGGTGCGCAGCGTGAACGGCCGTGTGCTGCTCGAGGGCGAGGTGCCGAGTGCCCCCGCCGCCGAAAAGGTCATGACAATCGCCAAGGACTTTGCCGGCGACGATGTCACGAATTCCTTCTCGATCACGGCCAACCAGCAGGTGAACCTCGAAGTCCGCATGATTGAGGTGGCTCGCTCGGCCGGCAAGGAACTGGGCTTCAACTGGAACCTGACGAACAACGGCAATGGCTATGCCCAGGGTGTAGGTGTTGCACAGAAAGCCGCACCGGGCGCACTTGGTATCGCCGCCGCGGCGGGTGCGCTTTCGGGTGTGCTGCCCTTCGGCACCATCATTGCGAACATCCTGGACAATGGAACGTCGCCCGATCTGCTGATCTCCGCCCTTGAGCAGCGCCGCATGGCCCGTCGCCTTGCCGAGCCGAACCTCACGGCGCTCTCCGGCCAGTCCGCCAGCTTCAATGCCGGCGGCCAGGTGCCTGTCCAGACTTGCCAGGGATCGCTCGCCGACCAGACCTGCTCAGTCACCTACAAGGATTTCGGCGTGATCCTCAATTTCACGCCCACGGTTCTGGACGACGGGCTCATCAACCTGCAGCTCAATCCCACGGTGTCGGAAATCGACCCTTCTCTGAGCTATAATGGCAATCCCGGTTTTGTCGTCCGCACGGCGACCACAAGCGTCGAGCTGCGTGATGGCCAGAGCTTCGCCATCGCCGGCCTGCTGCAGTCGCTCAACGCCAAGGACGCCAGCCAGGTGCCATGGGTGGGTAATGTCCCCGTCATTGGCACGCTGTTTCGATCCTCAGCCTTCCAGAAGAAGGAATCCGACCTCGTCATCATCGTGACGCCGCGTCTCGTGCACCCGGTCGGCACGGAACAGATGCTCAAGGACCCGCTCAATGATGGACTGGTCTCCGCAAATGAGCCCGAGTTCTTCCTGCTGGGCAAGCAGGAGGTTTCCCGCAAGAGCCTCGACAAGCAATACAATGGCGTCTACGGCCACATCATCGACATTCCACAGGTGAATTATGGCGCTCCGCAGAAATAGCATCCTGGCCGGCCTCATCATCTCTGCTGCCTGCTTCTCATCGCCTGTGCTGGCGGATGACTCGACCATAACCAGCAGGGAAGACGATCACAGAAGCGAATACCTCGACGACAACTACATCTATGACTACATGAGCCATCAGGACTCGATCACTGTTGGCCTTGGCGATGCGCCGACATCGAACATCATCATCCAGCACCCGACGCCGTGGCCTTCCTACATCAACAACACCCATATCCAGATCACGGGCCAGCAAGGCGTCGACGCACTTGATAACATGATGGAGCAGAGCGCCTCCGGAGGCGCAGCTTCGTCGAGTGGATCGGCGTCCACGACGGGGATGTCGACGACCGCGTCGCCGGGTACATCGGGCGCAAACTGAGGTGAGCCGGCCACGATGCGGGAAATGCATGAGAGACATGGACCGAAGGATTTGATGCCTGCTTCCCACGCCGGCAAACGAGGCATGGCGCCGATCTATGTTTCAGTTGTGCTTTCCATCGTCCCGAGGCGTGCCTCCTTCGTCATGACGGCTGACGCCGTCTGCCTGTCCAGCAGTAGCTGACAACATGCTGCAGATCTTCAGCCGCTCGGTCCGGTCAGCCAATCCCATCATGGGCATCGGCTTCGTCACGCAGAACGAGGACGTTGGCCGTCAGCTCAAGGAGTATGTGGCGCAGAGCGAGGGTGTCGACCTGACCCTTATCGCCTCCGCCAAGGTCGTGCCGGGTTTCGACCCTCGTGGCGTCAGCATCTTCGTCTACGACCTCGATTCCTCCACCGAGGCGGCGCAGCGTGAATTCGAACGTTTCATGGCCCAGCGTCCGCAGCTCCTTCCGGTCATCGTGCTGTCACCTGCGCTGGGTGATGACCTGGTGCGCTGGCTGCTGAGATTACGGGTTGCGGACTGGCTCAAGGCGCCGCTCAGCGCCGGCGAACTCATCGCTGCTTGCGGTCGCGTTCTGAGCCAGGGCGGCGTCGCCAAGACCGACCTCAAGTGCATGACTTTCCTCGGCGCGCGCGGTGGCGTCGGCACCACGTCGATCGCGGTACAGGCTGCATTGCTGGCTGCGGAGCGCAGCAAATCGACCACGCCGACGACCTGCGTGGTCGACCTTGACCTGACCGGCGGGGCGTGTGCGGAGTATCTGGATATCCGCCCCGCCTGGGCGCTGGACGAGATCATCGCCAACCCGGCGCGGCTCGACCCGCACATGCTGGAACTCATGACCTCCACCTACAAGAACAAGCTGGACGTGCTGTCCGCCCAGCGAAAGTTCGGTGAGGCCTTTACCTTCGCGCCGGACGTGATCACCCGCACGCTCGATATCGTGTCCCAGAGCCACCAGACGCTCGTCGTGGATCTGCCGCGCCATGTGGAAAACTGGACCGACGCGGTCATCCTGGGATCCTCCGACATCTATGTCATCACTGATTTCTCGGTACCTGGCCTCAAGGCAGCCCGCCGCATGGTGAACGACCTGAGCCAGCAATTCGGCGAAAACGTCAAGCCGAAGGTCGTGGTCAACAAATTCAACCGTCCATTGTTCGGTACCGGCATTTCCTCAAGCGAGATGAGGGATCTCCTCGGCGATGTTCTTGCCGGACATATTTCCGCCGATGAACGTCTCTTGCGGGAGGCCATGGATCGCGGCGTTCCCACAACCGACATCAAGCCGCGCAACAGCTTCGTCAACGACTTGTCCAAGATCCTGGGGTACTGAGTATGGCAATTGGACGTTTTTCCCTTCTGAACCGCGGCAGCGCTCAACTGCAAGAGACGCCTGCCTCCGCTGTGGCCAGTCCCATTGCAGTCGAACCCGTCAAGCCTGCAGAAGCGATCCTGCCGGACTCCGATCCAGCTATCCTGCGCCAGCGGCTGCTTGATGCTAAGTTGCGCATTCACGGCCGTATCATCGACGAGATCAATCTTGCGACGATCGAGAAGATGCCGATGCGGGAACTGCGTCCGCAAATTCATGCGCTGGTTGCGCAGCACGTGGCGACTGAGCGGCTGGTGCTGAACGCGACCGAATTCGAGCAGTTCGTCGATGACGTCCTGAACGAGATGACCGGCCTCGGCCCCATCGAGTCGCTGCTCAAGGACGAAACCGTCAACGACATTTTGATCAACACCCACAAGCAGATTTATGTCGAGCGCCGCGGTGTGCTCGAGCTTTCGGATGCCCGTTTCAAGGACGAAGCTCATCTGCTGCGCATCATCAACAAGATCGTCTCGACGGTGGGCCGCCGGGTCGATGAAAGCCAGCCCATGTGCGATGCGCGCCTGCTCGACGGTTCGCGCGTCAACGTCGCGATCAAGCCGGTTGCGGTGGATGGTCCACTCGTCTCCATCCGCAAGTTCTCCAAGCGCCCTTATTCGATGGAGAAGCTGGTCGAAAACAACGCCCTGTCACGCGAAATGGCGGCGGTTCTGGCAGCAGCCGTCAAGGGCCGCGTCACCGTTCTGGTATCGGGCGGCACCGGCTCCGGCAAGACAACAATGCTCAACGCCCTCTCGAGCTACATCAGCCCGAAGGAGCGACTGATCACCATCGAAGACGCCGCAGAACTACAGCTCCAGCAGCCGCATGTCGGCCGCATGGAAACGCGTCCGCCCAACATCGAAGGCAAGGGTGAAATCCGTCAGCGCGAACTCGTCAAGAATGCGCTCCGCATGCGGCCAGATCGCATCGTGGTTGGCGAGTGTCGCGGCGAGGAAGCCTTCGACATGCTGCAGGCCATGAACACAGGCCACGAAGGATCGATGACGACAATCCATGCCAACACCACGCGTGATGCGTTGGGCCGTCTCGAGACCATGATCGGCATGGCAGGCTTCCCGATGACCATCCAAAGCCTGCGTACGCAGATCGCCTCGGCCATCAAGATGGTCGTGCAGCTTCAGCGCATGAGTGACGGCAAGCGCAAGGTGATCACGGTGAGCGAAGTCACCGGCATCGAGGGTGACGTGATCCAGATGCAGGAAATCTTCCGTTTCAATCGCACCGGGACATCTGAGGATGGAACGGTCCTGGGTAACTTCCAGGCGACGGGCGTGCGTCCCAAGTTCCTGGCTGACCTCGCAAGCCGCGGCATCACGTTGCCGTCGGCCTACTTCGACCCCTCGAAGGTGCAATGAGATGGAGGCCGGTTTCCTCATCAGGATGACCTTCTACGTCTGCGCTGCGCTGGCAGTGATCTTCTTTGCGGAGGCCCTGTATCTGGGCTTTTTGGCGCCCATTCGGTCCCGCCGGGCAATTAACCGGCGTTTGCGTGTCCAGCATGAAGTTTCAGGTGGCGAGCAGGCGTTGCTCCGACTCAAGGCCCAGCGCGGCATCAATGACAGTGATCTGGCTGTCGTGGGTGGGCTTCGCAAGATGCTGGTGCAGTCGGGTTTAGCGCTGACCATGGGCAGGTTCCTGCTGATCATGGTGATACTATGCGTCGTGCTGATGGCCGGGCTCTTGTTCTTCACGACGCTACCCTATGCGGCAAGCGTCGCGATTGCACTGTTGCTCGGCACCGGCCTGCCGATGTTCGTTCTCAGGTTCATCCGCAAACGGCGCAAGGCCGCTTTTTCGAGCCAGTTGCCCGACGCGCTGGACGTTGTGGTACGAAGCCTTCGGAGTGGACATCCGGTGCCTACCGCGCTGACCTTGGTCGGCCGCGAAATGGCGGATCCGATCGGAACGGAATTCGGCATCACCACCGATGAACTGACCTACGGCCTGGACCTTCCCGGGGCGCTGCAGAATCTTTCGGTGCGGGTTGGTGTGCCCGACATGTCGTTGCTGGTGACAGCGGTGTCGCTGCAGTCGAGCGCGGGTGGCAATCTCGGTGAAGTGCTGGAGAATCTTTCACGCGTCTTGAGAGATCGGTTCCAGTTGCAGCGCAAGGTGCGTTCTCTTTCTGCGGAAGGCAGGTTCTCAGCCTATGGCCTGACGATCCTGCCGGCGTTGATCGCCCTGGCGATCTATCTTCCTAACCCAAGTTATTATACGGATGTCTGGAACGAGCCGGTTTTCCAGTTGGTGATGGGCGGGCTCATCATCTGGAAGCTCATTGGTGATCTCATGATCTACAAGATGATCAACTTCAAGTACTGACGGGGACATGGAGCAAATCAAAGCATTCCTGACGGCCCGCGGTGACCTGCTTCTGCTGGCTATGGTGTTTCTTGCCGTAGCCATACTGACGTTTGCGTTTGGCAGCATCACGCGGTCTTGGTCAGGTGTGCGGCGTCGCGTGAGCGTGCCCGGCGGCCCATCCATTACTGCAGCAGACCCAATGGCCTCGGTTCAGCGCAGTTCAGGGCCCGGTTACCTGAAGGGATTGGTGCCGACCGACGAGGCGAAGAAGTCCGAACTGGTGAAGTTTCTGAACTCGTCGGGCTATTACGGCAATCGGGCGCTGGTGTGGTTTCAGGCGAGCCGCATCGCCATGGCCCTGGCTTGCGGCATTCTCACTGCCGTCATGTTCGGCAGGCTCTATCCAAACCGCCCGATCGCCTTCACGATTCTTGCCTGCGTCGTACTCACGTTTATTGGCTACATGCTGCCGAGAGCCATTGTCAGCGTTCGCCGCGACAAGCTTTTCGAAGAACATCGTCAGGGCTTTCCTGATTTCCTCGATCTTCTCGTCATCTGCGTGGAGGCTGGCATCAGCGTTGATGCATCGATGGACCGCATTGCCCGTGACCTCGCGCGGGATTATCCGTCGCTGGCAAGAAATTTGTCGTTCATGGCACTGGAAGTGCGGGCCGGCAAATCGACCCGCGAGTCGCTCGACAACCTTGGCATGAGGCTTGGCATCCCGGAAGCCAAGGCCTTTGCAACGCTCCTCCGGCAGTCGGAAGAGCTCGGGACGAGCCTGGTTCAGTCCTTGCGCGTGTACAGCGAGGAAATGCGCCAGAAGCGTCTGTCCCGGGCTGAAGAGAAGGCCTCTTCATTGCCGGCGAAGCTGGTTATACCGCTGGGTTTTTTCATCTTTCCGGTGGTGCTGGGCGTCACTCTGCTGCCAGTCGCCATCAAACTTTTTGCAGCGTTGGGGATATCGAAGGGGCACTAGATGGGGTTGAGGTCAACAACGGAGCTGGCGGGGCGATGTGCCATGCTGCTTCTTCTCTGCGCGGGGGTGACGGCTTGCGCCTCTCAGCAGAACATGCTGCTGGCGGGGCCAAACGCCAAGCAGCCGGCACCAAAGGTGGAGGACGCGGCGTTTTTCCCGTCCGACGATTACCTCCGCATGGGAAAAGTGTACTTCCGCAACGAAAGCTATGGTCTTGCAGCCCAGAGCTATCAGAAGGCCGTGGAAGTTACGCCCAAGGATGCGGAAGCCTGGCTGGGATTGGCTGCGAGCTATGATCACTTGCGCCGGTTCGACCTCGCGGACCAGGCCTATGGAAAGGTGCTGCAGCTTGGTTCCCAGAATGCGGCGATCCTCAACAACGCCGGCTATTCCCAACTGCTGCGCGGAAATCTTGCAAGTGCTCGCAAGTTTCTGCTGAGGGCCTATGAACTGGAGCCAGACAACCCCTACATCCAGAACAATCTCAAACTGCTCGGCGAATCCGAGAGAAGCGTGAAGCGCCCAGGCAATTGATGGCGAATGACACTGATCATCGTCTCGTCACCGATCTCATGGGCCTTGTCCAGCAGCGCGAGACTGATCCTGCCTCAGCCGAACGGATACGTGCAGTACCTTCTACGCTCCGCCGCATCATCGATATTGTGCTGTGGAGCAGCATCACCAACCTGATCCTTCTCGGCGTCTTCCTTGCGGGCTGGAATTCTGACGGTATCAGGAGCTATGTTCTCCAGCGATTGGGCCCCACCTACGCCAACGTTACCAGATCCGATGATCCGCCCGCCAACGCCCGGCCTGAACTTCATGACAACGAACTCCTGACCAATGGCCCGCAGCGCCAGTTGAAGGGACCCCTGCAGATCACGCTTGTTCCGTCTTCGGCGGCACCTGAAGTGGCCGTTGATACGACGACAGCACCGCCGCCTCAGTCAGAGCCAGTCGATGTGGCCGCCACCAGTGATGGCGCACAGGAGCCTGACCAGGGGGATGGCTCGGGCGATATCACCGTCGGCCCTGAAGATCCGGCGGCGCAGCTCACCCGGAGCCCGGTCCTGCACAAGGGGCAGAAGAGTGGCGACGTTGAGATCGGCAGTTTCAAAACCGTTTCCCTGCCAGGGTCTTCCGCCGAGTGCCTCGATACAGCCTATGGCTTGCTCGATGACGCAGGAGCCTCAAGAGACAAGCTCAAGGTGCTGGCGGAGAGCAAGATGATTACCGTGGCGCGCATCTGCGCGGACAACGGTTCATTGGTGGTGACCTGCCGCCTCGACCAGATCACGATCAGCCCGCGCCGCCTGAAGCCAAACGAGACTTGCACTGGCTGACGGCCCTTTAACGCCGCCCTGTCATCTGGTCTGCTGATCGTCAGGCAAGCTCCTTGAATTGCCGGCCGTCAGATCATGATCGGCGAAGGAGAGGATGATGACCAAGATGTTTTTCCCCTTGTTTTCCGAACGCTTGCCGACTTCCAGGGCGGCGTCTGAACCGATGCTGTCGGAGCCAAAAAAGATTGCCGCCCGATCAGCCCAGTTGGCTGCCGCTGTAGTAAGGCAATGACTCGGTTCGCGGCACGTAGCTGCCCTCGCGGGTGAGCTTCGCGACGTGTGCGATGATCTCCTCGAGGGGGGCGAACCAGACGTTCTTCGTCTTGAGGGTCTGCTCCAGCCACTGCTCCACCAGACGCCAGGGGGCGAGTCGGCCCGTCAGGAAGGGGTGCCAGATGCCTATCCAGAATCCGCCCGCCTCATACTGCGCGTCGAACTCTTCCCAGAAGGCCTTGAGGCCTTCAGAGGGGGCCTTCACCGGCATCATGTAGTCGATCTCGGCGTAGTGGGCGAAGGGCGGCCAGTCGTCGGTGCCCCAGTGAACGGGGGCTTCCCAGAGCTCGCCTGAAGGCGTTTTCATCAGATAGGGAATGTCGTCCGCCATGAGCGATGAATCATACCGGAAGCCGTGCTCGACGAGCAGGTCGATGACCTGCTGCGTGACGTTGTAGACCGGTGCGCGGTAGCCGCGTGGCTTGCTGCCGATGCGTTTTTGATGAATTGCCGTCGCTTTTTCGAATGCTGTCCGTTGCTGTTCGCCACGCGTCTCGACGGGGTCTTCGTGGATCAGGCCGTGATGCCCGATCTCATGCCCGTCGCGCAAAATGGAATCGATCGCATCGGGGTACTGTTCGATGCACCAGGCGGGGATGAAGAAAGACTGCTTCAAGCCGAACTTGCGATAGGTGTCGAGGATGCGCGGCACGGCGACGGTGGGGCCGTAGCGGCCCATGGAGATGGGGTAGAGCCGGTCGTGGCCATCTTTCGGACGTGAAATGTGGATGAGCGAATCCGCGTCCATGTCGAAGGTGATGGCGCAGGCGCAGCGCGCGCCATTGGGCCAGGGAATGGGATTGCGGATCATGCGCGTCAACCTTTCAGGATATGGGCGTGCGAGGAATCGAAGGAGAGGAAAAGCGTCTGGCCCGGTTCGCGTGGGATGCCCTCGAGAGAGCGCTCCTGCACCTGGACCTTGATTTCAGTGTCGCCCGGCGCCTCGAGGAACAGGGTGACCATGGAGCCCACGAACTCTTCCGAGATGAGTTGCGCAGCGAAGGTGTTCCGCGCCGTGGGCCTGCTGACGGAGAGTGAAACGACGTCGGCGGCGACAACGAAACTTACCCTCTCGCCGGGTTTCGCCTTGCCGTCCAGCGTGAAGGTACCGGCTGGCGTATCGACGTTGCCAGAGCCGTTGACCGTTCCGGCGAAGATGTTGTTGCGGCCGACGAACTCGGCGACGAAACGGTTGGCGGGCGTGCGGTAGATATCGCGCGCCGAGCCGATCTGGGCGATCTCGCCCTTGGACATGATGACCACGCGGTCAGCCATCGCGAAGGCCTCGGATTGCGAATGGGTGACATAGACGAATGTGATGCCGAGCTCGCGCTGCAGCTTGGTGAGGACGGCCTGCATGCGGATGACGAGATGGGCATCAAGCGCCGAGAGCGGCTCGTCGAGCAGCAGGATTTTCGGCTCCGTTACCAATGCGCGGGCGAGCGCCACGCGCTGGCGTTGGCCGCCCGACAGCGAGTTCACGTCCCGCTCGCCGAATTCGCCGATCCCCAGACGCTCCAGCCAGTCCAGCGCCTTCCTGCGCCGCGACGGACCGTCCAGCCCCCGCATCTTGAGGCCGAACTCGACGTTTTCCCGCGCATTGAGGAAGGGGAACAGCGCCAGAGACTGCCAGACCATGGGCGTATCACGCTCATGCGGCTTGACGTCGACGAGGGATTTTCCGGCGAGGCGGATGTCGCCCTCGGTCGGCTGTTCGAGGCCCGCCAGCATGCGCAGTGTGGTGGTCTTGCCGCAGCCCGAGGGGCCCATCAAGGCTAGGAATTCGCCCTCGCGGATCTCGAAGTTCATGCGCTTCACGGCTTCGAAGGTGCCGAAGCGCTTCACGACATTGTCGAACACGACGAGGGGTTCGGCCATCAGACAGCTTCCGGTTTCTTGGCGCGGCCCATGACGAGCACCTGCGCGATGACGACGAGGGTGATGGAGACGAGGAAGACGGCGGTGCCGATGGCATTGACCTGCGGGTCGATGTTGCCGGTGAGGATTTCGAGGATTACCACGGGCACTGTCTTGTTGAGGCCGGAGACGAACCACGCCACCGCGAACTCGTCGAAGGAGACGGCCGCCGTGAGGCACAGGCTGGCGATGATGGAAGGCAGCGTGAAGGGAATGACGACCGACTTCATGGTCACCCATTCCGACGCGCCGAGGTTCCAAGCGGCGGGCTCAAGGTTGGGGTCCATCTGGCTGAGCCTGAGCCTGATCACCGCCATGGCGAAGGGGGCGCAAAGAACGGTGTGGGCGATGATGATGGAGATGGTGAGGCCTGAGGCATGGAACATCGATAGCCAGCCGAGCATGGCGAGTGCAAGGATGATGAGCGGGATCGTCGGCGGCAGAAGCGACAGCACGAGGAATGCCTTCTTGCCGCGGAAATCATAGCGGTAATCCGTATAGGCGGCCGAGAAGCCGATGGCGGTGGCGATGACGGCGGTGACGGAGGAGACGATAAGGCTGCGAAGCGCCGCGTCCCAGACTTCGGGGTTGCTGAAGGCCTTCACGTACCAGTCGGTGGTGAAGGTGCCGAGCGGGATCGTGGGGAAGCGGTCCGAGTTGAAGGAGAACACGAGACTTGCCGCGATGGGCGCGAACACGAAGAGGAAGACCAGCGCGGTGTAAAACGCCAGAACCCAGCGGAGGAGCTTGTCATCCTTCATTTGCCGCGCTTCCTGTAGGCGAAGCCGATGGCGGTGAAGGCCACGACGAGCAGGGTGAGGATCATGGTGATGGCGACCACGGCAGCGCGCGGCCACTGCTGGCCGGACTTTGAGGTGTCGACGATCATGATCGACAGCGTCGGCGGCTTCGAGCCGCCGAGATAGTAGGGCGATACGAAATCGCCAAAGGACAGGATGAAGCAGAACACGGCGGCCACCACGAGGCCGGTCTTGGCCAGGGGCATAACGACCGTGAAGACGGCGCGCAGCCGCCCGCAGCCGAGATTATGCGCGGCCTCGACGAGGCGCGTGTCGATGTTGGCCAGCGAGAAGGTCTGCAGGATCACCGCGAGCGGCAGGCAGAGCACGAGATAGCCCACCATGGTACCGAACTGGGTGTTCAGCATCTGCCAGGGGCCGATGCCGATGAAGGACAGCCCGGCGTTGATGACGCCACTCTGCGCGAGGATGACCTGCCAGGCGAAGACGC
This sequence comes from Bradyrhizobiaceae bacterium, assembly GCA_947475225.1. GTDB lineage: Bacteria > Pseudomonadota > Alphaproteobacteria > Rhizobiales > Aestuariivirgaceae > Aestuariivirga. Next base: position 52,255 of record CANJMQ010000014.1, read on the forward strand.
GCACCAGATAGCTGGTGAAGAAGGGGATGATGAGGAAGAAGATCGCCCAGCGGCGGGTCTTTTCACTGGCCTTGAAGGCGAGGAAGTAGCTGGCCGGAAAGGCAACCACGCTGGTGATGGCGGTGGCGAGCAAGGCCAGCCACAGGGTGAAGAAGTAGGCGTCCCAGAAGAAGTCCTTGGAGAGCATCCGCTGCCAGTTGGAGAACTGGAAGGCGGCCTCCATGCGGTAGTTCTTCACGAGGAAGAAGGACATGGCCACCATGAAGAGCAACGGGCCCACGAAGAACAGGCCCTGCCAGACGATCAGCGGCAGGCGCCAGGCGATCGCGTAGTAGTCGGGTCTGGTGGTGGGCTTGGTGGTCATGTCGGGTGGTGTACTTGCTTCTTTGGCGGCGCTCTCCCCTCCTGGCGTCACCCCGGCGAAAGCCAGGGCCCCGCTGTGGTTCAGCACACGCGCGGGGAACGCTGGGTCCCGGCTTTCGCCGGGATGAGGGTCTGGCAGGGGAGATGACGCGCGACGGTAAGGGCCGCGCGGGACGTCCGCGCGGCCTCGCAAGATTACGACGCGTTCTTGTATTCCTGCCAGAACTCGTTCCAGTCCTCGAGGCTCTGCTGCACCGGGATGTCGCGGTAGTGGATGCGGCCATCCTTGATCAGGGTGATCGGGTCGTTCGGCATGCCGTCGACCTGTCCGGTGCGCTGGGCTTCCTTCGGGTCCTTCTGGTCGAGCAGCGCCCGGCCGGCCTTGGTGACGCAGAAGCCGGGGTAGGCCAGCATGCGGGCCGAGTGAACCTGGCCTTCGGGCGAGAGCATGTACTGGATGAACTTCTTCACCGTGTCTGCCTTGGGCGTGCCCTTGCCGATCGAGTAGGACTCGGTCCACTGGATGCCGCCCTCCGTCGGGACGACGGACTTGACGGGGGCGCCATCGCGCTCCAGCACACCGGTGATCCAGTCACCGATGCCGGCCATGGCCATCATCTCGTTGTTCTTGAGGCCGTTGAAGGTGCCGCCGTAATCGAAGAAGCCGCCGACCTGCGGACGCAGCGACATGGTCGTTTCCTGGATCTTCTTCCAGCCGGCCTCGTCCTGGTCCCACAGCTTTGCGCCGTTGCCGTTGTAGAGGCTCATCTGGCCGAGGTTGGGGAGGTGCCAGTCGAAGTGGCCGACCTTGCCCTTGATCTCCGGCTTCCAGAAGGCCTTGTAGCTCGCCGCCTCAGCATCGGAGACGGCGGTGGTGTTGTAGCTGACGCCCAAGTGCCCGAAGCGCACCATCATGGAATAGAGCTTATCGTCCTTCCAGTGGCCGGGGAAATGCTTGAAGTCGTCGTAGAGCATGTCGTCGAAGGGATAATCCGCCGGGTTCATCTCCTCGATGTAGCCCGCCTGATTGAGCTGCTGCACAAATTCGGCGTCCGACAGGATGATGTCGTAGGTGCCGGGGGGCGACTGGGCGATGAGCGCCATCATGTTGTCGCCGCCGGCGTAATACTTCGGCTTGAACTTCACGTTGTTGGCGGCTTCGAACTCGCCCACCACGTCTGGTTCGCCGTGGCCATACCAGGCCAGCATATTGATTTCGACAGTGTCGGCCCAGGCACGGCTCACATAGGGCGTGCAGAGGGCGGTGGTGGCGGCAGCGCCATACTTCAGGACGTCACGGCGGTTGGGCTTGAGGATCTTCGGCATGAGTCTATCTCCCTGGGGCCGGGGGTTGACCGGCGGTTGTTTCCCATATCCCTGACCCTGCATGCCATCATGTCTTGTCGCCGAGGTCCAGCAGGTCATTGCAGAAGCTAACGCTCATCCGGGCATTCTGGAAATTTATGCTGCTAATGCATGCATGACGCCCGCTTATCGAGCAGCGGATGCCTTGGGCAGGGCAGGCTCGGCCGCCTCGTCCATGCGGGCGATGAGCGAATCGACCAGCATGAGGCCAGCTCCCGAGAGGCGCTGGTGCTTGTAGAACAGCCCGATGTGGATGGGTTCCATGGCCGGAAAACCATCCCGCGAGGCCAGAATTCGCATGTCCGGCAGCAAGGTCTTGCGGGTGAGGGCGGTGACGCCCATGCCTGCGCTGACCGCTTTCTGCAACCCGCCTATGTCTGGCGTGGTGTAGGCCGCGCGCCAGTCGCGGCCCTCGGCGCGCAGGGCCGCCGTCATGCGGCGGCGGTATTCGCAGCCTTCCGGGTGGGTGACGAGCGGGACGGCGGCGGACTTGTTGACGGGAAAATCCTTCGCAACCGCCCAGATCGGGCGCTCGTCCCAGCTCCGCACGAGATAGGGGTTCTTGTCGCGCGCCAGCAGCGCAATGGCGATGTCAAGCTCGTCGGCATGCAGAAGGTCGAGCAGCTTGCGCGACAGGTCACAGGTGATCGACATGGTGACCTTGGCCTGCTCATCGGCGAACTCGACGATCGCCTCCTGCAGGAAGGCCACCGAGAAGTCGGTGGGAAGGCCAACGCGCAGCTGCCCCCTGGCGGCCCGGCCCTTGAGCTTGGCCACCGCCTCGTCATTCAGCCGCAGCAACTGGCGGGCATAGAGGGCTAGCGCCTCGCCCTCCTCGGTGAGCCTCAGTTCGCGGCCCTCGTGGGTGAGCAGCTTGGCGTCCAGCAGCTCCTCCAGTCGTTTCATCTGAAGCGAAATGGCGGGCTGGGTGCGGCCCAGCGCATCCGCCGCGCGGGTGTAGCCCCCAAGGTCGATGACGCTCACGAAGGCCCGCAGCAGATCTGTGGGAAGGTTGATGGCCCGCATAGCCGCTCCTTATGCTTGCATCATCATTATAAATTTCCGTAATTCGTACAAGATCGTAGTTTCAGTGGCCATGAAACGTCACGATTTCCGAAAGCTGTTCAAGAGCGTGGGGCCGGCGGTGCTGCCGGTGATCCACGTGACGGACGCTGAACAGGCGACACGCAACGTGCGCATCCTGGTCGAGGAGGGCGCACCGGGCTGCTTCCTCATCAACCACGACTTTGGCGTCGAACGCGTCCTGCCGATCATTGCGCATGTGCGGGGGAAGTTTCCGGCGCTGTGGATGGGTGTCAACTTCCTCGCGGTCACCGGCAAGGATGCCTTTCCGGTTCTCGGCAAGCTGAAGCACGACGGTGTTGCCGTCGACGGCTACTGGGCCGATGACGCGCGTATCGACGAGCGCCGCCTGGGCGACGACCAGGTGGAGGCGATGGAGATTGCCGCGGCACTCAAGGCTTCCGGCTGGAGCGGGCTCTATACCGGCGGTACCTGCTTCAAGAAGCAGCGCGAGGTGGCGCCGGAGGATTACGAATATTCAGCGAGACTTGCCACCGGCTTCATGGATGCGGTGTGCACCTCAGGCGTTGCCACCGGCAAGGCCGTGGACAGAGCCAAGATCACGACGTTCCGCCGCGCTATCGGCGACGAGGCGCTGACGCTGGCTTCCGGCATCACGCCCGACAATGCGCATCTCTACATGGATGACGTCGACGGCTTCATGGTGGCCACCGGCATCAACCGCGAGGGCGACTTCTACAACATCGAGCCCACGAAGCTCGCCCGCCTTCTGAAACTCACACGCCAACATGGAGCGAAGCCATGAGCCGCAACAAGGGCCCCCGCGACGACCGCTGGTATCTCAACCTCATGGCGCCCAACACCAAGGGCCCAAAGTTCGCCTGGCTGGACCCGACCTCGATCTACATCAACGGCGAGGCCTTCCATGACCTGCTCGACGACCTCGTGGCCGATCTCAAGGGACTGCAGATCGATGTTGTCGGTGGGCTTGATGCCATGGGCTTCGTGCTGGGCGCAGCGCTGGCGACGCGTCTGGGCGTCGGTTTCCTGCCGATCCGCAAGGCGGGCAAGCTGTGCGTCGACACCGACAAGGTGAGCTACTCGAATTATTCCGGCCGTACCCAGGACATGGAGATGCGGCTTCCCGCCTTCGGCCCCGGCACCAAGGTGCTGCTCGCCGACCAGTGGGTGGAAACCGGCGGCACCATGGATGGCGCCATCCGGTTGGTCGAGCGGCAGGGCGGCAAGGTGGTCGGCCTGGCTGCGGTGGCCATCGAGGAGAATGCCGCGACCGACGCCTATCGCGCCAGATATGCTTGTGTGTCCGGTGTTGTGCCGGGCAGCCGCTGGCAGACCGAATGCAACGCCCAGAAGCTGGAGAGCTTCAAGGTCTACAAGCCGGAGCTGGTGTTCCCGGCGGTGCGCTAGTCGGCGATCACCGCTTCCGCCGCGCGGCGCGAGGATGAGCGCAGCGGCTGTTCCTTCATCCAGAGGATGAACACGAAGGCCACGGCGAAGCCGATGGCGGTGGCCGCGAAGATCGACCGGAAGCCGCCTGGCTCCAGCGTGGCGCCGGCATGCAGCGTTGCCTCGCTGATGCCCGAGGCATTGAGCAGCGCACCGAAGATCGCCACCGTGACGGCGCTGCCGAGCTGACGGAAGAAATTCATGGTGCCCGTGGCGGTACCGAGCTGGTGAAGCTCCACGGCGTTCTGGATCGCCACCGTGGTGGTGGGCAGAACCGTGCCCAGACCGATGCTGATGATGGCCAGCACCGTTTCGAAGCCCGCCAGCGGCAGGTCATCGGCCCACAGGGCGAGGATGATGGCGCCCAGCGTGGCAAAGCACAGGCCAATGGCCGGGATGCGCTTGTAGTGCACGATGCGGCCCATCAGCTGGCCGGCGATGGTGGCGCCCACCACGGTTCCCACCATCAGCGGAATGAGGCCGAGGCCCGAGGCTGCGGTGCTCAGGCCGCGCCCTGCCTGGAAATAGACCGGCAGGTAGATCGAGAGGCCTATATAGGCACCCATGCCGCAGGCGGCGGCCACGGTGCCGCGCGAGACCACCTTGTTGCCGAGAATGGCGAGCGGGATCAGCGGCTCGCGCGCCTGGTTGATGCGCCATACGAAAAGCAGCCACAGCGCCAGCGAGGCGCCGAAGAGCGCGAGGATGCGCGGCGAGGTCCATGCATAGTCGGTGCCGCCGTCATGCAGCGCCAGCATCAGCGTCACCGTGGCGGCGACGAGCAGAAAGGCTCCGAGGATGTCGAGCTGGTGCGGGCGATCATGGCGGGGCAGGCGCTTCAGCGCGGCGTTGCTGATGAAGAAGGCGAGGGCCCCCAGCGGCAGGTTGATCCAGAAGATCAGCGTCCAGTGCAGATGCTGGGTGAAGAAGCCGCCCAGCGTGGGACCCAGCAGGCTGGAGAGCAGGAACACGCTGGCGAAATAGACTTGGTACTTGCCTCGCTCCTTGGGCGCCACGATGTCGGCGACGGTGGTCTGGGCGAGCGAGATCAGCCCGCCGCCGCCCATGCCCTGAACGGCGCGCGCCGCGATGAGCCAACCCATCGAAGGCGCCAGCGCGCAGGCCACCGAGCCTGCCACGAAGACCGAGACGGCGAGCGAGAGCGCCGTGCGCCGGCCCTTGATATCGCTGAACTTGCCGTAGAGCGGTGTTACCGCCGTGGCGGTGAGGAGGTAGATGCTCGCCACCCAGGAGATGGCGCTGAAGTCGCCCAGTTCGTTCGCGATGGCGGGAAGGGCTGCGGCGATGATCGTCTGGTCGAGGGCGCCCAGGAACATGGCCACGCCAACACCGATCACGATGGTGCGGATATCGGCATGCGGCATGGGAGAGTGGGTGCGGCTCATGTGATCCTGGCGGGACGGCGCCGTGGGTGAAGGACTGGGCTTCCTCTTTAGTTCGGATCGGGGCGTGAGCAAGGCCCTGCGTCCTTGTCCGGCGCGGATCTGCCATTCCCGAGGCCACCGACGATGCGCGCCGGGCAGCATCCATGGCGGACAGTCACTGGTTGCAAGCCACGGCTGATACCTGCGGCAGAACCGAACCGGAACAAGGGCTCTATCCGCAGCCTTCGCTCACCGTTCGGGCTGGCACGCCGGGCGCCCGGAGCCGCGTGGTGAAGACGTTCCAGACCGCGGTGCACCTGTCCTTCGTGAAGTTCGAGAAGGCCAGGAGAGCTACATCACGGTGGTGATCACCGAGAGCGACTTCTATTCCACCCAACTCGAGGCCATCAGCACGCGCTTGCGCGTCTTCTCGAGCCTAATCGATGTATAAGATGTGTAAAAGGCGCTGGGTGGTGGCTGGATGCGTACATGGGGCTCTCCGGCACTCAACGCCTTGCCACGGCAGTTGAGGCAATTCAGGCAGCAAGGGATGAATGAAGATGAACTGGGGCGACATGAGCCGCACCGCGCGTGACGCGGCCTACAACAACACGGCGCATGTGACGAACAGCGCGGAACTCATCGCCCGGCGTGAGGCGCAGTCGGCGGACTTCCGCGCGGCACGCCCCGACAAGCTCAACATCGCCTATGGGCCGCGCGAGCGCAACCGCTGGGACCTGTTCCCGGCCGCCGATCCGGCCGCGCCATGCTTCGTCTTCGTGCATGGCGGCTACTGGCAACGCAACAGCAAGGAGGGCTTTGCGAGTCTCGTCAGCGGTGCCTGCGACATGGGCTGGTCGGCCGCACTTCCCGGCTACACGCTGGCCCCCGATGCGACGCTGACGGAGATCGTGGGCGAAGTGCGCCAGGCGTTGGACTGGCTCGCGGCAGATGGCCCGCGGCATGGCATCGCCGGGCCGGTGGTGCTGAGCGGCTGGTCGGCGGGCGGCCACCTCACCGCCATGTGCCTTGACCATTCGCTGGTGACGGCGGGGCTGGCCATCTCAGGCGTCTATGAACTGGGACCGGTCAGGGACACCTATCTGGACGAGAAGCTCAGGTTGGGCGATGACGAGGTCGAAACCCTGTCGCCGCAGCGCCTGCCAGTGGTGAACAAGCCCCTGCTCCTGACTTATGGCACGGCGGAACTGGAGGCACTGGTGGCCAATTCGCGCGGATTTCACGAAGTGCGCTCGCGCGCCCATGCCCCGGGCGCGCTGCTCCCTGTGCCGGATGCCAACCATTTCACCATCCTCGAGCGGCTTTGCGGTGCGGACGGGCTGTTGACGCGGCAATTGCCGCTGCTGCTGGCGTGATTATGCCTCATTTGCAGGTGATTTTGCGCTGTGGAATGAAGCCTGTATAAGCCGGGCCATATCGCACCGACGTGCCCAACAACAAGGATTTGACGACATGCGCGCCACGACTTTCGCCCTCGCCTTCGCAACGCTGCTCGCGCTTCCCGTGGCTGGTTTTGCTGACGACATCAGCGACTGCAACAGCGAAAAACCCGATATCGTCATCAAAGGCTGCACGCAGCTGATCAAGGATGGCAAGGCCAACAACGATGCCCTCGCCATCGCCTATTTCAACCGTGGCAATGCCTTTGATGACAATGGCGACCATGACGGGGCCATTATCGACTACACCGAGTCAATCAAGCTGAAACCCGATTATATGTTGAACTACATGAACCGCGGCCTCTCCTACCTAAGCAAGCAGGACTATGACAACGCGCTTGCCGACTTCACCCAGGCCGTCAAGGTGGAGCCCGATTCCGGCAAGGCCTATTACAACCAGGGCCGCGCCCTTGAAGCGAAGGGTGACCTGGCCAACGCGCTCGCCAGCTACCAGAAGGCCGCCGAGCTTGCACCCAACAACAAGACTGTCCAGAAGAAGATCGCCGAGATCAAGCAGCAGCTCGGGCAATAGCGGCCAGCGAAGCGGGTAATCAGCCTGATCGGCCAATGGCTGGTCGGCAACGTGGCGCTCTTCCAGACAATCTACCAAGCCACAGCCGACCTGCTGGAGTGGCTCTTGCGGACGTGATCTCCGACACCTTCAACATGACGTGGTTGGTAGGCCTGGTGCAGTCAGCGGCGTCGAGCACCAAACGGCTGACGGCGCCGAGCATTTGCTCCTTGCAGTCAGCCACTGCCCCGCCGTCGATGAGCAGCGCCAAGCCAGATGTCAGTAACCGCGATTCTTCAGCGCGGTGTTGCACTTGCTCCAGTACTGCGGCCATGTCTGGCCAGCGGGGATATTGCCCTCGGCCTTTGCCGCGCGCCACTTGGCGCCGCACATCTTGATTCGCTTCTGAGCGGCCAACTGGCCCGGCGTTCCCTGCGAGGAACCTGCCTTGCCGGACACCGGAACCACCTCGGTCGCACTCTTGAACTTGTCGAAGGTCGATGCCGGCACGATTCCCTTGGATACAAATTCATCGAGGGATGTGTAGGGGCGCCCCTCGACGATTGCCTTGGCCCGCGCGGGTCCAACGCCCGGCAGCACGCCAAGCTCATCCGCCGTCGCGGAGTTCAGGTCGATCTTGCCGGTGGGTTCCGGTGGATTGGACGCGTCAGCGGCTTCGGTGGCGGCGGGCTTGGTCTTCGTTCTGGCAACGGTCACCTGGTCCTTGAACTTGTCAACAACCGAGGTCGGAACGACGTTGCGGGACTCGAAGTCCTTGAGCGAGGTGTAGGGCCGGCCCTCGATGATCGCCTTGGCCTTCACCGGGCCAATGCCGGGCAGCGTCTCAAGCTCGTCGACGGTCGCCGTGTTCAGGTCGACCTTGCCGGCGGGTGCCGGTACAGCGGGATCAGAAGCAGTTTCGGTGGTAGCGGGCTTGGTCTTCGTGCGGGCGACGGTTACCTGGCCCTTGAACTTCTCGGCAACCGAAGCCGCCACGATGTTGCGGGACTCGAAGTCCTTGAGCGATGTGTAGGGGCGGCCCTCGACGATTGCCTTGGCCTTTGCCGGGCCAATGCCGGGGAGCGTCTCAAGTTCGTCGACGGTCGCGGTGTTCAGGTCGATCTTGCC
>CANJMQ010000015.1 GCA_947475225.1 Bradyrhizobiaceae bacterium
GCTGGTCGTAATGGATGACAGCGCGTCCTGACTCGCTCAGCAGCTTGTAAGAATCGACATAGTTGTGCGCGGCACCCGGGCCGCCGTGCAGGATGAAAACAGGCGGCCTGTCGCTCGCCAGATCGCCCGTTACGCGATACCAGGTTTCACCGGCGCCGAACTTGGCGCGGCCCTCTATCTGCTTTGCGTTCGTCACGTTGTCTCCCCACAGCATCGCTCGGATTAGAACGCTAGACCGGCTGCGTCGGATTTGGCAACACGTCTGCTGCGGCTGGGCCCTGAGTTTTTGGCAGGCAGAATTGATCAGCCCCCAACGAGTGGTCCGGTTCGAATGTTAGTGCGTGATTGGCTTGGGCGCCAGCGCGGGCGGCGAAGCCGGTCGGGGTAGCGCAGCCGCCCGCGCGGACTGTGGAATAAAGACCTCCTGAACTGCCTGGCCAGCGGCGGTCTGGTGATCCAAGGGATTTAGAGAAACAGCACTTCCGAAGAATATCTTCATTCCACTCGCGGGATTCGAACTACATGAAAATTGGATCCCAATAGTATCTATGACTTGCAGGCAGAGAGTGTTAGCTGCCAGCACCTTCTCCTCCGCCATTTACCATTATAGGGTATCATCCCTCCCTCATGACGTCACGAATGCCTTTGGTTGAAAGGCGTTCAGTTGCGTCATCCGAAAAGCTGAGACAGCGCCACAGTCCAAAATCGGTCTCAGAAGGCCCGCCGTGTCATCCCGAGCGTACTTCACCGAAATCGGTACGGTCGGAAGATATCACGATATTTGAATTATCAAAAAATCCGCATAGCCGTAGTTCTGTAATTGGGTCTCTCGCTCTCGAAAGGACTAAAATCTCCTGTGCGGTTGCTGGAGGGTATCTCTGGGGCACGCAGGACTGCGCTCCATCGTCGTGCCCGGGACGGCTTCAGAAGTTGTTGGGGTTGCCAGTGCCGATGAAGCCGCAAGTCATGTGTGTCCTTGAAATGCCGATGCATTAGGCCCGGTGGCGGGCGAGGAAGCGGTTCATTTCGCGCTGCTGGGGTGCGTGGCCGCTGAAAACCTCTATGTAGGTCGACATGCGTGCGAGGCGTAGCTCCAACTCTTCGGAGGTCTGCATGGAGATGTAGCCGATCTGGGTGAGATAGACGGTGCGAGCTCTGACGCCGGCAGAGATCTCACTGTAACCGAAGCGCCGGAAGAGGTCTGACAGGGCAGCAAGCCGCAGCTCGTCCGCTGTCTGAACCTCGGCCTGCACCTCGGGCGACTGGAGCGCCCAGCTCCTCACCGCGAACTCGAACTGCGAGTCGAAGACCGTCGTGTCGAACCAGCAGTCGCTGACGTTGAGCAGGCCCTCGACCAGCGTCTCGGCATAGCTGTTGGTCTGCCTGATGAAGTTACCGGTGTTCTTGTCTCTCCACAGGCGGAGCAGCCCGACGAGCAGTTCCTCGCGATCCTTGAAGAACCAGTAGAAACTGGTGCGCGAGAGATTGAGCCGCTTGGCCATCAGCAGGATACGCACGGAATCCACCCCGGACTCCAGAAGCACGTCGTAGGCGGCCGTCAGCCAGGCTTCCGGAGAGCCGCGCCAGCCATTTGCCCCCGTCTTCTGATCCATTCTGTTTTCGTAGTCCATTGCTGCACGGTCGACAAGAAAAATGGACTCTGCTGTCATCAAAAATGACAATCTAGGAGATAAACTTGACATACATGTCAAACACTTTGCACAGTGGGTTCTTGATTTCATGGGAGCCTCTCCGGCATGCCGAACGACCCTCTTCTTCAGCCATTCAAGCTGAAGCACCTGACCCTGCGCAATCGGCTCATGACGACCTCGCATGAACCCGCCTATCCGGAAGACGGCATGCCGAAAGGCCGCTACCGCTCCTATCACGCAGAGCGCGCCAAGGCGGGCATCGCCCTCACTATGACAGCGGGCTCCGCCGCGGTCGCGAAGGACAGTCCACCCGTCTTTAACAACATCCTCGCCTACAAGGATGAGGTGGTGCCGTGGATGAAGCAGCTGGTCGACGAGTGCCACGACCATGGCGCTGCGGTGATGATCCAGCTTACCCATCTTGGCCGCCGCACCCGCTGGGATAAGGCGGACTGGCTGCCGGTGATGGCGCCCACACTTATGCGCGAGCCTGCGCATCGCGCCTTCCCTAAGCTCATCGAAGACTGGGACATCGCGCGTATCACGTCCAACTTCGCCGATGCCGCGGAGCGCATGAAGGCGGCAGGCGTGGATGGCGTAGAGTTCGAATCCTATGGGCACTTGCTTTCGCAGTTCTGGTCACCGATGAGCAACCATCTGACGAATGAATATGGCGGCTCGCTGGAAAACCGCATGCGCTTCTCGCTCGAGATGCTGGCCGCCGTTCGCGAACGTGTCGGCCCTGATTTCGTTCTTGGTGTGCGCTACGTCGCAGATGAGCTGAGCCCGGCAGGCTACGACAAGTCGGAAGGGATCGAGATATCCCGGCGCCTCAAGGCCAGCGGCCTGATCGACTTCTTGAACGTCACGCAGGGCCACATCGAGACGGATGCGGGTCTCACAGACAACATACCCATCATGGGAATGGCGAGTGCGCCGCATTTGAACGCAGCAGGCGAGGTGCGGGCGGTCACGCGCTTCCCTGTGTTCCATGCGACGCGCATCCAGGACGTGGCGACGGCACGCTATGCGATTGAAACCGGTAAGGTCGACATGATTGGCATGACACGTGCCCACATGGCCGACCCTCACATCATGCGCAAGATATTGGAAAAGCGCGAACACGACATTCGCCCCTGCGTAGGTGCCAACTACTGCCTCGACCGCATCTATCAAGGCGCCATGGCGCTTTGCATTCACAATCCCTCCACGGGGCGCGAAGAAACGCTGCCGCACGATATTCCGAAGGCATCCGCGCGGAAGAAGATTGTGGTGGTGGGGGCTGGCCCTGCCGGGCTTGAGGCGGCGCGTGTGGCCGCTGAGCGAGGTCATGAAGTGGTGGTGTTCGAGGCTGCTTCCAAGGCCGGAGGCCAGATCCTGCTGACCGCACAAAGCCCACGGCGCCGCGAGATGATGGGCATCATCGACTGGCGCGTAGCTCAATGCGAGGCGAAGGGCGTCACCATCCACTATAACAGTTGGGCGACGGCCGGCACCGTTTCCGCCGAGACCCCCGACGCGGTCATCATCGCCACCGGCGGCCTGCCCAATGTCGAGACGCTGGAGGAGGGGCGCGACCTCGTCATCTCCGCCTGGGACATCATCAGCGGCGACGTGAAGCCGGGCAGCAACGTGCTGATCTATGACGATGCCGGTGACCACGCGGGCCTGCAGGCCGCCGAGGTTATAGCTAAGGCCGGCGGCAAGGTCGAGATCATGACGCGTGACCGCTCCTTTGCGCCGGAGGTGATGGCCATGAATCTCGTGCCCTACATGCGCGAACTGCAGAAGCGGGACGTCACCTTCACCGTCACCTATCTAGTCGAAGCCGTGAAGCGCAGCGGCAACCACCTGCTTGCCGTGATCGGCAGCGACTACGGCGGCATCACCAAGGAGCAGTTCCATGACCAGATCATCGTCAACTACGGTACCAAGCCGTCTGACGATCTCTACTTCGAACTGAAACCCCTTTCGGCCAATCGCGGGGCCGTGAATCACGAACTGTTGATCAACGGCCAACCGCAGCAGTGGACCGAAGGCTTCCAGCTCTACCGTATCGGTGATGCCGTGGCGGCCCGCAACACCCACGCAGCCATCTATGAAGCCAACCGCTTGGTGCGGACCATGTGAGGCATTCGCGCATCAACCGCCTCTTCCTGCTGGCGCTGCGCCTTTGGGCTCAAGGCGAGGAGCTCTGCAAGCCGATCCTTGGTGCCGCTCTTGGGCCAGCGTCGCTTCCCACATGAGGGCAAGAGCGATGGCGCGCGGGAGAAAGCCTCGAGTGCTTCAAGGAAGGAGGCGCTGGGCGCAAGCCCAAGCCAACTATTCACCACAATTCAAATGAGTCCAGTCTTTGGGGCCTGATCGCGGGTGAGGGGGAACTCCGCTTCGCGAAGCCCTGGGATGCCGGTTTCAATTGCAAATAGTGAACCGCCGGGGCCTTGTTCATCGTCCGCCTTTTGCACGCCGGGGCTCCAGCCGGTGGTCACAAAGAGTGTGGTCATGTCGGGGCCGCCGAGGCACATGCTGGTGACCGCCGGACAGGGTAGTTCGATCACAGACACGACGCCGCCATCCGGTGCGTAGCGCGTCAATCGGCTGGCGCCATAATGGGCACACCACACGCCGCCCTCGGCATCGACAGTGAGGCCGTCGGGTATCCCGTCATCCACCGTCATGCTGGCGAAGACCCTGCGATTGCGGAGACGAGGGCTGTCAGGGGCAAGATCATAAGCGAGGATCCGCCGCCCATAGCTATCGCTGAAATAGAGGACATCGCCACCGGGCGAGAAGGCGGGCCCGTTGCACGCAGTGAAGCCGCTGTCGCCCACCGTCGCGCGGCCCGTCACGTCAACGCAGTAGAGAATGCCGCGCGGTTCTGCACAGGCAAGGTCGAGCGTTCCGACCCAGAGGCGGCCATAGCGGTCGAGCTTGCTGTCATTGTAGAGGACTGCCTCGCGTCCCGCATTGGGATCGCAGAAGGGCGTGAAGGATGAGGTGGCGGGATCGAACAGCACGAGCCCCGTATCGACTGACAGCATCAAGCGGCCGCCCCTGACGAACACAAAGGAACTGATGAACTCGGTGCCGGGAATCGTCCAGTTCTCAACCGGCTGGCCTGCCCTCATACGATGTAGAATGGGGCCGTAGACATCAACCCAGTAGATGGCCTGCTCGCCCGCATGCCACATGGGGCTTTCGCCGAGGCGGTCTCGGGTCTGGGCGAAGAATTCGGGAACGAGGCTCGTCATCATATGATCAGTTGCAACTGAGACGTCCAAGATCAATGTTTCTCCGGATTGCCATCATCACGCGACAATCCATTCAATGAGCTTGCTGATGGCTGCCCGCTGGCTCTTGTTTTTGGGTTGGACCAGGCAGTAGGGCTGACCTAGCGCAACTGACGTCTCTGACACTGGAACAAGACGGCCAGCCTTGAGTTCCTCAGCTGCCATGGAACGTTGACCAAGCGCCACGCCCAGCCCGTCGCGCGCCAGGTTAAGAGCCAGGTTCGACATGCCGACCTGATAGCCCTTGGTTGCCACGGGCCTCGCAACGCCGGTTTTTGCAAACCACTCTTGCCACGTTGGATGTGACATGAAACTCGGTCCCCAATTGGTATGGATCAAGTCCTCATCCGGCACTGCCTCCATCTTCAAGGTCCTCGCACGCGGATTGCGCACAAAATAGGCCTCGCTGCAAAGCGGCATCACTTCATCTTGGAGGAGTTGCGTCGAGATCATTTCGGGATACAGTCCAGTCCCATAGGAAATTCGCAAGTCGATCTTGTGGCGGGCAAAATCCACGGGATCATCTTCAATCCGAAGGTCAAAACGCACCGGATTGTGCTGCAAGGAATAACCGACAAGTCGTGGGACCAGCCAACGCTCGGCGAATGAGCTCACACAGCTTATTACAAGCCGTGAGCGTGTCGTTCCGGATTTTACCTGCTCCGTGAGTGTCGAAATCGACAGCAATGACTCGGATATGCCGGCCTGAACGGCCTGACCCGCATCCGTCAGCACAACCCGGTTGTTGTGTCGCGAGAACAGCTTCTTACCGAGGTAATCCTCAAGGTTTCTGACATGCTGACTGACGGCGGCTGGCGAAACGTGAAGCTCAAATGCAGCCGCGACGTAACTGCCGGTGCGGGCCGCGGCTTCAAAGGCACGAAGCGCGTTCAGTGGAGGGAGGTTGAGGGGCATTCCGGCTTGGCCTAATTTTTCTGAGGCAAGGTAACATTTTGCACGATTGTGTAAAGCCCATTGCCGAGTGTATTCCAGAGGTGCAACTTTGAGAGGCTCTCAAATGGCTGACCGTTTCGCCTTTCGCTCGCAATACATTGCGGGTTGGTATGAAATGGATGCGGAGAAACTTGTTTCCGCGACCCGGGACGATTTTATCTTCGACGACCCGGCTGAACCAGCACCAGTTTCGAAGTCTGGCCTTCAGGAATACATGTGGCGATGGCAGAAGCATGCCGAATTCAAAACTGACTGGATTCTGGAACATCAGACGCGTGAAGACAAAGATGGTGTCCTGACGGATTGGCTGTGGTGGGAAGTGGTCGGCACCAAATTGCGCGGCGCCGCGGTCGTCAAGACCAGCGATGCCGGCGTATTTCTGGAACGTATTGTCTATTTCAAACGAGACCATGAGGTCTGACTCAGTTTTTCTAATGCTGCCTTAGTTCCTGCCCGGTTGAGAAATACGGCATTTTCGATAGCTTCCTTGCCGTTGAATTGGAGGAGTGCGGAACTATGCGCGAGATTTTGGACCTTGATGGTTATCCGCTGGATCGTCCGGGCAGTCCCGAATGGCATAAACTCGTCTCGCGCTGCCGCGCCGATCTTGCCAGCGGTGGCATGTTCAACCTGGTGGATCTTATGAAGCCCGCTGCCATTGCACGTGCGATGGACGAGATCAGGCCGGTGATGGAATCGCTGTCCTTCGTCCACAAGCGCTCTCACAATGTCTATTTCAAGAAAGAGGTTCCGGGGCTCGCGGCTGATCATCCGGCATTACGTTTGGTCGACACGATGAGCCACACGGTGTGTGGCGATCAAATTTCGCAAGGCGTGTTGGCGTGGATTTATGAGTATCCGCAATTTGCCGTCTTTCTTGCCGCTTGCATGGAAAAAGAGACGCTTTACACCATGCGCGATCCACTGGCGCGTTTGAATGTCATGTCCTATCGCGAAGGCGAGGCGCTCAACTGGCATTTTGACCGGTCCGAGTTCACAACTACCCTATTGTTGCAGAAACCCGAAGCGGGCGGAGAGTTTGAGTATCGCTCGAACATGCGCAGCGATTCAGACCCGAATTATGATGGCATTGCTCGATTGCTGGAAGGCAAGGACAAGGATCTCAAAGTGATGTCGGTCAATCCAGGCACGCTCAACGTGTTCAAGGGCAAGAACACGTTGCATCGCGTGACACCGGTCAAGGGACAAAAGGACCGCTACGTTGCTGTGTTCTCATATTATGAGCGCCCAGGTGTCGTGTTTTCGAAGGAGGATCAGCTTGGCTTCTACGGGCGGGCGGCATGATGACAATTGGCCATAGGGAGCTCGGCCAGGCACTCAAGCAGAGCGAGACATCTGGCTATGACGAGGCATGGTCTATGCCCAAGTCATACTATACCGACGAGAACGTACTCGCCCTGGAGCGCGACCACCTGTTTGCCAGGGAATGGATTTGCGTGGGCCGGGTCGAGGAAGTGCCAAAACCTGGCGACTACATGGTCTTCGTGCTGTGCAACGAGCCCATCATTGTCGTGCGGGGTGAAGACAACACTATCCGCGCCATGTCCAACGTCTGCCGCCATCGCGGGGCGCTGCTGGCTGAAGGGCGCGGCAACAACAAGCGTCTGGTATGTCCCTACCACCATTGGTCCTATGATCTTGAAGGCAAACTTGCCGGCGCTCCCCGCATGGAGGCGCATAAGAATTTTGACAGATCGAATTGTCGATTGCCTCAGTTCGCGACGGAAGAGTGGAACGGCTTCCTCTTTGTCTGCCTGGCTGAAGGTGCACCGCCGCTAGCTCCACGCTTGGCGCCACTCGCGAAGCTCATCCATAACTATCATGTGGAGCAGATGAAGGTGCTCTACGTGGCTGATGAAGTCTGGGAGACAAATTGGAAATGTCTGATCGAGAACTTCATGGAGGGGTATCATCTCTCGCCCCTGCATAAAACCACGCTTCACTTGGTGAACCCGACCCGGCTTTGCTCACACCTTCCGGCGGGCGAAAGCTACTTTGGCTATAATGCGGGCTATTCGCCCGACCTGCCGCGCTCGCAAAAGGGCCATCCCGATCTCACCGATGCCGAAGCTGACAACTGCGTGATGTTTGCCATTCCACCCGGGCTCGTGTCCGGCATCGGTGGCGACTACAGTTCCTTCATCTGCATCCAACCTGAAACGGCAAGTCGGGTTCGCGCCAAGCTGGGATTGATTTTCTATGGTGAAGACTGGCCGCAAGCGGCAGTTGATCATGCGGTCACGCTTTTCAATGCAACCATGGCAGAAGACAAGGCTGTCCTGGTTGATTTGATGCGCGGCATGGCGTCGAGCCATCATGCGCGGGGACCATTGGCACCAGCTGATTTTGAAGGACCCGTTCTGGATTTCTATAGATTTTACAGCAAGCGGCTGAGCCCCGTCCTGTCTGCGACATGACTGGGTCCACGGCGATGTTCAAGGACCACCGGAAGCTTACCTATCTCAATTCCGAAGGTGCGGACAAGCCGCTGAAGAGCCCTGTGCCTCATGATGTGCTCGTGCGGGCGCGAGAATATCGACTGTCTCGTATTCGTGCCGCATTGATCAAGCACGACTGTGCTGCAGCACTGCTCTATGATCCTGTCAACATCAGATATGCGTTGGATGCCGCGAACATGCAGGTGTGGACCCTGCACAACCCGCTCCGCTACGCGCTGATTCTCGCCGATGGGCCTGCTGTTATGTTTGAATTCAAGGGGAGCGAGCATCTCAGCAGAGGTCTGGAAACCATTGACGAACTGCGGTTGGCCACTGGATGGATGTATATGACCGCCGGTGATCGCGCGCCAGAGCGTGTTGTTCGGTGGGCTTCCGAACTTGAGAGCCTGATGCGGGAACATGGGGCTGGCAACAAGCGCATTGCGGTGGATCGTCTGGACCTCGAAGGCTTTCGCGAGCTCGAAAAGCTTGGCCTTGACGTTATCGATGGTGCCCCGATGATCGAGCGGGCGCGGTCCATTAAGTCGCTTGATGAAATCGAACTGATGCGCTGGACAATTCGTGTTTGTGAAGCGGGCATGGCGCGCATCTATGAACACTCCATACCCGGTGTTACGGAGCAGGAGTTATGGGCCCACCTTCATTTCGAAAACGCCCGATCCGGTGGTGAGTGGCTCGAAACACGGCTGTTGACCTGTGGCGATCACACCAATCCCTGGTACAGCGAATGCAGCGACCGCGTCTGCTGTGCCGGAGAGATGATTGCCTTCGACACCGACATGATCGGTCCTTACGGCTACTGCGCTGATCTTTCTCGCAGTTGGACGTGCGGTTATACTCCCATGACTGCAAAACAACGTGAGCTATATGCTGCCGCTGTCGAGCAGATCGATCATAATCTGGCACTGCTCCGCCCTGGACTGCCCTTTGCTGAATTCAATGACAAGTCCTGGCGGATTCCCGCGCGCTATGAACCCTATCGCTATTCCCTGGCGGTGCATGGCGTAGGAATGGCTGACGAGTGGCCAGTTGTTGCCCTTCATTCAGACTTCGCCCATAGCCATGGTGGCCGGTTTGAAGAGAGCATGGTGGTTTGCGTAGAAACGCTTATTGCCGAGCATGGTTCAGAGAGCGTGAAACTGGAGACGCAAGTCCTGATCACCCAGAACGGCGCCGAGCGCCTTGACAGTTTTCCATGGGAAGATGTCTGATTTTGGGGAGATCTAATGATGCTGTCGACCAGCACTGTTGTGGGAGCATCCGCATGACCCTTCCAGGAGTATTCAAGGACCCGCGTAAGCGCACGTTTCTCAACGCAGACGGCGCGGACAAACCATTGAAGAGCCCCATTCCCAAGACGACGCTGGATCGCGCCCGTGAATTTCGCAAGGCGCGTATGGTGGAACAGGTCCGGAAAAACAATTGCGCTGCAATCCTGATGTTCGATCCGATCAACATTCGTTACGCCCTCGACGTCTCCAGCATGCAGGTGTGGGCCCTGCACAACGCGTTTCACTACGCGCTGGTGTTTGCCGATGACTATGCGATCGATTTTCTGTACCGGGGCGGAGAGCATAACTCTGGCCAACTCACAACGGTGAATGAGGTGCGAACCGGGAAGCCCTGGTTCTATATGTATTCCGGTGATCAGCTCGAACACTGGGTCAAAACCTGGTCTAGCGAAATTGCCGCGTGCCTACGTGAACACGGTGGCGGCAACAAGCGACTTGCGGTCGACAAACTGGATTTTCCAGGCGTTGATGCGTTGCGTGCTGATGGTGTGCAGCTGGTGGAGGGGCAGGCGCTGACTGAACAGGCTCGGCTGATCAAGAGTGCTGATGAGCTGACTCTCATGCAATGGACGATCCGTGTCTGCGAAGCTGGAATGGCCCGAATGTATGAGCATTCTGTGTCCGGAAAGACGGAGCAGGAGATATGGGCCGAGTTACATTATGAAAATATCCGCTCTGGTGGCGAGTGGATGGAGACGCGGCTTTTGACGGTTGGCCAGCGCACCAATCCTTGGCTGCAGGAATGTTCGGACAATGTGGCAAAGCGAGGCGATATGCTCGCCTTCGACACTGACATGATCGGACCCTATGGCTATTGCGCTGATATCTCGCGCTCATGGACCATTGATCACGTTGCGATGACTGACGATCAACGGCGGATCTATTCGGCAGCCCTTTCGCAGATTGAGCATAATACGGCTCTCATTCGGCCGGGCATGGACTATCGTGAGTATATGGAGAAGACTTGGCCGATCCCCGAACGCTACCTGGTCAACCGCTATGGATGCGCGCTGCATGGTGTTGGCTTGGCTGATGAGTATCCGGGCGTACCACACGCCGTTGATCCGGGCGACCTGATGTCGGGTCATTTCGAAGACAACATGGTGTTTTGCGTTGAGAGCCTCATTGGGGATGAGGGAGGACCTGAGGCCGTGAAGCTGGAGACGCAAGTTGTGGTAACGTCGAACGGGGCAAAGCGCCTCGACACCTTTCCGTGGGAGGAGGTATAGTGGACATCGACAAAGGAACTACTGCCTTTTCCACTCCAATAGAGGCCCTGCTTTCCAGCATTTCAATTGATCCAGTCTGGTTTGCCTGGGTCGACCATTGGGTGAGGTCTGACGATCACTACGTGCGCGTGTCCGTGCTGGCGGCTGTGACGCTCAGCTACGGCGTCCATTAGGGTCGTGTGGGTTTTAAGACTGGCGTGGGAACGTGTTTTGGCTGTTCGCGGGCAGGAGCAGCCGGCGACGCAAAGGCCGAAACCGCAGCATGTCCGGTGCGCGCCATGAGGTTTTCTCGGCCGCGCCATCGAGAGGTTCTTGCGGAACCAATCGAAGCCATTCGACAGTGGCAATCCGATGAAGACCGGGTCATCTTCCTGACCGTGAGTTATGCAGCCCCGGCCGATCACCAGATCCAACGCGCGAACTTTAATCGTTTCTGAAATCGTAGCCTGGCGGCGAAATAAGACACGATTCCACTTGACAGTATCCGGTAAAACTCGGCCGAATGGTTTCGTACAAGAGCAACAGACACAATGTTGGAAATGAAAATATAGAAGAGGGGAAGAAAATGGCCATCAATTACAGATTGCTTGATATCTTGCGCCGCGGGCGCAGTGAACACCAGAACCACCTGATCGACGGATTGGCGCGGGGCACCGTCAGCCGACGCGAATTCATGCGTTATGGTTCTGTGCTGGGCCTCTCCGCCCCACTCCTCGGCAGTGTCGCTGGAGCAATTGGCTATTCCGCTTCAGTGCAGCCCGCACGCGCTGCCATGGCAGGTGGTACCATTCGGGTGGCGCAAACGGTGCCAGCGGCTGCAATTGATCCAGTCAAGATCGCCGACGGCGGCGGCATCACCGTCTTGTCACAAGTTGGTGAGGCACTCGTCTTGTCGGGTAAAGACCTGACAGCAATTCCAGTACTCGCCGAGAGTTGGTCCAGCAATAAGGACGCAACAGTCTGGACGTTCAAGCTTCGCCAGGGTGTGAAATTCCACAATGGCAAGACAATGACCGCCGACGATGTCGTGGCGACATTTGACCGCCTCGCCAACCCCGACAATGGTTCGAACGCGCTCTCCGTGTTCTCAGGATTGCTTTCCAAGGGCGGCACCCGCAAGGTCGATGACTATACTGTTGAATTCCATCTCGAAGCTGCGAATGGCAATTTCCCCTATGCCGTTTCGACCGACAATTACAATGCGGTCATCCTGCCTGCCGATTATGCCGGCGATTTTGAAAAGTCGATGATTGGAACCGGCGCCTTCAAACTGGAGAAATACACTCCCAAGGTTGGTGCTTCGTTCATCCGCAATCCCGACTACTGGGGAGGTCCGGCTAAAGCGGATCGGGTCGAGATCAGCTTCTATGATGACTACCAGCCACAAATTCTGGCATTGCAAGGCGGGCAGGTTGATATCATCACGCAATTGCCCGTTCTGCAGGGTGTGGGTTTGTTGAACGATCCCAATTTCGAAATCATCAGCTTGCCGTCGTCTGCCCATCAGCAGGTCCACATGCGCACCGACAAGGATCCGTTCAAGGACAAGCGGGTTCGCCGCGCCATTGCCTTGTGCCTTGACCGGCCAAAACTTGTGCAGGGGCTCATGAAAGGCCGTGCCGCAATTGGCAACGACAGCCCTTTCATGGCTGCCTACCCCTCGACTGACGCGTCAGTTCCGCAGCGCGAGAAGAATATCGCCGAGGCAAAGCAGTTGATGGAAGCAGCAGGGATGGCCGGCGGGTTCAAAACCACGCTGACCACCGAAAAGTATCTGGAAATTCCGGATTATGCAGTGCTCATCCAGAACGCGGTGAAGGAGATCGGCGGGAACATCGAACTCAACATCATGGATCAAGGTGCCTATTATGGCGATGCCGTCTACGGCAAATCGCCGTGGCTTGATTCTGATATGGGTATCACTGACTATGGTCACCGCGGTGTTCCGAATGTCTTTTTGCAGGCGCCACTGACCAGTACGGGCACCTGGAATTCTGCGCACTTCAGCAATCCCGAATACGACGCCTTGGCGAAAGGATACATCGCGTCTCTTGATCTTGAGTCGCAACGTGCCGCAGCAGGCAAAATCCAAACCCTGTTGCTGGATGAGACGCCGCTGATCTTCTCATATTTCTATGACTATCTCACAGCCACGAAGAAGGGGACGACCGGCGTTGTGTCAACGGCGATGAGTCATTTGTTCCTGAGAGAGGCAAGCTTCTAGGCTCTCTAATAGATGCATTCGGCATGCGACTCCCGCACTCAATGTGCGGGAGTCAACCACCGGGAGAGCGAGGAGATTCGACATTTTCAACTTCGTTGTTAGGCGGTTATTCCTCTCACTGGCAACCCTTTGGTTGTTGAGCGTGATGGTTTTTGCAGGCAGCCGAATGTTGCCTGGCAACGTCGGGCGGGCAATGCTTGGTCCGTTTGCGGATCAAAGGGCAGTTGATCTTCTCAATCATGAAATGGGAACCGATCGTCCGTATCTCTTCCAGTATGGCGACTGGATATCCGGATTTCTGGCCGGGGACCTTGGTCTTTCTTATGCCTACAGGGCTCCCGTCTCGGAGTTTCTGGCGACGGCTCTCCTAAACTCTCTCAAGCTTTCTCTCGTCGCATTCTTAATGGTTGTTCCGCTTGGTATTCTCGTAGGGGTGATCGCAGCATTGCAACGCGACAGGGCGATTGATCGGGTCATATCGGTTGTTGGCCTTTCGGCTTCCATTGTGCCGGAATTTGTATCTGGCATCATACTGATACTGATATTTGGCGTGTCGCTGCGTTGGTTTCCGATATCAGCAACTTGGCCAACTGGGGCTGGTTTCTTCACGCAGATCTACTATCTCATTCTGCCGTCGGTTCCTCTGGTGTTGATCCTGTTCGGTTACATTGCCCGGATGACACGCGCTGGGATGATTGAAGCGCTTGATGCTGAATATACGCGCACAGCTATCCTCAAGGGACTGTCCTATCCGCAAGTGATATGGCGACATGTCTTGCGCAATGCCCTGTTGCCGACCATCAGTGTCATTGCAACCCAGACTGTGTATTTGATCGGTGGTCTGGTGGTGATAGAGATTCTATTCCACTACCAAGGTATCGGCAGCTTGATCTTCACCGCTGCACAAAAGAGGGATTTCCCAATGCTCCAGGCGGGCGTGATGGTGGTGGGCGCTCTGTTTGTTGCTACCACATTGCTCGCCGACCTCATTTATGCTGCTCTCAATCCGCGTATTCGTCTCAGTAGCCAATGATGACGGACGACAACGTGAGAGCCGAAACCATTCGTAACAAGAAGGAACGCCGGAATCTCTATCGAATTATCGGCTCCTACACATTTTGCATAGGAGCGGCAATTGTACTGTTCTGGGTTCTATGCGCCATCTTCGGCCGAATGCTTGTGCCGTTTGACCCGTTCGCCGATGATATGCTGAACTCGCTTTCTCCGCCTTCGACTGAACATTGGTTCGGTACGGATCAGCTGGGGCGTGATGTGTTCTCCCGGGTCATTGCTGGCGCGCGCGATATTCTGACTATAGCTCCGCTTGCAACATTGATAAGCGCTGTGGTTGGCACAGCGCTTGGCCTTGTGATGGGATACTCTGGTGGCGTCGTTGATGAAGTCACAAGCCGCATTGTAGATGCGGTCCTCGCACTTCCAACAGTGATCGTCGCACTCCTCGCGCTGACGGCTCTCGGAACATCAATTGTCGCCGTACTTTTTGTGATCGGCTTCACCTTCGCCCCCATCATTGCGCGCACAGTCCGCGCAAGTGTGCTGACTGAGCGGGGATTAGACTATGTTTCCGCAGCAAAATTGCGCCGCGAAAGCAGTCTTTACATTATGTTTTTTGAAATATTGCCAAACATCATTCCGCCAATTGTCGTCGAAACCACGGTGCGGCTGGGTTATGCAATCTTCACAGTTGCTACACTGTCCTTCATTGGTTTTGGAATTCAACCCCCCTCGCCTGATTGGGGGCTTTCGATCTCCACAAACTATGGCCTCATAGGTGGAGGTTATTGGTGGACAGTTGTATTCGACAGCCTTGCAATTGCTTCGCTGGTCATTGGGGTGAATTTGATGGCTGACGGTATTCAGAGTGTTCTCAATGATTGATAAGCGAAAACCTACTCTGAAACTGGAAAACCTTTGCGTACAATACAGCGTCAAAGGAGAAAAACGCCAGATACTTCATGGTGTCAACATTGAGATTGCCCCGGGTGAAGCCTATGGCATTGTGGGGGAATCCGGTTGTGGAAAATCCACGGCAGCCTATGCCGTCCTTCGCTATCTGCCCCGCAACGGGTCGGTCAACCAGGGTCGCATTCTCATCAATGGCCAAGATCTGCTTGGCCTCGGAAAAGCGCAGCTGCGAGAACTCCGGCGCACGTCAGTTGCCATGGTCTATCAGGATCCAGGGCGCGCTCTAAACCCGACTATTCGTGTTGGCTTGCAAATCGAAGAAGTTTTTGAACTTGCGAGAATTCCGAAGTCGGAGTGGGCACACAGAACCGAAGAAGTTCTTAGGCGTGTCCGCATAAGTGATCCACAACAGGTCATGGAGCGCTATCCTCACCAGCTCTCAGGCGGCATGCAGCAGCGCGTTGCAATCGCAATGGCGCTCGCAAGCATGCCTACCCTGTTGGTACTCGATGAGCCGACAACCGGACTAGATGCAACTGTCGAGGCTGATATTCTTGACCTCATCCTGCAATTGCGCCGGGATTCTTCAACATCGATCCTGTTCATCAGCCATAATCTCGCGGTGATCGCAAAAATGTGTGATCGCGTTGGCGTGCTCTACGCCGGACGATTGGTTGAGGAAGGCAGAACGGGAGACGTTTTCAATTCTCCTCGCCATCCCTATACGGTTGGACTTCTTCGCTGTCTTCCTCAACGGGGTCGCAGCAAAAACGTTGCACCGTTGACAACAATTCCGGGGGTTCTGCCGCCCGCAGGTGCAGTTATACCAGGCTGTGTTTTTTCACCGCGCTGCGCTGTGGCAGATGAAATATGCCGAACGATCGAGCCTGATATCGCCGATCTCGGCAACCGTCTTTGCAAGTGCCACTATCCTGAAAGAGCCTCAATAATGGCTGTGGTTGAGCCGCTCCCCCCGATTCAGTACCGGTCTTCATATGATCCCGACCCAGCGCTTGAGATCCGACACTTGAACATGACCTATGGCGCGGAAACCATCAAGTTCAAGGCGCTCCACGATGTGTCCCTCACGTTGGGGCGTGGCGAAACACTTGGCTTGGTTGGTGAATCGGGAAGCGGCAAGACCACACTTGCGCGGAACATATTGGGGATCGTCAAGCCCGATGCTGGCAGTTCAATCAGACTAGATGGAAAGCAGGCTGCGGCTGAACTCGCCGGGCGGACGCGGGAGCAAGTTAAGGCACTGCAAATTGTATTCCAGAATCCGGACTCTGCTTTGAACCGCTCGCACACTGTTCGCCACATGATCAACCGTACCATTGCCAAGCTCACGAATATCAGCAAGCGAGACCGCGAACGGCGCGTCCATGAATTGACGCGTGCTGTCAAATTGTCTGAACGCTATCTTGACGCGAGGCCAAGTCAGCTGTCAGGTGGTTTGAAACAACGTGTGGCTATTGCCCGGGCCTTTTCTGGCGATCCCCGAATCGTCGTTTGTGATGAACCAACTTCAGCATTAGACGTGTCCGTACAGGCCGCCATCCTAAACCTTCTGGTGGAATTGCAGAATTCCAAGCAAGTCAGTTTCATATTCATCTCTCATGATCTGGGGGTTGTCAGATATCTTTCAGATAGGATTGCGGTGCTCTATCTCGGCCGCGTCATGGAAATAGGCCCGGCCGAAGACGTGTTTTCCGGCCCGCACCATCCCTATACCGAAGCTCTACTGTCTTCTGTTCCATCGATCGACGGCAAACACCCAGAACGCGTGAAGCTTGATGGCGAAGTACCGAGTGCGCTCAAACCGCCCAGTGGGTGCGTGTTCCATACCCGCTGCTCTAGAAAGCTTGGCAGCATTTGTGAAAATACAGCCCCAGACCTTGTTGCACTTGGCAACCTCCACGCCATCCGTTGCCACATCCCCGCGGAGCAGTTGCCCCGATCTCGCGGTCCAGGTTGACATCAGAAATTTCGTGACAAATAGCAGGGCGCCGGAGAGGCAGTGATCTGATGTTATGGATATGAACGATCGGTAGATCCGGCTTCTAGGCCTCATTGGGCTGGGAGGACCGGGAGCCGACGTCTTGCAGCCACTCACTTGTGGACCTGGCATACGAGCGGGGCGCAATACTCGTTCTCGTAAATCAATTACTTGAAGCCAGTGATGTCTGGATTTCCATACCGTTCCCGCCGCCAGCTACTCAGCCCACAAAACGGTCAACCGACCCTTGGCGACGGCGGTAGTCGTCAGGCGAACTTCAGCACCACGCGGCCGACGATGCGGCCTTTGCGCATGTCGTCGAGAACGTCGTTGATTTCTTCGAGCTTCGCCGTGCGGATCGTTGCCTTGACGAGGCCGTTGGCGGCGAAGGCGATGGCCTCGTGGAGGTCCTGCCGGGTGCCGACGTTCGAACCCCTGACCGAGAGTTCCCAGTTGGTGATGGCCGAGATCGAGGCGCGGATCTCGTCCGACTTGCCGCCGGGCAGACCGATATAGGCCACCGTGCCGCCGGGCCGCAGCATCAGCACCGCCTGTTCGAAGGCCTTGCTGGCAACGGCCGTGACCACTGCCGCATGGGTGCCTCCGATCTTTTCCTGGATGGTGGCGACCGGATCGGTCTCTGCGCCATTCACCACCAGTTCGGCACCCAACGTCTTTGCCAGGTCCAGCTTCTCGTTCGAGACATCCACGGCCGCGACGCGCAGACCCATGGCGCGGGCATACTGGATGGCGATGTGGCCAAGCCCGCCGATGCCGACCACGGCCATCCACTGGCCGGGCCGCGCTCCCGTGCGCTTCAGGCCGCGATAGGTTGTGACACCGGCGCACAGGATAGGTGCCATGGCATAGGGGTCGGTGCCTTCCGGCAGGCGGCCCACATAAGCGGCGGGCGCCACCAGGTATTCGGCATAGCCGCCGGGCTTGGTATAGCCGGTGGCCTCCGCCGATTTGCAGATCGTCTCCATGCCGGCGAGGCAGAACTCGCACTGGCCGCAGGAGGAATACATCCATGGTACGCCGACCTCATCGCCCACCTTGAAACCGGTGACACCGAGGCCGAGCTTGGCCACCTTGCCCGCCACTTCATGTCCCGGGATCAGCGGGATCACCGGCGGCGGTGTCCAGTCACCGTCCACCGCATGGAGGTCGCTGTGGCACACGCCGCAGGCGGTCACCTTGATGAGCAGGTCGCCGTGGCCCGGTTCGGGCACCGGAACGCGCTCGATCCTTAGCGGCGTCCTGAGTTCATGGAGAACGGCGGCCTTCATCGTCTGGGTCATCGGGCTTCTCTCGATTGCGTTTCGGTGGTTAGGATAGATTTCGACCGCGGGATGTGGCCATATCCCCAAAGGATTAAGGACCGAGATGCCCGCCCACACCGCCCCCAAGCTGCGACTGCTCGAGCAATGGAGCCGCGGCATTGCAGAAATTGCGGCTGCCCAGCGCGGGCCAGGCTTCGCTCCCGCACTGCTGGCCAGCGTCAAGCGCCTCGTCGACTTCGACTTCGTGATGGTCTTCGCCTATGCCGGAACGGCGCGCCCGCTCACCCTGGCCGACACGCTGGAGCCTGCGCGCCACACAATCATCGCTGAGGATTATGCGGACGGCCCCTTCCTGCTCGACCCGTTCTTTCGCCTCGTCGAGGAGGGCATGCGCTCGGGCTGTCACCGCCTGCATGATGTGGCCCCCGACCATTTCCGCCGCAGCGAATATTTCCGCATCCATTACGGCCGTACCGGCATCGGCGAGGAGATCGGCGTGTTCTTCGACGTGGGCGGAGGACTGACGGGCGTCACCTCCTTCGGCCGCTGGGATTCTTCGCCGCCTATAACGCGCGCCGATCTCAACATTTTGCGCGCCCTAGAGCCTGCCATCGGCGCGAATTGTGCCGCGCACTGGTTCAATCTACACGCGCGCCGCGAGGTGCTTGAGCCGCGCACCGCGCATCCCGCCTTCGAAAGTTTGACGCTGCGTGAGCGTGAGATCGTCACCATGGTGCTTCGCGGCCACTCGACGGAGTCGATCGCCATGCAACTGTCGATCAGCCCCGGCACAGTGAAAATCCACCGCAAGAATATCTACCGCAAGCTGAAGGTCTCCACCCAGGCGGAGCTCTTTGCCGCCTTCCTCGGGCTTTCAACTCAAGCCTATTCCCCGGGGGATATGGTCGAAGCTACGCAAATCCCACAGCATCGAATCAAATCACGATAATCGGAGGATCAAACCCATGTCGAAGAACTGGTACAGCGACTTGCCGCAATATTATCAGCGCCAGATCAAGGCCATGGGCCTTGACGAGGCGGGGATGAACCGGCGCCGCATGCTGAAGGGCATGGCCGGCGCTGCGGGCCTAGGCCTGCTTGGCCTCAACACCCGTCAGGCGCATGCGGCCACGCAGATGACCTACATGTGCTGGGAAGGCTACAATGACCCGCGCATTATCGACCCATTCAACAAGGCCAACGACACCGAGATCAGCTTCGACCTGATCGTTGACAGCCCCGGCGGCTTCGCCAAATTACAGGCCGGCGCCTCGCGCGAAGTCGATCTCGTATCCAGCGACATGCCGTGGATCACCCGCATGGGCCCGGCGGGCCTCGCCATGGAGTTGAACCCGGACGACTACACTGAAGTCTACGCCGACTTCTACGACCAGTTCAAACCGCCCTTCGAGCCCTTGATGAACGAGGGTAAGACCATCGGTGTTGCCACGCGTTGGGGCTGGGTCGGCCCCTGCATCAACACCGATGTGACGAAGCCCGAGGTGTGGAAGACCTATGACCCGGTCTTTGACGCTGCCAACAAGGACAAGATCTGCGTCATGGATTGGGGCGACTGGCCCATCCTGCCCATGGCGCTGCACGCCGGCATCAACCCCTACGAGCCGCTGGACGAGAAGCAGCTGAACGAGGTGCGCCTGGTGCTGCGCGCAATGTTCAAGAACACCCGCACGCTTGTGGGCGACCTGACGCAGGCACAGAAGGGCCTTCTGGACGGCTCGCTGCTGGGCTGCATCGGCGCGGGTTCCTACCTTACCTCGGCGGTGCGCAAGCAGGGCCACAAGAACATCCTGGCCATCGTGCCGGAGCCCAAGAACGGCCTGAAGCAGGGCATCATCTGGGTCGAGGCCACGGCGGTGCTGAAAGAGACGGACCAGCCGGAACTGGCGCAGAAGTTGTTGAAGCACGTTGTCTCCAAGGACGCGGCCCACGCCCTTGCGCTCCTTGATTCCACCTGCAACGTCGTTACCAATAAGGCTGTCGAATCCGTCTTCACGCCGGAGGAGAAGGACATCCTGCAGATGGACTACATGTGGCACGCCTACGACAATTCGCAGATGCACCGCGTCGCGCCCAACATCGACGAGATGCTGGCAATCTGGCAGGAAGAGCTCGCCGCCGCGCAATGACGCCTTGACGGGCCGGTCATGCCTGCGGCATGTCCGGCCCTCATCATTTCCGGAAGCCCATGACCGCCGCACCGATTCTGTCGATCACCGATGTTCACAAGTCCTACGGCACCTATCCGGCGCTGAGTGGCGTGTCGCTTGACGTGCGGCATGGCGAGTTCATTGCCCTTGTCGGCCCCTCGGGTTGCGGCAAGACCACGCTCCTGAAGCAGGTTGCGGGCTTCGAGGATACGACCTCGGGAATAATCCGTATCGAGGGTGAGGACATGGAGGGCGTTCCCGCGGCTCTCCGCCCCACCTCGATGGTGTTCCAGAAACTCGCTCTCTTCCCGCACATGACGGTGGCGCAGAACATCGGCTTCCCGCTGAAGCTCCGCAAGTTGGACCAGTCGACCATCGCCACCAAGGTGGACGAGATGATCCGCCTGATGGAACTGAAGCCCGAATATCTGAAGCGCTATCCGAAGGCGCTCTCGGGCGGCGAGCAGCAGCGTGTGGCGCTGGCCCGTTCGATGATTTCCTCGCCGAAGCTGCTGCTTCTCGACGAACCGCTCTCGGCACTCGACGTGAAGCTCAAGAAGGTGCTGCAGGCGGAACTGAAGCGTCTGCATCGCTCGGTCGGCGTCACCTTTGTGCATGTGACGCACGACCTGGAAGAAGCGATGATGCTGGCGGACCGCATCTGCGTGATGCGCGCCGGAAAAATTCTGCAACTGGGCGAACCCGCCGACATCTATTACCGCCCAGCGGACCCTTTCGTCGCAGGCTTCATCGGCGAAACCAACCTCATGCCCATCACTCTCACCGGTCGCAACGCAGAGCAGGTGAGCTACACAAGTGATGAGATCGTCGATGGGGAGGGCAGTCTTCCCACCGCGCTCGTCACCGAAGGCCTGGGGCAGGGGCCTGCGCTGATGAACGTCCGGCCTGAGCTGATCCGCCGCTGCGACAAGGAAGCCGACGTCGACTGCAAGCTTGCCGCTACCATCACCGAGGTCTTCACCAAGGGCGGCACGGTGCAATACCGTGCGCGCAGCCCGAAGGGCCTCGAGCTTGCCATCGAGATCCAGGGCACTTCACATCTGCCCATGCAACTGGGCGAGGACGTGTGGCTCGGCTGGGCCAAGAAGGACATCTGGGTCCTGAAGCCGGGCGAGGCGTGAGCCATGGACATGGAGGTCTCCCGCATTTGGCGTGACCCGGAGCTCTGGGTGAAGGCGCTCCCCAGCGTCATCCTGCAGACCACCTGCTTCCTCGCGCCCTTGGTGATGACCTTCATCCTCACCTTCCAGAAGACGCAGAATTTCCAGCTCAACTGGACATGGAACCTCGCCACGTGGACCGATGTATTCACCAAGCCGCACTACTGGACGATCCTTGGCCATACGCTGTTCATGGCGCTGGCCTGCGTTGTAGTCTGCATCGTGATCGCCTTCCCCATCGCTTATGGACTTGCCACGCGCTTCAGGGCCTATGACAGTGAGATCAAGGTGCTCATCACCTTTGCTTTCATCACGGATGCAACGCTCAAGACCTTCGGTTGGGTGCTGTTCCTCGACAAGAAGGGGGCGGCCAACTATCTCTTCGCGCATCTGGGCCTGCCCCAGGAAACCGTGGCCTTCCTGTTCAGTGACTGGGCAACGCTCCTAGGCATGGTCTACAACCTCCTGCCCTTCGCCATCTTCACCATCTATCTTTCGATCGACAATATTGAGCGGTCGCTCATTCTTGCGGCCTATGACGCGGGCGCCTCCAAGTTTCGCGCCTTCTGGGAAGTGACGCTGCCCTTGTCGCGGCCCGGCATCTGGGCGGGCAGCGTGCTGATCTTCCTTCTCGGCGTCGGCGTCTTCCTCGAACCCAAGGTGCTGGGCGGCGGCAAGTCGCCCATGTCAGCGGAGCTGATCCGCCAGACCTTCGAGACGCGCGTCAACTGGCCCCTGGGTGCCGCCCTCACGCTCGTGCTGATGGTGGTCGCCATCTTCGTTGTGCTGCTGTTCAGTCGTGTTGCCGGCATGCGGAAGGCTGGGGCATGAACCACCGTTTTGAAAGCGCGCTGGCCAACGTCATTCTCTATGGCTCCATGGCGGCGGGGCTCGTCTTCTTCTACGTGCCGATCTTCACGCTTATCGCCTTTTCTTTCCAGGAAGGACGCTTCCTCACGCTGCCCTTCGACGGCATCTCGCTCAAGTGGTATGGCGCGCTGTTCCAGTCCGGCCCGGCGCTAAACGCGCTATGGAACTCCACGCTCATCGCTGTCGTGGCCACCTTCGTTGCCACCATCGTCGGCACCATGGCGGCCATCGTCGCGGTGCGCTACTGCTTCAAGGGCAAGCGGGCCTTTCAGGGACTGGCGGGGGCACCGCTGGCGTTTCCGCAGCTGCTGCTCGGCATCGTGCTCTTGCTGTGGTTTTCAGTCCTGGGCCGCTGGTTCGGCTTCAACACCGGCATCGTTACGGCAATCATCGGCCACGTCGTCTACATCGCGCCCTTCGTCATGGTGATCGTGGCGGTGCAGGTTTACAATTTCGATCCCGTGCTGGAGGATGCCGCACGTGACTGCGGCGCCACGACGTGGGAGGTCTACCGCCATGTCACCATCCCACTGTTGTGGCCCGGCATCTTCTCTGCGGCGATTTTCGCCTTCCTGCTGAGCTGGGGAAATTTCTACATCACATACAGCCTCGCAGGTTCGACGCGGACGATCCCGACCTTCATCTTCTCCGGTATAGCGGTGGGCTCCTCGCCGCTCTATCCGGCTATTGCCACGGTGGTCTTCATTCCCGGCATCCTGCTGGTGATTCTGGCAAACCGGTTTCGGATCCGTGCAGCGGCGGCATAGCGGCCCATCACGCTTTCGAGGCAAACCCGTCTCCCGTCAGATCGGGACCAAGCGGTTCAGCGCATTCTTCGCCTCCACGCCGCGATTTATGATCGCGATCAGAGCAGGTCCACGGCAGCACCGTGGTGGTATCTATAGAATTGAAAAGAAAGAATAATTGCAGTCTCCGAGAGAATACGCAGAAGACCGGATCCCGGAATTTGAGGTCTGGTTTCAGGCCTGGCAGTGTTCAGCCGGAGGGCGCTTTGACCAGAACTCAATTCCCCATGGACCGGTCGTTTTCAAAGGCCGCTTGAACTTGCGAGCGCTGGTTCAACGAGTCTCGACCGAGCGTCCGTTTCCTCTTACACTTCGAGGAAAGCGAAAATTTGAAAAACCGGGAGGAACCACGAATCATGAAGTTCAAACCATTGTTGTCGCTTGCGGCTGCTGCACTGATGTTCACCGCGGGCTGGTCACCAGCCTTTGCCGAGAAGCTCGTGATTTCCAATTGGGACGGTTATATGCCCAAGGACATGGCCGAGAAGTTCAAGGCCGCCACCGGCATTGACCTTGAGATCGCGGTACATGCCACCAACGAGGAGATCATGGGCAAGGTCACCGCCTCGGGCGGCGAGGGCTATGACGTACTCTTCGTGTCCTCGCCCTTCGCCGAGGCGCTGAACAATCTGGGCCTGCTCGCGCCCATCGACCACGCAAAGATACCCAATCTTGCCAACCTCTACCCGGAGGCCAACGAGTTGAAGCACGACCCCGGCAATGCCTTTTCGGTTCCCTATACCTGGGGCACCACGGGGCTTTGCTACCGCTCCGACTTGGTCAAGTCAGCGCCTACCAGCTGGAATGACCTGCTGACTCCCGCGGACGATCTCAAGGGCAAGATCACCATGCTGTCGACCGACCGCTGGCTGATGGCCGCCGGCTTCCTTGCAGATGGCCTGTCGGTCAACACAACCGACCAGGCAGACCTCGACAAGGTTCGCGACCAGTTGATTTCCGCCAAGCGCAACCTTCTGGCCTATGATGACACAACCTTCTACTCGAAGCTCGTGTCTGGCGAGGCCCTCATGGTCCAGGCATGGGACGGCTGGTGCAACTACGGAATTACCGACCAGCCGCAGATCAAGTATGTGATCCCAAAGGAAGGCTCTGATCTGTGGGCTGATACCATGGTCATCACAAAGGCGTCGAAAAATCCTGAGGCGGCGGCAAAGTTCATCGACTTCGTGCTCAATGCCGACAACGGCAAGTGGGTTGTCGAGAACATCATGTACAAGTCGCCCAACAAGGCTGGCATGGAAGCGGTGGACAAGTCGCTGTTCGAGAAGTACCCGAACATGGCGATTACTCCCGCCGAGCTCCTGAAATATGAGCAACTGCGCGACCTCGGTAACGGCATGAAGGCCTTCTCGAAGACCGTCTCCGAAGTGATGGCGGCCAAGTGACAACCAATGCGGCTCTCCCGGCGATGCCGGGAGAGCCGTGAAGATACCTATGAATTCTCGTTACGCCACTTGGCTCCTGATGCTGCCCGGGCTCCTGTGGCTCGGCCTGCTACTGGTCGTGCCATGCCTGCTCGTCTTCGCGCTGATCTTCTTCGAGCGCGGTATCTATGGTGGTATCGACTGGCAGGCCCCGACTTTCGAAAATGTCACCCGCGCTTTCGACCCGCTCTACCTGGCAATCTTCCTCGATAGTGGCATCATCGCCGGCATCGCGACTCTCATCGCCCTGCTCGTTGGCTATCCGGCGGCCTATGCCATCGCCAAGTCGCCGGCCTCCCGGCAGACAGCGCTGCTGTTCCTCGCCATCCTGCCGTTCTGGACCAACTATCTCATCCGCACCTATGCCTGGATCGTGTTGCTCAACCCGGTCGGGCTCATCAACAGCCTGCTGATGGGGCTGGGTCTCCGCAGTCAGCCTCTGGCGCTGCTCTACAACAAGCCTGCCGTGGTGCTGGGATTGGTCTACAGTTACACGCCCTTCGTTATACTCGCCATCTACTCCGCCCTGCAGCGGCTTGATCCATCCTATGGCGAGGCCTCGCGCGATCTCGGCGCGAGCGCCTTCCAGACCTTCCTGCGCATCACGCTGCCGCTCACCGCGCCAGGGGTGGCCGCGGGCGGGGTCTTCGTCTTTGTTCTGTCGATTGGTAATTTCGTAACGCCGGACCTGCTCGGCGGCGGCAAGTTCCAGATGGTGGGTAACCTCATCTACGACCAGTTCCTCTCGGCGCGGGATTGGCCTTTTGGCGCTGCACTTTCGGCCCTGCTGATCGGGCTCATGATGCTGCTCCTGTTCGCGCAGGCGATTGCCTCTCTCAGGGCCCGGGGGGATCATGCGCGCGCTTAACTGCTGGCTCATCGCCGTCTATGGCTTCCTCTACCTCCCCATTGCCGTGCTCATGGTACTGAGCTTCAACCGTACCGGCATGCCGACCGCGTGGGGAGGCTTCTCGCTCGAATGGTATGGAAAGCTCGTTGAGAACCCGAAGATCATCGGGGCTGCGTGGAATTCGCTTGTCGTAGCGGTCTGGGCAACCGCGATCTCCTCCGTGCTCGGCACGCTGCTGGCGCTTGGAGTCGAGCGATCCCGACCGTCCGCCAGTCGCGAGGCGCTGCTGTTTGCGCCCATGATCGTTCCCGACATTGTACTGGCGATTGCGCTTCTCTCCTTTTTCACGCTCATCAAGTTCACGCTTGGCCTGCGCTCGATCGTCATGGCGCATGTGGTGTTCAATCTCGCATTCGTGTGCGCCGTCGTGCGGGCGAGGCTCAAGTCCTACGACTGGTCTCTGAACGAAGCCTCGCGTGATCTTGGGGCCACGGCCTTCACCACCTTTTTTCGCATCACCCTGCCGCTGATCGGCCCCTCCGTGCTGGCGGGTGCGCTGCTCGCCTTCACGCTGTCGATCGATGAATTCATCATCGCCTATTTCACGGCGGGCGCCGGGCAGTCCTCCACCACGCTGCCAATGCAGATCTATGCCATGATCCGCTTTGGCGTGACGCCTGAAATCAATGCCATGGCCACGGTGGTCATGGGTGTCAGCTTCGTCATGCTCTTCGCAGCCCAGCGCCTCAACAAGGGCCGACTGCCGGGAGCATGACGCCTTCACGAGAACAACAGGGAGTGAAACGAATGGCGAGGACGGCAGTGAAGAAGGCGAAGCCCGTGGCGCGCAAGACGGCAGCGCCTGCCAAGAAAATGGCGAAGACGCCCGCGCCGCGCAAGAAGCCAAAGAAGGTCATCGCGCTCTTCCCCGAGGCCGCCTTCGGGCCCGCACTCAATTCAGTCGGTATTGGGCAGGCGCTGGAGAAGCTCGGCCACAAGGTGGTGTTCCTGTCGGACCCCGGCTTCCTCGACGTCTACAGGGGCTATGGCTTCGAGGCCCATCCGGTCAACCTGTCGGAGCCGCTGCCGCCGGAGCAGATGGCGAAGTTCTGGGTGGACTTCATCAACGGCCATATCCCCAATTTCCGCAAGACGCCCTATGAGCAGATCGACAATTACGTGAAGGATTGCTGGAGCATGATCGTGGAGACCGCCAAGTGGGCAGAGAAGGACCTGCCCGGCGTCCTCGATCAGGTAAAGCCAGACATCGTCTGCGTCGATAACGTCATCCTGTTCCCGGCGATCAAGCGTTATGCAAAGAAAAACCGCAAGCCGTGGGTTCGGATCATTTCATGCTCGGAGAACGAGATAGAGGATCCCGACATTCCGCCGCATCTCTCGGGCGCGGGTGCCAAGGACAAGAAGGCCCATGCGGCCTACCGCAAGCATTTCAATACGGTAATCAAACCGATCCACGACGAGTTCAATCGCTTCCTCGCCTCTGTCGGAGAGCGCAAGTATCCGCTCGGCCAGTTTTTCGAGGCGAGCCCACACATGAACATTCTGCTCTATCCGAGCGCGGTGAAGTTCAAGCGCCGTCACAAGCTGTCCACCCGCCAGTTCCAGTATCTAGAGGGCTGCGTGCGGAAAGATAAGCCCTATGATGTGCCGCGCTTCAAGGCCAATAATGACAAGCCTCTACTCTATGCAAGCTTTGGCTCGCTCGGTTCGGGCGACGTCGACCTCCTGAAGCGGCTGATCACGGCGCTGGGCAAGATGCCGGTGCGGGCGCTCGTCAACGTAGGCGACTACAAGGACCAGTATTCCAACATTCCGTCGAATGTCATCATCGACAGTTGGTTCCCGCAGCCCTCAGTCATACCGCAGGTTGATGCCGTGATCCATCATGGCGGCAACAACTCCTTCACCGAATGCCTCTACTTCGGCAAGCCGGCGATCATCATGCCGTATGTGTGGGACGGCCATGACAATGCTACCCGCGTTCAGGAGACCGGCCACGGCTTCAAGCTCGACCGCTATAACTGGACGGATGAGGAGATGCAGCAGAAGATCATGGCCATGCTGACGGACAAGAGTATGAAGGTACGGCTGAAGAAAACCTCGCGCCAGATGCGCTCCAAGCATGGGCCCACCAAGGCTGCCAAGGTGATCGACGCGCTGACCCGCCGGAAGTTCGCCTGATGCCGACGAATCTCTTATCTTCCGCGCCCTATCTCGAAGGTCCGGCAATCTATCTCGGCCCCCTCAAGGACTGGGGCCACCAGCCAAATCCAATCTCCGGCAATTCGAAGAGCGACGGCGTGCTGCTGCACAAGGGACCGGGCGGCCAGCCGGAAGTGGGCCTTTGGCAATGCACGCCCGGCACCTGGCCCCTGGAAATTCCGCGCGATGAACTCTGTCATTTTGTCTCCGGTCGTGCCACCTATATCCACGAGTCGGGTGAGGTGATCGAGATCGTTCCGGGTACTATGGTGCTGTTCCCGGCCGGCTGGAAGGGTACCTGCACTGTCCACGAAACCATGCGCAACGTCTATATGCTGAGCTGACACATGACACTGAAACTCGAATCTTCCGCCCCCCACCTCACACACCCGGAGAGCTACCCGGGGCCGTTCAAGGACTGGGGCGTGATCCCCACCATGATCGACGGTGCCTCGCACACCAGCGGCATCGTTCTGCACAAGGGACCCAATGGCGAGAGCGAGACCGGAATCTGGATATGCACGCCGGGCTACTGGAACTGCCACGTGACGCGCGATGAGTTCTGCCATTTCCTGCTTGGCCGCTGCACCTACACCCATGAGTCCGGTGAGGTAATTGAGATCGTGCCGGGCACGGCGGCCTTTTTTCCGCAGGACTGGAAAGGCACCTGCCGCGTGCATGAGACGATCCGCAAGGTCTACATGATCCGGTAAGAGCAAGTTCCGGACTCATTGATTGCAATAGGCACGTTGTGGCGATCACGCTCTGCGGGTCAATCCCGGGTGTTGGGCAGGAGCGCTGGTTCAAGGATTTGACCTAGAACGAGTTGCCTTGCGAGGTGGAAATTCGCCCGCTCTGTGCATTCGGGGAGCATATGCGAACCCGGCTCCAGTCCGATGAAAATTGCCTCAAGCATGTCTTCGGCAAGGCGCCGGCATGCATCTCCTTTGTCCGTCTCCTGAGGCGGACTCCAGATTTATCTGGAGGAAGTCTTCAGTGGCAGGTCAGTGATCTTAGAGATCTTCTTGTCTATGTAGGCCTACTTTCATAATTTTCTTAACGTTCGGCGTGCTCAATCGGGTGCTCCTGCTGTTGACCTGACGGACCAAATCCGACACAACCCCCCCCGGCCGGCCGCTTCTGGCCCTCGTTCCGTTTCCCTCCCAGAGTCCTGATGCCCGCATCCGCCATGACCACCATCCTCATCGCCACCCCGTCGATCGCGCCCATGCCGGTTGCCAAGCCGCTGTTTTCGTATCGCAAATACTGGGCGCATCGCTATGGCACGGCGCCGTTCTTTCCGATGTCGCGGGCCGAGATGGACCAGCTGGGCTGGGACTCCTGCGACGTCATCCTCGTGACGGGTGATGCGTATATCGACCATCCGAGCTTCGGCATGGCACTGGTGGCCAGGCTTCTGGAGGCTCAGGGTTTCCGCGTGGGGATCATCGCCCAGCCGGAGTGGCGGGATGCATCTGCCTTCGCGGTGCTGGGCCAGCCCAACCTGTTCTTCGGTGTCACCTCGGGCAATATGGACTCGATGGTGAACCGCTACACCTCTGACCGCCGCTTGCGCCACAATGACAGCTACACGCCGGACGGAGAGGGCGGCAAGCGGCCGGACCGCGCAGTGATCGTCTATGCCCAGCGCTGCCGCGAGGCGTTTCCTCAGGCGCCCATCGTGCTGGGCGGCATCGAGGCGTCGCTGCGCCGCATCGCGCATTATGACTACTGGTCGGACAAGGTGCGCCGGTCGATCCTGTTTGACGCCAAGGCTGACCTGCTACTTTACGGCAACGCCGAGCGCGCGCTCGTCGAGGTGGCGCACCGTATCGCCCAGTCCGGCATCAAAGCGGACTTCAGCGACGTGCGCGGTGTGGGTTTCATCCGCAGCGCGCTGCCTGAGGGTTGGGTGGAAGCCTCCGCCGACGACATCGAGAGCCCCGACGAGGGCATTCGCCGCAAGCACCTCCGGCATGTGCCCACCGTGATCCGCATGCCATCCTTCGAGCAGGTAGAGGAAGACAAGGAACTCTATGCGCGCGCCTCGCGCGTTCTGCACAAGGAGGCAAACCCCGGAAACGCGCTGCCCCTGATCCAGCGCCATGGCGACCGGGAAATGTGGCTCACGCCACCGCCCATTCCGCTGACCATGGCGGAAATGGACGGTGTCTATGACCTGCCCTATGCGCGCGCTCCGCATCCGGACTATGCGGGGCGGAAGATCCCCGCATGGGAAATGATCCGCCATTCCGTCACCATCATGCGCGGTTGCTTTGGCGGCTGTTCCTTCTGCTCGATCACCGAGCATGAGGGGCGCATCATCCAGTCACGCTCGGAAGAGTCGATCCTGAAGGAGATCGAGACGATCCGCGACAAGACCGAAGGATTCACTGGTATCATTTCCGACATCGGCGGCCCGACGGCGAATATGTATCGCCTCGCCTGCAAGGACCGTCAGACGGAGGCGGTGTGCCGCCGCCCGTCCTGCGTCTATCCGGACATCTGCAAGAACCTCGACACCAACCATGATCCGCTGATCCAACTCTACCGCAAGGTTCGCGCCGTGCCGGGGGTGAAGAAGGTCAATGTGGCCTCGGGCGTGCGCTACGACCTGGCGGTGGAGAGTCCCGAATACGTAAAGGAACTGGTTGAGCACCATGTCGGCGGCTATCTGAAGATCGCCCCGGAGCATACCGAGGACGGCCCGCTGTCCAAGATGATGAAGCCCGGCATCGGCAGCTATGATGCGTTCAAGAAACTGTTCGACGAGGCGGCGCAGAAGGCGGGAAAGAAGTACTTCCTCATTCCCTATTTTATCGCGGCCCACCCCGGCACCACTGACGAGGACATGATGAATCTCGCCCTGTGGCTGAAGAAGAACGGCTACCGCGCCGACCAGGTGCAGACCTATCTTCCCTCGCCGATGGCCCTGTCGACTGCCATGTACCATACCGGGTTCAATCCGCTGAAGCCCGTGCGCCGGGGCGCTTCCGAGCCCATCGACACGGTGCGGGGCCTGCGCCAGCGGCGGCTGCACAAGGCGTTCCTGCGCTATCACGATGCGGAAAACTGGCCGCTGTTGCGCGAGGCGCTCAAGAGCATGGGCCGCGCTGACTTGATCGGGCCGGGCAAGCAGCAACTCGTGCCCAGCTGGCAGCCTGCCGGCACAGGCGCGAAGGGCGAAGGCAAGCAAGCCGGCCACAAGGGCCGCCAGCGACCGGTCGAGCCGAAGGGTGGCAAGTTCCTCACCAAGGGCATCCTGCCGCGCCGCCCGCCTGGGCAGAGCTGAACGGGGCGGGCACAGCGCACCGGTCGATCCTCGGAGCGATGGGGCAGCTTAGGCCTCGCCCTCTCGGTTGGACCAAAGGGGACGGTTGTCCCGGATCCAGTGGATCACGTCAGCGTTTGAGCCTTTCAGCAGCTTGAGCCAGTTGGACATGCGGATATCCAGGCCGCGCTGTCCCGGTTCTTGCCATGGCTCTCTCACCACCATCAGGTGCTATTTGCAGTATCCCCGAACGGATTATGTGATGTCGGTAATTTCGATGAGAAAACCATAGGCCTAACCCGAATAGCGATGGCGCTCCCGGCGGATGGCGGCGTCGCCGGCGATCCAGGAATTGGCGTCAAGGTGAGGTTAAGCGGTCCGGACGATCGACGTGATCTCGAAGATGGTGCGCTCGTTGGCAATTCTCGACTTGGGCAATGTTACCTGTTGTCCCGGTTCGCGGTGCAAGGATCAATCCTGTCAGGGCCCAGGCCGGGACGCGGTTGGACGTGCATGGAAGTCAGCGTTTAACCGAGCGCTCATGGTAGTCATCAATGGCGAAGCTGTCCGCAGCCCGTCGATCGGGAAGGCTTATCCACAAGCTCTTTTGTTCATGAACGCGATGTCATGCGGTGACCATGAATTCGTCGCGGAATCGACGCTAGAAGCTCTCGAAAGAGTATGGTGACTGTGAGCAAGAGGCCCGGCAATAGCGCAAACCGTATTTCGGGACGACGCCCGGCGCGGAGACCTGACCCATTCACGTCTGG
Organism: Bradyrhizobiaceae bacterium; assembly: GCA_947475225.1. GTDB lineage: Bacteria > Pseudomonadota > Alphaproteobacteria > Rhizobiales > Aestuariivirgaceae > Aestuariivirga. Next base: position 31,914 of record CANJMQ010000015.1, read on the forward strand.
GCGCCTGTCCTTCGAGCGTGGCGAGCCACTGAATGCCGACTTCGGTTCCCATTGCACGGGTTGGCCGCCCATCAGTGCGCAATGTCTTTATGAACTCGGTCGACTTAAATCCGCTTCGATTGCTGCGCAATTGGCGAAGCAGCGTTTGGGCAAGGCTTCCAGGGTCAAGTGAGCATCTGCTGCCCGTCGCCCGCGCGGCGCAGGATGTCCAATGCACTGTCCTGACACGGGTACCCAGCAGCCCTTGGCTGCCATGGTGCACAAAGCTCATTGTGGAGTCTGCAATTCCACGCTGGGCAACTTCGACAAGAGTATACTCTCGATTGTGCATTTAACAAGGATTGCATGAAAATCCACTTGCTGCATAATGCAGCAATCGAAGGAGGACAATGTCATGTCACTCGAAAGAGCGATTCTACTCGTTGTTGGGATCATCGTGCTTGGCAGCGTGCTGCTTGGTGTTTACGTCAGCCCGAACTGGTTCTGGCTGACCGGTATCATGGGCGCGCATTTGATTCAGTCATCGTTCACGGGCCTCTGCCCGGTCGTTGTTCTGCTCAAGAAGATCGGCCTGCCGGCTAGGGCTGGCTTCACCTGATACTTCCTGATCTTCAAGCGAGGAGCGCGTGCGCCGTACGATGCGTCGGCGCGCTCCACGCCTGACAGCAGAGTCCGAGCTGCGGCGTTACGCTGTCGGCAGCATACTCTGCCTGCGTGCTGAGCGCTTGACGCTCCTGCAGTGCGCCTGGTCCACTGCACTGCGGCTCGCCCATCTTGATGGGCGGTCAATCCCCGCGGCAAGTAGACTGGTTACGCCGTCGCCTTATGTGATGATCCGGGAGACTGTTTGAGGAACAAGTTCCTGAGAACTGCCTCAAGTTCCGAAAGCTGGACAGGCTTGGAAATGTGGCCGTCCAGTCCTTCCTCGGCACTTCGGTTTACATCATTTTCAAAGGCATGTGCTGAGCAGGCAACAATCTTCAGGTCTGGGTAGCCCTTCGCGCGGATGAGCTTTGCGGCCTGGTAGCCATCAATATCGGGCATCTGTACGTCCATCAGAATCAGATCAAACGCCTGCTCGCCAACCCTTCGGACAGCCTCGGCACCACTGCTGACGATCTCTGTTCGGGATACTCCCAAATTGGTCAGCAGCCGCTGCAGGACGCGCCGATTGATCGAGTTGTCGTCAACCACCAGGACTCTCAGATGATCCAGGTCGCTCTTGGCGGCCATTTGAAGCGTGACGGAAGAGACTGCGCTGTATGCGACATCTCCCGCATTGATATGACAAGTCCTCTCAAGGATTTCAGCAAGGCTTGACTGACTGAAGGTTGCCACGAGGTGGCCTGCGAAGATATCTTGGGATGTTCCGGTCTGCCCGGCACTTTGCTGTGTCCCTGGCGTGTCGATCAAAATCGTTGGAATCCCCCACCGGCTGCCCTGAGAGCCTGAAAGCGCCTCCATGATCCGAGCCGCTCCTCCGCCGAACCGCTGATCGATGAATGCGGCGACGGTTGACCGCGACAGGGACCCGGCGAGTTGCTCCGTTTCCTCAGTCCCATTGATCACGCGTGTCGACTTGCCCAACTGAAGCAGCACCTCGTTCGCCCGGAAAATCGTCGCATAATGACCGCCGAGCAAAATGATTTCAGGGTTGTTACTTCCATCGGCCTCAAAGTGAATGTCGTCAGGCGGCCCGGAGTTTTCCAACGCCATGTGCAGGTCGTCTGGAAGCTCCACAGTCACCGACGTTCCCACGCCAAGCGTGCTCTTCAGGGAAACCGTGCCGTTCAGGATGGATGTCAGTTTGCTTACAATGCTTAATCCGAGCCCGGTTCCCATGTTTCGGCGTCTCAGTGAACCGTCGACCTGATAGAAAGGCCTGAAAATCCTTTCCTGGTCCTGTTCCGAGATTCCGATACCGGTATCGCTGATCGTGAGTTGCAAGCGGTGTGCAGAGTCGCCCTGTCCAACCCCGCCGTTCGGGGCGTCCCGCTTCACTGAAAGCGTCACATTGCCGTGCTCTGTGAACTTCAAGGCATTCGAAATGAGGTTATTCAGCAATTGCTCGATCTTGAGCGGGTCGCTGTAGACTATTCGCGGAGCCGATTTGTCGAAATCGACCAGAAGATCGATGCCTTTGCCCGCCGCCTGTACCTCGTAGTGAGCGAGGACATCCGCGGCAAGGCGGCGGATGTCGAATGAACGGCTTGAAATCTCGACGTCATTCGCTTCAATTTTCGAAATGCTCAAAATGCTGTTCACGATTTCGAGAAGTGAACCAGACGATCTCTGAACGATGCCGATCAAATCACGATTTTCGAGTGTGAGTGACTTCATATCAAGCGTTTGCAGTGTTCCAATGATGCCATTCAAGGGTGTCCTGATTTCGTGGCTCATGTTCGACAGGAACTGCGACTTGGCCTTGCTGGCGTCATCGGCGAGAGCCTTTTGCAGCTCCAGTTCCAGGTTCCGCTTGGACATTTCGGTGCTTGCGAGCTTGATTGCATTGATATCAAGCATTTTCTTTCGCGTTCTGTATGAGAACACGCTGATGCCGATGAGCGCACCCATCAAAATCAGTAGTGCCGCCAGGTTCTTGGTCAACGCCCTGATGTGGTGCGTGTGATCCGCCGAATCCTGTCTGTAAATGAGGTTTGAAAGGTCGACGGTGAGATTTCGAACCGGCTTCGTATCGATGCGTAGCCGTTCAAGCAGCGCCTTTCGCCCCTCGGGCGTGGTTGCGGCGTCAATCAGCTTACTGGTCGCGTCGGCAGACTCGTAGAGTGATTGCAGCTCTTGTCCATTCATGCTGCTACGCAGGTCCGCGAACATGGGGGCGGCGCGCAACAAGTGCACGTTGCCAAGATATGTATCACCGCGGAGCTCTATTTCGGCATCGCTCGCGTTGGTCTCAACTGCGAGCAACAATCTTAGATGCTCGAAACCCAGTTGATAAACAGACCATGAAATATCATTTCTGGGCGTCCGGAGTTCATTGAGGTCGGATATTCCGCGAAAGCCCAGGAATATGCCTGTGCAGACAAGCAAGAGCATCGCGGTGCCATAAGCATAGCTCAGCCAGTGGTCCTCGGTAATCTGGTCCTGCGTGACCTGCACCAAGTCCCGCTTCCTCTCTGCTTCAGCTTGACGCGCCGGGACGACTGGTCCGATAGCGCGTCATATACATCGCCCCGGGGTCGGGACCACCTGTCAATCGAGATGCGGTCTCACGAGCGGTCTTATGGTGGAGACCTTGCCGTAGTCGGGGGGCGGAAGGCAAGGAGGCCGCAAAGTGCTGGTCGGGCATATCTGTCATTCCGTTGCGTGAAATTGCGTACATGAGTGGCCTGCCCTGGGGGGGGGGCGGCGCATAGGGCAGTTGCTCGCAACGCCAATTGAGCGGACATGGCGGACCATCGCCGGCAGTCGAATCCTACTCATTGTTCCGCAACGTCGAGTTCCAAACCAGTCACAGACACTTGAAATTCAACTTTCCTGGTCAGTCGTCCATTCATTGCCCAGCGTCACTTGGCATTCATGTCCCGTCGCCGGCCGACCTTGATGATGTGGGCTGGCGTGCACTGATCTGGTCCGTGCAGGCAGCGTGGCACGCGGGAGCCGAACTGGACCAGGCTCGCGGGCTTTGGCTCATGGACCCTTCTGCCTGCATAAGCAATTGAGTGTCGCAGGGTTGAAATTGCGGCCGACTTGTGTCCCAGAATTGTAGAATTAAGAAGTTCATTTTATGAATTGCATAATATACGTACTCTAAAGTGCTATATACGAATAGGTATGAAGCGCAAAAGAATGCATGTTTGGCGTAACGAAATGAGCATCACTTGAAGGGAACCACCCATGTCACTTTTACATCTGAGTGCCCGCGAGCGTGAAGTTCTTATCTGGGCTGCTGAGGGGAAGACCGCTTCCGAGACGGCAAGTATCCTCAGGGTCAGCGCCAGCGCCGTGAACCTCTATGCCCAGCGCGCCATGAGCAAGCTGCGGGCCCGTACCAAGACCCATGCCGTGGCCATCGCGATGAAGAACTCAATGCTGTTCGACGTCATCCCGCGGTTGAACGAGCCGGTTGCGAACGTCTTGCAGTGAAGAGCCGCGCACCGAGCGGCCAATAGCCAATCGTTGCCACGACAGACGCCAACAAGCTGCAGCGGGCCATTGTGTGATCCCGCGCAGCAGAAGGTTTAGAGACGTGTCCCGAGCGGAAAAGGTGGCTCCTGATAGGACCGCGCTGTGGACATCAGGAGACCCGATGTCTCTACAGGGTCCTCGGTGCCTCGACGGTGAACGAAGTCCCTCGCCTACAATAGCGCAGGCACGACAGGTACCAAAAATCATGGATGCGCACGCCGAGCTGACGCTTGCCCTTGCGTCTGATCTCCTCAGCAAGAACTGACGAGGCAGGTGCCAATAGCATGGTTGCCCCGGCAACCGGCGGTTGGCCGCGCACACACGTGTCTATTCCCCCGGTAGCAAGTTTCATCACGGATGGAAGTCCCAGCGCTTATAACGGCTTGCGTGTTGACCCTCGGAGGTGCTTCAGCTCTATCAAGGGTGCATTGCATCACCAGGACAACCCATCGTGCTCACGCACGGCACTTAACCCTAGGTGGAAGTGCGAATTGTTGCCTAAAAATCACGTCTCTACAGTTCAGGGCAGCCGGTTCATGTAAGTGAATGTATCGGCCCTGCGTTTGACCTATATTCAATTCACTTTTACAAGGTGCTCGGCATGAAAGCTTTACTTGCTGCGACGCTTCTTTGGGCTCAGGTTGTGTCGTGTGGCATTGCAAGTGCCTGTACACTGCCGCAGCCGAAGGGTGATGTCATCCTGTCAGTTGGAGGTATGATCAACGACTGTACAGATGGGCTTGAGGCCCATCTCGACCGAGCGATGATCGAGGCCCTGCCGCATAAGCAAATCAAGACCGAGAATCCATGGGATGATGGTGCGGTCACCTATGAAGGCGTTCTGCTCCGCGACCTGATGAAATATGTGAAGGCGCACGGTTCCACTGTTGGGGTCGAAGCGCTCAATGACTACCGCTCTGATATTGCCGTCGCTGATCTGGATAAGTACGACATCATACTCGCCTACAAGCGCGAAGGCGTCGATCTTTCGGTGCGTGACAAGGGTCCACTCTTTGTGGTGTTCCCGTTCACTGATGTTCCAGAGCTTGCAACTGAGGCGCGCTATGCGCAGTCCGTCTGGCAGGTCAATCGGATCTCCGTGAAGTAGACCGAATTGTAAGTCCGCACGATGTTCCTACTCCGCAAGCTGGGCGTGAACCCATCGACGGCTGCGGTGGCTTCTCTCATGGTGGCGTTCATCGTGCTGGCGGTCGTGCTGGGCGTGCTCGGATACAGGGGGCTCAATGATCTCGAAAGACCGCAGGATGATGCCGGCTGGTCCATATTCCAGATCGGCTTCGAGCACGAGCGATTGCAACTTTCAGCGGAGACAGGTACTCCGGCCGCCGAACTCCGCCTGCGAGGCGACATCTACCTGAGTCGCGTGAACCTGCTGCGAGAAGCGCCTGCTCTCGAAACTGTTCGCAACGGCATGGATGGTTTGAGCCTAAAGGCCTTCTTCCAGTCAGCGGAAAGAACCGATGCGCTGATCGATGGCGCGGGGACTGCGGAAGGCCGCCTTGCCCTGCTGCAGCAACTTCGCAAGGACGCAAAGCCAGTACGCGATCTCATGGTCGACACGACGTATCTCAGCCGTCAACTGCAGAAAGAGGATCGCTCACATCACATACGGGTCCTCATACTCAGTCTGGGGGCCCTCGAAACCTTGCTGGCGATCCTGATCGGCCTCTGCATCTTTGTGCTCAGGATCAGCCGTAAGCTCAATGAAGCCAAAAAGGCGGCGCTCGCCAGCGCAGACCTTCTCAAGAAAAACATGGAACTCGAACTCGAAAAAATCCGGGCTGATGAGGCGAGCAAGACGAAATCCCAGTTCCTCTCGAACATGAGCCATGAAATCCGTACGCCGCTTAATGGCATCATTGGAACGCTGCAGATTATTGATCCGGCTACTCTGACGCGCGAAAATGAAGATTACTTTGGAATTATAAGGCGGTCTTCACTCACTCTTCTGGACATCGTGAACAGCATCCTGGATCTTTCCAAGATCGAGGCGGACGAGGTTACGCTATCACGGCGAAACTTTAACCTGCGGTCGCTCGTCTCGGACATCCTTACACATCATTCCGTTCTCGCCAGTGAAAAAAACATTGATCTGCTGGTGCAATTTGACTCTTCCATCCCCGAGAAGGTGTTCAGTGATCCGGCCAAGGTCGAGCAGATACTCAACAATCTGATCTCAAACGCGCTGAAGTTTACCGTGAGCGGTTCGGTAACGCTTGCCGTCACGAGGCGCGGTCATGATCACCCACCTTCCGCGTCTGAGCCAAGCGATGGCCTCGAGTTCAAGGTGTCCGATACGGGGATTGGAATAGCGGCTGAGGACCTGTCCAGGCTTTTCCGTCCCTTCAAGCAGATCGATGGCTCGCTCACGCGCCGCTATACTGGGACAGGACTTGGCCTCAGCATTGTTCGCAAGCTTGTTACTCTTCTGGGCGGGGCGGTGTCGGTGGCGAGCAGGCCCGGCGCGGGGTCGACGTTTATCGTGGAGATTCCGCGAGCGGTGCTTGCAGGTGGTACGCCAGTGGAAGAAGCACCTGAGCACGGCACAGACGACAATCCTGAAGTCGTGCTATTTGGCGGCTGGTATTCCACAATCTTCCGCTCATGTCAGTTTCTCAGCCAGTTAGGCCCGCGCCTGAAGGTTGTCTATACGTTGCAGGAGGCAGAGGACTTCGCCAGATCCGTTCCGAAGTCCGTGCGTGCTGCCATTGTGGATCGGCGATTCTGTGGAGATGGTGTTCAACTGATGAGGGACTTGTCCCGTCATCATGAGGGTGGTTGGACGATACCTACCATCGTCATTCAGGGAACGATGCTGCAGCCGTCGGAGAAGTCAGAGTTCGTCGTTGGGGAAGTGATAGGTCTGTTCAGTCGTTCGAGCCTGCTGGACGTGCTCAAGCGGTCAGGCGTTCTGGGGGAGTTCGGAAAGCTGCGCAAGCAGTCTGACACGCCAGCGGGGCGGGCCAACGCAGCAGGGCACCTGGGGGATTTGAGAGTGCTGGTCGTCGATGACAGTTCGATCAACCTGCGGGTAATGGAGCGGCTGCTGGGAAATCTCGGCATAACACGTGTTGCCACGGCTAGTGGTGCGAATGAGGCGATCTCCAGGCTGGCGGACGCGGAATACGACTTGGTGTTCATGGATATCCAGATGCCCGATATCGATGGATACAGTGCGGCGAAGCTCATCCGTCAGCGTGGATATGGCGACCTCAAGATTGTCGCATGCTCGGCGCACGCCTTCGAAAGCGACATCAGTCGTAGCGTCGAGGAGGGCCTGGATGGCCATCTCTCAAAGCCGGTAATGACTGTTGAACTTGAGGAAGTTCTCGTGCGTCTTTTCCCAGGGCCTTCCGGGAGCGGTCCGTCTTCCTGATATCAGATACCAATGTTCAATCCTGAGGACGTGCCAAGCTGGCCAACACCGCCAGGCGAACCAGTTCCGCGGCGCTGGAGATCCCGAGTTTCTGGAAGATGCTTGCTCGATGTGCGTCGATTGTGCGCTGGCTAACGCCAAGGACTTCGGAAATCTGTTTGGTTGTGCGGCCGGCGACTATTGCATCCACGATTTCACTTTCACGCGGGGTAAGAACCCGTAGTTGCTGCCTGGCCTCGCGAATGCTCTCGACCGAACCCGCCCGGTCTCGTGCCCTGCTGATGGCCCTTTCGAGCGCCGCAATAAGTGTTTCCGGCTTGTGCGGTTTTTCCAGGAAGTCCGATGCGCCAAGTTGCATTGCACGTGTCGCTGTAGGGATGTCACCAAACCCGGTCAGGATGATCACCGGAAACTCGTGACCCTCCTCGCGAAGTCGCGACATCAGAGCGGTGCCCAGCACTGCCCCCAAATTATAGTCGATGATAGCGCAGTCCACCTGATTATTGCGCGCCAGCAGCAGCGCCTCCGTGGTGTCAAAACTCACCAGTGCGGTGTATCCGGAATTGCCGAGCATGTTCCCGAGCGCCTTGGCGAATATGCGGTCGTCATCCACGATCAGAATAGTTTGGGCACTCATGGTGTGTTGTCCTCGGCACAACGGGAACGGGTGTGGAAGCCTTCAACTCCATCCTGAAACGTCCAGGAAAGAGCCACGACATGGCCGTCACTGCAACCAGTCTCCAGCGAAATAGCCTTTAGCTCCCTAATTTCAGGAAGTACCTATCACTTATCAGGCATGTCGCCCAAGTCAAACTGTTGAAGTAACGAAAAATACGTAGATCGCGATCCACGACAGCGGCTGCATCTCTCCCTTCGGCAAAGGCCTGAAGCGTCTGTTAAGCCCGAGGTCTGCCTCGAATGATCTCGGAGCGGCCTTTTTCGGGCCCCAAGCACCTCGGCTGGCTCGGATTGCACCCGGTCCAGCCAAAAAAGTGATGCACGTGTTAGAAACACGTACTTCGTGAAGACGCATACTAATAGGTATGAAGCGCAAAAGACTGCATAAGACTGCATATACACTCGCGAACTATGAAGGAGACCATCCATGTCGCTGTCATATCTTGAAAGGGAGTTTGTCCGGAGGCTCCGTCACCGCCGTGGAACCCACTACAACAGGTATCTCGGCCCGATGGGCGAGAAAGCCAACCAATTCGCCGCTGCCATCCGGGAGATAACGTCATCGGCTGAGTTCGCGCCCGCTGCCCTTCGCGTCTTGTCGGCGATAGTTCTCGGGTTCTGGCTCGTCCACCTGGTGAAGAACTACATGTCATGAAAATCCCTGCACGCGACCGGGCTTCGAGCCAGTCCATCGCGGGCAACCAGATCGCCTAGCGGCTGCTGAGCCGCCTCCACCGAAATCGAACATCTCAAATCTCCGGGCCCCACGCGCCCGGCGGACAGCGGGTTACTGCATCCAAATTGGCACTCCTCGCGAGCCGGTGAGTTTCCCGGAATGGCGAAGCTTTGCCTGAGGCCGCCCTCATCCCTGTTCCGAGACACGCGCAACAAACAAAACAAGCAACCGAGAGAGCGCGGAAGCGCTCCAGAGCAGTCAGGAAGACCAAAATGTTCAAGAAGAACAAAAAGATTGCAGCCCTGCTCTCGATGTCCCTGGCCATCATCTCGATCTCCTCGCTGGCGGCTGATGCGCAGGGGTTGCAGTTGCGGCAGCCCGAGAAGATCCGCCCCACATTTCCATCTCTCAGCATGAGCGGGCGTCAAGCGGCCGGCCAGGCCGCGGTCGATCAACTGGGCACCAACCTGAACGCCGTTGCTGCGTGGTATGGAAAGTCGGCGTCAGATCTGCGCAAGGAGCTTCTCTCCGACCGGCGGATGCGCGTGGACAAGAATGGCCGCCTCCTCGCTGTCGAGGAAATCGATGCACCAGTGCCAGCCGATCCGGCTTCGGCATCCCAGAGCGCCATTCAGGAAGGTTCACTGGTGGGTCTCGACCAGACCTTCGCGCTTCATAGCCGCCCGGGAGCTGCCCGGACCATCTATCTGGACTTCAATGGTGCAACGATCACCAACACGGCCTGGAACAGCAACGGCAACACCATCACAGCGCAACCATATGACATCGACAACAACCCGGCTGTCTTTTCAACGACGGAGTTGCAGCGCCTCCAGTTCATCTGGCAGCGCGTGGCCGAAGATTATGCTCCCTTCGACGTCGATGTGACGACCCAGCAACCCGATGCTGCCGCGCTCACCCGTTCTGGCAGCGCCGACGGAGTGTTCGGAACAACGGTGGTGATCACCAGGACTGATGGCGTTTATTCCTGCAGTTGCGGGGGCATCGCCTATGTCGGCGTATTCAACTATTCCGGTGGAAGCAATCCACCCGATTATTACAAGCCCGCCCTCGTGTTCTACAACATGCTGGGCTCGGGTGCCGAAAAGGCTGTTGCCGAAGCGATCTCGCATGAGGCAGGCCACAACATGGGCCTTCACCACGATGGCACGTCGACTGTCACTTACTACGGTGGCCAGGGTGCTGACCCGGTAACAGGCTGGGCACCCATCATGGGCGTCGGTTACTACAAGCCCCTCGTGCAATTCAGCAAGGGCGAATACGGTGACGCCAACAACAAGGAAGATGACTTTGCCATCGCGCAGAGCTTCGGACTTCCACTGCGGACCGACGATTTCGGAAACACAATTGCCACCGCAGCCGCCCTTCCGGCTACTGTATCCGCCGGTGTTGCCAACTCTACCATTGACGGTGTGATCGAATCCGCCGCTGACCGCGACGTCTTCGCCATCGCGAGCGGTGCTGGCGCCATCAACGTCTCGGTGGATCCGGCGTCGCGCTCGGCAAATGCTGATCTTGTGATCACCCTGATGGACGCTGGCGGCAATGTCTTGGCCTCCGCCAACCCCCTCAACTCCCTGCGTGCAACCCTCTCGACCAATGTTCAGGTGCAGGGCAACTACTACCTTGAAGTGAAGGGCAGCGGGCAGGGCGATCCTGCCACCAGCGGCTACTCAAGCTATGGCAGCGTCGGAAACTTCCGGGTTACAGCCAGCTATGTGGCTCCGACCGGCAATGCTCCCGCGGCTGTGATCTCGGCCAATGTTTCATCGGGCGTTGCCCCCCTCGCGGTGACATTCGATGGGTCCCAGTCCACGGATGACGGGCATGTCGCCTTCTGGTACTGGGATTTCGGCGACGGCAGCGGCGATCAGACGGGCTCCCTGTCGTCCGTCACGCACGCCTATAGCACCGCTGGAACTTATGTTGCCAGGCTCCTCGTTGTTGATGACACCGGCCTCAGTTCCGCAGCGACACAGACGATTGTCGTCAGCAGTGCGGTTCCGCAGGCAAGCGTGCAGGTGATCGGCATGCAACTCAAATTGAAGAGAACCGGCAAATCGGCGTCGGCGGTGGTCACCGTTCTGGGTCCGAATGGCAGCCCCATAAAGGGTGCAGCCGTGAGGGTGACGTGGAGTGGTGCCGTCAGCATGGCTGCCTCAAAGACAACGGCTCGCACCGGCCAGGTTGTGCTCGCGTCGCCAGCAAGCAATGCAGGCGGTTGCTTCATCCTCACCATTACCGGTGTGACGACGCCTAGCTATTCATTCAGCGGTGTCAATCTTCCGACGGCACAGGTGTGCGGTTGAGAGGCGATGGCATGTCAAGGAACATGGCACCGAGGCCCGGAAAAGAGGGGTGTATGACCCGTCAGACGTGCAGCATGCCTGCACTCGGAGCTGGTGATACAGAAGCGGAGTCAAGAGGTGATCTGTGTGCCTCATCAAGTCTGGATCAGAATCAGTGGCTTCGACGCAATGATATTCAAGTCCGTCATTATCAACGACAAGAACAGGATCAGCTGTAATGTCTTCTAAAGCCAAGCTTGTGTTCGATGATACCGACACTGCCCAGAACGCTTCGAAAATGCTGCTGACGATTGCCAATTCCCATCCGCCGACGATCGGCATGGGTGCGTTGATCATGGCAACGTCTATCGCCGCAAGAGAGATGAATATCCCGCTGCAGAACATCGCGGCAATGCTAGACAGAACCCTGGCCGAAGTCTATGCGGTTGCAGATGTGACCAGTTACAACAAGATCGTGAATTGAAGGACGACAACCGGCAAGACCGGACCTGAGTAGCGAGAAGCCGGGTCCGTGGTCCGACGGAGGCGATTGCTTTCGGTGTCATCTTTCGTTCTGGGCCCGGGCAGGCTTTTGAAGCAGCCTTGCGGACGTCAAATTTGCTGCATGATAAGAGAATCGGGTTTCATGTTTTTCAAAACCTGCTCGCGTTATGTAATACTACCCATAACCTCGATTGTACTGATACTGTTAGATTCGTGTCCGCGCGGGAGAATTGCTTCTTGGAGGCACTAATGCCAGGTAGCGCGAGACGTTCAGGGGACGATGATGAACTCCGGAGCAGAACTGTTTCCAGTCCTTTCGTCACTGGATTTTGACGTGGGGATTGGCGTTGAACTCTGTGGCAATGATGCAGAGTTTTACTGCGAGTTGATCCGGGAATTGTACACCGACGTGCTTGCACGAAGGCATGCCGCCTTGCAGAGCAACGTTTTGCAGGTTCGTAGGGACTACGCCCACCTGCTCAAGGGAACGCTGCAGGTTCTCGGCGAGCGGAAGGCCTCGGCTAAGGCGCGCGATTTGGAGCAAGCTCTGAGGGGAGGTCTTCCCCACGATGAGCTCACGATGGGCCTGGCTGCTGATCTGGACAGGATCGCGGGAGCACTCCGTAACGTGTTCGATGGGCTCGCGCGATAAGAGCCGTCTTCGAGTGCCGGACTAGAGTTGAAACTGTAATCCCGACAGCAAAGAAGCTGCTTGCGGGGTTGCTCATCGTGGCTCCCGCCATGAGTTTGCTCAGCGATGTGACAAGAAGCGAGCTGCTTTGTCGCGTTCCGTCCCAATTTTCCGTGCTGCCATTCTGTGTGGACAGTGCCCGTCCTGCTGCGGCCGTACCATCCGGACTAATGTCATCGACAAGGATGATGTCATAGCTCTGGCGCGCGAGGGCGGCCACCAGGCGTGGCTCCAGTGTCGGAATGTTTGTGACGTCATTAAACGTTGGCATGAGGGCTGCAATGTTCGGCCCCACTCGAAGATCTGCGGGTGCGGGGGTGGGCATAGCTACCCCCATGGCATTGGGCTTTGAAGACGGCGATAAGCCCATCTTGAATCTTGTTGTCCGGGCTTTCTTCGACGTTGCAAGCATCGGCATATCGATTGTGGCGTAGAGGGGAAAAAGATCTCCGTCGCCGTGTTTTTTGGGACGTCTGCCCATGAACGTTGTCCTCATCGTCAAAATCGTATGGGTTGATCCATTTCTGAATTCATGCGACCAGTCTGCGGAGCAAGCCGCACTCGCGGTCTTGCCGCGCGCGTTCATCCACATGATGGCGGACACGCCACTCCGACGAGAAACAAAAGATGACTGACGACGCCATGATGACGGAAGCCCGCCGTGCGGTGGAGGCGCTCGAGGCTGAGGGTTTCCTGCTCATGACCGGCCCGGAGGGCACCAGCTTCTATGTCCAGGAACCGAAAGGTGCGGTGGCCGTTGACGCCGAGGGCCATGATGTGCGTGACCGCTTCGTCTTGAGGCGCCAGCAGGACCCCGCATTCCGCGCTGCCGTCACGGCATTCCTGAAGGCCGAGCGGCCCTTTGGTGGGGCGGTGTGATGGCGCATGACTGGTGCGGCGCTGACGCCCGCGTCTTGCCCTTTCGCTGGCCGGACTCTTGGCTTATTGGCAGCGCAAAAGTCTGGTTCGCAGGTTTCAAGGGCACATGATTCGCATCGACAACGTCAGCAAGCAGAATGGCCATCAGCTTCTGTTCATCGAGGCTTCGGCCACGCTGCACCGGGGTGAGAAGGTGGGGCTTGTCGGCCCCAACGGGGCTGGCAAGACAACACTGTTCCGGATGATCACCGCGCAGGAAGACCCTGATGAAGGTCAGGTATCGGTCGATCGTGGCATCACCATTGGTTATTTCAGCCAGGACGTGGGCGAGATGTCGGGCCGCAGCGCGGTGGCCGAGGTGATGGACGGCGCAGGTCCCGTGAGTTCTGTTGCACTGGAACTCAAGGAGCTCGAGGCTGCCATGGCGGACCCAGAGCGCGCGGAGGAAATGGACCAGTTGATCGAGCGTTATGGCGAGGTGCAGGGGCGCTTCGAGGAATTGGGCGGCTATGAGCTTGAGAGTCGGGCGCGCGAGGTTTTGGCGGGCCTGAGCTTTGCTCCGGAAATGATGGACGGCGACGTCGGCAACCTTTCGGGCGGCTGGAAGATGCGCGTGGCGCTGGCCCGCATCCTGCTGATGAAGCCCGACGCCATGCTGCTGGACGAGCCCAGCAACCATCTTGATCTTGAAAGCCTCATCTGGCTCGAGCAGTTCCTCACGACATATGACGGCATGCTGATGATGACCTCGCATGACCGCGAGTTCATGAATCGCATCGTCTCCAAGATCGTGGAGATCGATGGCGGCGAACTCAACAGCTACTCCGGCGACTATGAATTCTACGAGCAGCAGCGCGCGCTGAACGAGCGCCAGCAGCAGGCGGCCTTCGAGCGCCAGCAGTCGATGCTGGCCAAGGAAATCAAGTTCATCGAGCGTTTCAAGGCGCGCGCCTCGCATGCCGCGCAGGTGCAGAGCCGCGTGAAGAAGCTGGACAAGATCGACCGGGTTGAACCGCCGAAGCGCCGGCAGACCGTGCTGTTCGATTTTCCGACCGCGCCGCGCTCCGGCGAGGACGTGGTGGCGCTCAGGAACGTGCACAAGCGCTATGGCAGCCGCAGCATCTACGAGGGCCTCGACTTCCAGGTGCGCCGCAGGGAGCGGTGGTGTGTCATGGGCGTCAACGGCGCTGGAAAATCCACGCTGCTGAAGCTGGTGACCGGCACGACGGATCCCGACGAGGGCCGCGTCACCATTGGCGGCAGCGTGAAGCTGGGTTACTTCGCGCAGCATGCCATGGAGCTTCTGGAGGGCGAGCACACGGTGTTCCAGTCGCTGGAGACCGCCTTTCCGCAGGCCGCGCAGGGCTCGCTGCGTGCACTTGCAGGTTGCTTCGGCTTTTCCGGTGACGACGTCGACAAGAGGTGCCGCGTGCTGTCCGGCGGCGAGAAGGCGCGCCTCGTCATGGCGCGCATGCTCTATGACCCGCCGAACTTCCTGGTGCTGGACGAGCCCACCAACCACCTCGATCTGCTGACCAAGGAAATGCTCATCAAGGCGCTTGCAGACTACGACGGCACCATGCTGTTCGTCTCGCATGACCGGCACTTCCTCGCCGCTCTTTCAAACCGTGTCCTTGAACTGACGCCGGAGGGCATCCACCAGTACGGCGGCGGCTATACCGAATATGTCGCCAGCACTGGGCAAGAGGCGCCGGGCATTCACACCTGAGGCCGGAGCGAGCAGCGGTCTGTCCTCCAAAATGGGCCGGACCGTCGCCTCAACGGCAGGTGTCGCCCATGCGCCCCTTACGCCATATGCATCCTTTGATCCACATCAACGGGTTCGGCGCCCAGTGACCTAGACTGGTGGAAACAGGTCACATGGAGGGGCACAAGATGACGCTCACCCGCAATCTCCTGGCACAGGGCTTTGCGCTGGGCCTTCTGTCAACTTCCGCATTGGCCGGGCAGGCGGATGTCGCCTTCGTCAATGGCAGGTTCTGGACGGTGAACCCCGCCCAGTCCGAGGCGGCGGCCGTGGCCGTGAAGAATGGTGTCTTCGTTGCCGTCGGTACCACGGCTGAAATCACCGCGCTCGCCGATGCAACTACCAAGGTGATCGATCTTCATGGCCAGCGCGTGCTGCCGGGCCTCATCGATGCCCACACCCATCCGCTCGAGACACTGTGGATGAAGTCCGACTGGGTCGACGCCCGCTATCCTGAGACGCCGTCGGTCGCGGTGGCGCTCACCAACATTGCCACGCGCGTCGGAACCTCGGCGCCGGGGGACTGGATCTTTGTTGCCTGCGTATCGGCATCCGAAAACAAATTTGCCGAGAAGCGGCTGCCCACCAGGGCGGAACTCGACGAGGTTGCGCCCGGCAACCCGGTCATCCTTGCCAATGGCGCACATATGGCGGTGGTCAACAGCAAGGCGCTTGAAGCGCTCGGCATCACCAAGGGGATGACAAGGTTGCCCAAGGGCGGCGGCGTTCTCACCGATGCTGATGGCAACCCGACAGGCGTCATCACTGATGGCTTCGCCGATATACCCAGCGCGCCCAAGCCGGCGGAAGTTATTGCTTACTACGGCCAGGGTATTGCGCAATTCTGGAACCAGTATGGCTTCACCTCGATGCTTGCCATCACGCCCCACCAGGTCGTGCCGGCGCTGCAGGCGGTGAGCCAGTCCGTGAAGCAGCCGAACATCCGCTACACCGTGTCCGTGTGGGGAGCCCCGGACGGCAAGGACCTGCCGGACGACCTCAGTGCCTTTGACATGCCCAAGGACGCGGACCCCAACTATTACCGCTTCGCTGGCATCAAGGCCTGGGTGGACGGCGAGAACGACGCTCGCACCGGCTACATGTATGACCCCTATGAGGGCCACTTCGACATCGACCCGGCTGGCGGCCGTGGAACGCTGGTGACGCCGCAGGTGGAAGCCAATGCCTTCGTCGATCTCGCCCGCCGCAACAATCGCCTTGCCATGCTGCATTGTTCCGGCGATGCCGCCACCGACATCTGCCTCACCGCCTATGAGAGAGATGCCGCCGCAACGCCTCACGCCTCCATGCGCAGGATCGAGCATTTCGGCATGTTCCAGTTGAGTGACGCACAACTGCAGCGGGCCCAGGCGCTGAAGAAGACTGGCCTCTATATTTCCGTTCAGCCGATCTGGCTCACCGAACTCGTCAAGGCCGATTTCGAGAACATGGGTGCCGAGCGCGCCAGCACGGGATACAAGTTCGAGACCATGATCAAGGCAGGTCTCGAGCCCGCGGCCAGCACAGACATGACGGGTCTCTATCTCGGCAATATTGATCCGTTCAAGGCCATGCAGGCGCTCGTCACGCGCCAGTCCGACATGGGCCTGTTCGAGCCGGAGGAGGCCGTCTCTGTTCAGGATGCGATCAGGATGTGGACGGTCTGGCCAGCTAAGTCGCTGGGCGAGGCGGAGCATCGCGGCTCCATCGAGGTCGGCAAGCTCGCTGACATGACAGTGCTGACGCAGGACATTCTGTCGGTGCCCGGTGACAAAATCGCCGAGACGCAGGCGGCTGAAACCATCGTTGGAGGCCGGGTCGTCTATACGCGGCCGTAATGCCACGTGGTGTCTCGATGGCGAACATCACCAGCTGGCCGAGGCCGAGGTTCCATTGCCGCAGCACGTTCAATGGCGGCGTGGACCAGGCGGGGAGCTCCTGAAAACCGGTCCGCAGATCTGCGGGGAATGGTGGTGACGGCAACTGTCCGGTCAGTCGGCCGGTTGTGTCCTGTCGGGCGCCTCGAAGTGGCGGGGGGCGTCGCTGATGCTGGTTGCAGTCCGGCTGCTTCGTCTGTTCGCTGTTGCGCGAGTTGGGATCGGCCGTGTGGCGTGCTACGGATCAAACCCGAGGTTGCCAATGCAGGTGAGGGCTGCGAGACTGACGCGATCAGTCTCGCATACGGAGCGGCACCATGCTGAAGAACATTCCCGCCACACTCAGCCCCGATCTCATGTGGTGCCTCGCTTCCATGGGCCATGGCGAACGTCTGGTTCTGGTGGACCGCAATTTCCCCGCCCATGACGTGGCGCGCCATACGAGCACCGGCAAACTCATCGAGCTCCCCGGCCTCGACATCTCGCAGGCCACCCGCGCCATCCTCTCAGTGATGCCGCTTGACGACTTCATCCCGGCCCCCGTCGCACGCATGCAGGTGGTGGGCGATCCCGGCAAGCTCCTGCCGATGCAGGCGGAGGTGCATCAGATCGCAAAGGATGCCGAAGGCCGCGATGTCGGCATGGAGGCGTTGGAGCGTTTCTCCTTCTACGAGGCCGCAAAGCAGGGCTTCTGCGTGGTGCGGACCTCGGAGTTCCGCCCCTATGGCTGCTTCCTGTTCACCATGGGCGTGATCTTCGACAAGAGGTGAGGGGACTCGCATTTCCTCCACGCATCATGCGCGGACTTGACCCGCTCATTTTTTTCGGGATCGCCGGGTCAAACCCGGTGATGATGAAATTGGGTGTCAGCCCACTTGCGCCGTCGATACGAACCGCCCCGCCGCCGCCGTCGCGAAGTGGCAGGCACCTTCGATCCCGTCTCCCGCCGCAAGGCATGCGGCGAGCGCACCACAGAAGCAGTCTCCCGCGCCGTGGCTGGAGATCAGGGTAACTGGCAGGGCAGGGATATCCGTCCACCTGCCATCTCGCGTCATCAACATCAGACCATCGCCGCCGCGCGTCAGCACAACGTCGCGCGAAGGTGAATGCAACGCGGTGAGGGCCTTCGCCATGTCGTCCTCGCCGGACAGCATTGCCGCCTCGACGCGGTTGACGACGAGGACGTCGACGAAGGCAAGGAACTGGGGTGACATCTTCCGCGCCGGCGCGGCATTGAGCACGATGCGCGCGCCCTTTGCCTTTGCAGCCTTCGCCGCTGCTAGGCTTACGGGTTCAGGAATCTCGTTCTGCAGAAGCAGCACCTTTGCATCCCACAGAGGCGACCACGCGGACACGATGGCCGCCGCGTCGATGCTGAGATTGGCGCCCGACACGACGACGGCGCCATACTCGCCACTGTCTTCACTGATCGCAACGCTCATGCCGCTGCCCTGTGTGGCATCGATGCCCACACATGCGATGTCGACATTTGCCGCCACGAGGTTGGCGCGCAGGCGCTCGCCGAAGTCATCCTGGCCCGTCTGCCCGCCAAACGCAGTGCGGGCGCCGAAGCGGGCGGCGGCCACGGCCTGGTTGCCGCCCTTGCCGCCACATTTGTAGTGCCACGACGAGCCGACCAGCGTCTCGTCACGGCCGGGTAGGCGCGGGGCTGCCACCATGATGTCGAGATGCAGGCTGCCGACAACCGCGACCTCGATCATGCCGCACCATAAAGGGCGGTCTGCAGGATACGCTGGCTCGCCACCGCGTCCTGCGCGGCAATCGCCGCATCCAGCGCCGTGTTTCTGCGCAAGCGGTCGAGCACGCGGCACATGCCCTCGACGGCGGAAATATTGGCGGAGCATTCAGCGACGGGATCAAGGCCAACGGCATCGGGGAAGGTGTCGAAATAGATGGCGTTGCGATAGCCGAGCTTTTCCAGTGTGTAGAGCAGTTCGAGCGTCTGGATGACATGCACGCTGCCCACCACCAGGCCATCGTCACGCTTGGCGTATCCATCGTTCAGATGCACGCCCAGCAAGCGGCTGCGACGATGGATCAGGGCGGCGGCATAGGCCGGCATCTCGTCGGCATAGAGCACATGCGCGAAATCGAGTGTTACACCCATGTTCTTGGCGTTGACGTCTGAGACCATCAGCAGCGTCGTTGCCACATCGGGCAGCAGTGAGAAGGCGCGCGGCTCGTTGGGCTTGTATTCGATCGATATGTCGATTGCGGGATTGTGCGCGGCAATCACGGTAAGTGCCTCGGCCGTCTCATCCCACAGGCGCAGGTAATCCGCCTGGAAGGAATAGTCGAAGCCGTCCTGGCCCAGCCACAGCGTCATCAGGTCGCCGCCCGCCTCCGACAGCGCATCGAGCCCACGCAGCGTCAGGTCCAGCGCCTTGGTGCGCATGCCTTTGTCCGGGTGGCAGAGCGCACCCTTCTTGAAGCCGGGGTCAGAATAATAGCGCATGGCAAAGCCGTTGAGGCTGATACCCAGGCTGTCCAGCTTGGCGCGGATATCCTTCGCGTTCGTCCCCTCCAGATGGTCCGGAAAGTTGAAGTCCACGGCCGAGAGGCCCGGCACCGTGGCGGCCCGCTCGATCAGGTCGAGCGAGGTGATGCGATTGCGGCCGGGCCATACCCCGGCTGCATCAGCCTTGAAGCCATTGAGCCTTGTTGCATAGTCGAAGCGGGTCTTGGCTGTGGTCACGTCATGGCCTCTTGGCTTGCGGCGGATCTGTGCTTCCGTTACCAATTCGGGGAGAGAATTGAAAGGGAACGCCTGAACCATGCAGGACCGGATCAAGCGCTGGACCAGGGAACTGATGATGATCCCCGGGCTTTCCGGCTTCGAGGGCAATGTGCGGCGCTACATCAGGGCGGAACTGACCAAACTGGGGATCAAGTCCCGCACCGACATGCTGGGCAACCTCATTGCCACCATCGAGGGCGACACCAACCTCCCCTCCGTCATGCTCATCGCCCACATGGACCAGTTGGGGCTCATCGTTCGCAAGATCGAAGCCTCGGGCCTGATCCGCGCTGAGCGGGTGGGCGGCGTGCCGGAGCGGGCATTGGCCGCGCAGGAGGTGCTGCTGTCGGTCGGCAACGGACGGACCGTGCCGGGCATCATCGCCAACAAGAGCCACCACGCCACGACGCCGGACGAAAAATACCGCGTGGTGCCCTATCAGGAGCTCTACATCGACTGCGGGTTCGCGAGTGCCGGTGAGGCGCTTGCGGCGGGCATCAATGTCGGAACACCCATTGTCTATGCCCCCAACTTCGTGGAACTGGCGGGCGGGCGCATTGGCGGCACCTCGGTGGACGATCGGGCAGCCTGTGCCGTGATGCTGGAGCTGGCGCGCGCGTCAAAGGACGTGCTGCCTACCATGCACCTCGTGTTCTCGGTGCTGGAGGAGTTCAACCTGCGCGGCGCCGTCACCGCGGCACAGGTGCTGCAGCCCGACATCTGCATCCAGCTTGACCTCGCCCTGGCCACCGACACGCCGGACATGGGCCAGCGCGGCGACGTCAGGCTTGGCGTTGGACCAGTCATGAGCATGTTCAGCTTCCATGGCCGCGGCACGCTCAACGGCTGCATCCCGCATCCGGCGCTGGTGCAGTTGTTCCAACAGACGGCAGACGCGGAAAAGATCAACCTGCAGCGCTCGGCTCACATCGGCGCGCTGACCGAGACGTCCTATGTGCAACTCGTGGGCAAGGGCGTCGCCTGCATCGATATGGGCTTCCCGGCCCGCTACACGCATTCGGCACTCGAAGTCTGCGACCTCGCCGATCTCGAAAGCCTCACCAAGCTGCTCATCTCGGCGCTGCAGCGGATCGACCCCCGCTTCTCGCTCGACAGGGACGATCACCTCGAATGAAGCACTATCTGGGCGTCGACATCGGCACCTTCGAGACCAAGGGGGTGATTGTGACCGCCTCGGGCGAGATCGTGGCGCAAGCCGCGCGGCCCCACAGGATGCAGGTGCCGCAGCCCGGCTGGGCCGAGCATGATGCCGAGCAGGACTGGTGGGGCGACTTTGTCTTTGTGACACGCAAGATGCTGGCCGACAGCGGCATCGCACCTGCCTCCATCGCCGGCATTGGCGCCAGCGGCATCGGCCCCTGCATGCTGCCGGTGGATTTGGCAGGCAATCCGCTGATGAATGCCGTGCTCTATGGCGTCGACACGCGCGCCGCGCGGGAGATCGAGGAGTTGACGCAGCAAATCGGCGAGGACACGATCCTTGAGCGCTGCGGAAATGCGCTCACCTCGCAGGCCGTCGGCCCCAAGATCCTGTGGCTGAAGCGCAACCGGCCGGAGATCTTCGCCAGCACGCACAAGATCCTCAATTCCAGTTCCTTTCTCGTCCACCGTCTCACCGGGCGCTACACCATCGATCATTATTCGGCTGGCAACTTCAGTCCCTTCTACCTCGCTGACAGGCAAGGCTGGAGCGACGAACTGGCCCCCGGCATCATCCCGATGGGCATGTTGCCGGAACTGATGTGGACCACCGACGTGGCGGGTCATGTCACGGCGAAGGCCGCTGCGGAGACGGGGCTTGCCGAGGGCACGCCCGTCATCGCCGGCACCATCGATGCCGCAGCCGAGGCGGTGAGCGTCGGCGTGCTGAATTCCGGCGACCTGATGCTGATGTATGGCTCCACCATCTTCACCATCCTCATCACGGACGCGCGCGTGCGTGATGGCCGCCTATGGTATGCGCCGTGGCTATTCCCCGGCCAGCATGGTTCGATGGCGGGATTGTCAACCAGCGGCACGCTCACCCACTGGTTCCGCGAGAATTTCGCGAGGGAACTGCCGCCCGAGACGGCGGTGATCAAGCTGACCAAGGAGGCTGAAGCCTCGCCGCCCGGCGCCAAGGACCTCGTGCTGCTCCCCTATTTCTCCGGTGAGCGCACGCCGATCCATGACACCAAGGCCAAGGGCATCCTCTTTGGCCTCGACCTTACCCACAATCGCGGTGACATGTTCCGCGCCGTGCTGGAAGGCATCGCGCACGGCACGCGCCATGTGTTCGAAACCTATGCCGAAGCAGGCCAGGCACCGCAAACCGTCTATGCGGTGGGCGGCGGCACCAAGAACCGCGTGTGGTCAGAGGCGACCTCCGACATCAGCGGACTCACGCAGGTGCTGCGGCAGAAGACCATTGGCGCATCCTATGGCGACGCCTTCCTCGCGGCGCTGGCGCTGGGGGATGTGAATCCCGTCGACATCGACCGGTGGAACCCCGTCGCCTCCTCAATCACGCCGCACGGGGATTTGAAGACGATGTATGACCGTCAGCATGCGGTGTTCCGCGGGCTTTATCCGGCGACGAAGCCGTTTCTCTAAGCACATACCAAACGACCATCGCCCCGGCTTTCGCCGGGATGACGCCAACTCCAATCTACTTGACCGACCCCGTCGTCAGGCCCTTCACGATGTAGCGCTCAAGGAAGATGCCGATGATGATCAGCGGCAGAATGGCGGCGGAGGAGAGTGCAGCCATCGACCACCACGAGATGCCCTGCGAGCCGGTCTGGCTCGCTACCATCACAGGTAGCGTCTTGGCGTAGCTCGACGTCAGCAGGGCCGCGAAGAAATACTCGTTCCAGCACAGGATGACGGAGAGGATGAAGGCTGCCACCATGCCGGGCAGCGCAATCGGCAGGATGATGAGGAAGAAGGCGCCCCAGATCGAGCAGCCGTCGACGAGAGCTGCCTGTTCCAGCTCCTGCGGGATGGTGTCGAACTGGTCCTTCATGATCCAGATGACGATGGGAAGCACCGACAGCGTGTAGATGAGGATCAGGCCGATCATCGAGTCGAGGAGTGCGAGCTCCTTGTAGAGGACGAGGAAGGGCATGGCGAGCACGACTGGCGGCAGGATCAGCTGCGACAGGAAGAAGAATGAGATGTCGCGGTTCTTCCAGATCTTCCAGTGATACGAAAAACGGCTCAACCCATAGGCTGCCATGGAGCCCAGGATGAGCGCCAGGACGGAAGCGCCGACCGAGGCCTGGATCGAGTTCCAGAAGCGCTTGATGAATTCAACGCGCGGGGTGGACTCGGTGAAGATCGTGTCGGGTGACAGGCCGATGGCACGCAGGCCCAGCCAGTTCGGCGTGAAGTCCACCCACGGGATGATGTTGCCCATCTGTACGTCCTTGGCCACCTTGAAGGTGGTGGAGAAGGTCCAGAAGATCGGGAACAGGGCGATCACCGTCCAGATGATGAGTGCGGCGTAGATCAGGATGCGCTTGACCACATGAGGCATGTCACACAGCCCTTTGCATGAAGCGGCTGGTGAATTTGAGGAGCAGCGCCACGAAGAAGATGATGATGATGAGATACACCTCGGCAATCATCGTGCCATAGCCGACGTTGGAGCGATCCTTGTAGACGCGGAAGATGTAGCTCGAGATCGTGTCGGTGGCGCCGCCGGGTCCGCCGGCGGTGGTGTTGATCACGATGTCGGCCAGCTTCAGCTGGAAGATGATGCGCAGCACCACGGTGGTGACCGACACCGGCAGCATGAGCGGGAAGGTGATCTGCCAGAAGCCCTGCCAGCCGGTGGCGCCATCGACCTTGGCGGCTTCCTGCACGTCCTTGGGAAGGGCCTGCAGCCCGGCGAGGATCATGATCATCATGAAGGGGATCCACACCCAGGCATCCATCAGCGCGATGGTCGACTTGGCGAGCCATGGCGAGGTGAGCAGCGTCGGCTGGCTCCAGCCGAGCGTGCGCAGCAGGTGTGTCACCGGTCCGAAGCGGTATTCGAGCATCGACTTGCCGATCATCCAGCTCACCGCGACGGGCGACAGCATGAAGGGCAGCAGGAAGGCGACGCGGAAGAATTTCTGCGCCTTGATGTCGGCGTTGAGCAGCATGGCGAGGCCAAAGGCGATGGCGTATTGCACCAGCACGGTGGCGACGTAGAATACCATGTTGCCGAGGGCGTTCCAGAAATAGGGATCGGCGACGAGCTGGTAGAAATTGTCAAGGCCGTTGAATTGGCGGCCGCCGGCCGACTGCAGGTTCCAGTCGGAGAAGGCGATGTAGAGGCCGAAGAAGGTGGGGAAGATCACCAGCGCCACGGTGAAGAGCACGGCCGGCAGCACGAAGATGGCGCGCCAGCCTGCCTCGCCGTCACGCAGCACCAGACCCCAGCACAGCGCTGCACTCCACAGCACATAGGCGATGAGCACGGGCTGCCAGTTGGTAAAGCCGAAGGGGATGTAGCCCAGCACGGAAAGAAGCTGCACCAGGCTGACAAGCCCCAGCAGAAGCGTTGCGCCGCGGATCAGCAGGATGCCCCGCTGCCGGCGCTCCGGTGTCACATGCGGGGCAACGGCTTCCTGGCCGGATGCTGCGGTTGAAACGGACGTCATGCTGCGGAAACCGCACCTTTCGCAAAACAAAAAAAGGGCCGGCAGCACGCTGCTGCCGGCCCGCTGTCGTGGCTTACATGCCCAGAGAGGCCTTGTAGAGCTTGATCTGGTTGTCGCGGCCCAGCTGGTCGGTCCGCTTCTCCCAGGCGGCGGCGATGGCGTCCGCACCTTCCTGTGCCTTCATCTTGCCCGCATAGATGTTGGACAGGATGTCCTCGGCTTCCGAATAGTACTGGAAGATGCCGGGGATGCGCGGCTCGATCGCGGCATTCGGATGGTTGTAGGAGTTGGCCTGCGAGGCGAGGTAGTTCGTGATGAACGCCTCGTCGTAGCCCGCACCCACCCACTCCGGAATGTTGAAGTGGCTCTGGCGGTAGGGCTGGAAGCCTGACGGGTAAGCTGCCATCCAAAGCGAGATGTCCTTGCCGCCGAGGTGGGCAGCGAGCGACCAGGCCGCCTTCTGCTTCTTCGGGTCGGCATCGACACGGGCCATCACATAGATGCCCCAGCCGATGTAGGCCATGTTCGGCGCGAAGTTCGGGCCCGACGCGAGCGTATCCCACTTGCCCGCCGCGTGGTTGTAGACGTCCGGCGATCCGGGAAGGATGTCGAAGGCCGTCTTGCCCTGGATGACCGAGCTGTCGTTGGTGTTGACGTTCGAGCCAATGTCACCCCACCACGAGAGCATCGAGCCCGTGCCAGCGAGGAACTGCTGGAAGCCCGTGGTGCCCGGGTCGGCGTTGAGCTGGTCGGCAGGTTCCGACGGCAGGCAGTCCAGCACGTCCTGGATGGCGCGCACCCAGCCCGGATTGTTGACCATCGGCTTCATCGTGTCCGGCTCGAACAGGAAGGCCTTGCTGTCGGGGTGCTTCACGTAAGCCGTGGCGCGCGAGCCCAGGAAGTAGAAGCCGAAGCCGCCCCAGCCCTTGGCCGGGTCGAGATAGCCATAGAGGTCCTGTCCGCCAAGCTGCTTGCCCTTGAGGAACTTGGTGGCGGCGTTGACTTCCTGCCAGGTGCGCGGAGCTTTCCAGTCGCCCTCGCCACCGGCCTTCTTCCATTCGTCGGCGAGGCCGGCATCGGCGAACACGTCTGAGCGGTAGTTGAAGTTGTGGCAGTCGCCGTCGCAGGAGACGCGATAGGTCTTGCCAGCCCATGTGCCGACGGGCGCCTTGAGGTAACCGACATAGTCATCCATGTCGATCTGCTTCTTGACCCAGTCCGGCATCTCGGAGGCAAGGCCCTTGCCGCAGACGTCGCCTTCGAAGGGCGCGCCCATTTCAATGACGTCGAAGTCCACCGTGCCGGTGGCGATCGCCTGCTGCAGGCGGGCGTTGTAGTCGGCCTGCGCGAGGTCGATCCAGTTGATGGTGGCGCCGGTGTAGTCAGCCCAGGCCTTGGACAGGCCGCGGAACAGCACGTTGTGGACGTTCTGGTTGTTGAGGCCCATGAACGACAGTTCGACGCCCTTGAATTCGCCGGGCTGGATGCTCGACTTGGTCGCGCCGAGGGTCATCTCGCCAACCTTCTGCCAGTCGGCATCCGTCGGCTGGCCCTTGCCAACGCCAGGGATCTTGAGGATCGCGGCGCGAATGTCATCCTGCGCGAAGGCCGTGGAGACGTTCATCGCCGGGCCGCCGACGGCAGCCATGGCGGCTACGCCAGCAGCGCCCTTCAGCATGGTGCGGCGGTTCATCATGTAGTTATAGAGTTCAACTTTCATGTCCTTGGGTCCTCCCTAAGAGCGTCCGTTGCAGGTTGTTGCGATATCTCTTCCTGCCGCCTCGCATTTTTGATGAGGCTCGCAGGGGTCGTCATGGAACGCTGCCCCGACTATGCAACACCACTGGGCAATGTCAACGAAGGGCAGCGGCGAAACACCGATGGCGCCCCCAAGTTGTCGTGCATTGCAATATATGCAGCGCACAAGCGGCGGGCTCAGGAGATGCGGTTGCCGGTTTTTGCATCAAAAAGATGGACGAGTGAAAGATCGGGCGACATGGCGACAGTCTCGCCCGGCGCCACGTTCACCCGCTCGCGGAACACGCCGATGATCTTCTCGCCTGCCAGCTTGGCGAGGACCTGGGTCTCGGAACCTGTCGGCTCTATCACCGTCACCTGCGGCTTGAGGTCTCCACCCAGCGTCAGATGCTCGGGACGGATACCATAGATGGCCGCAAGACCGTCGGAGCCCGGGGGCGCGGAGGCCAGCGGCAGTCTGGTGCCATCTGCCGTCTCGAAATGCGGCGCAGCACCCCCCCGGATGGTGCCCTTGAACATGTTCATGGCGGGTGAACCGATGAAGCCCGCGACGAACAGGTTGTTCGGCCGGTCATAGAGTTCCAGCGGCGTGCCGATCTGTTCGACGATGCCGTCATGCAGCACCACGATACGGTCGGCCATGGTCATGGCCTCCACCTGGTCGTGGGTGACGTAGACGGTCGTCGTCTTCAGCCGCTGGTGCAGCTCCTTGATCTCGGCGCGCATCTGCACGCGCAGCTTGGCGTCGAGGTTGGACAAGGGCTCGTCGAACAGGAACACCTGCGGCGCTCGCACGATAGCGCGGCCCATGGCCACGCGCTGGCGCTGGCCGCCCGACAACTGGCGCGGATAGCGGTTGAGATAGGGCATGAGGTCGAGGATCTCGGCGGCGCGCTTCACGCGCGTGTCGACCTCGGCCTTCGGTGTTTTCCGGAGCTTCAGTGCAAAGCCCATGTTCTCGGCCACCGTCTTGTGCGGATAGAGCGCATAGTTCTGGAACACCATGGCGATGTCGCGGTCCTTGGGCGGCAGGCCGTTCACCACCTTGTCGCCGATCTTGATGTCGCCGCCGGTGATTTCCTCGAGCCCCGCGATCATCCGCAGCAGGGTGGACTTGCCGCAGCCCGAGGGGCCGACGAGGGCCACGAACTCGCCATTGGCAATGGGGATCGAAACGCCGTGGATGACCGCCTGGTCGCCATAGCTCTTGCGCACGTCAACGATTTCGACCGAAGCCACTCACGTCCCCCTTGAACCTGCCCGGGGACTTGCGCCCCGCTTGTCGAGGGCGGAGACTAGGGCA
>CANJMQ010000016.1 GCA_947475225.1 Bradyrhizobiaceae bacterium
CCTACCGCTCCATCAATAGCAAGCACGTGCCGCGATATCTCGCCGAATTCGAATACCGCTTCAACCGGAGATACGATCTCGCCGCCATGATCCCGCGCCTCTCGTGGGCCGCGGTACGAACCCCTCCAATGCCGTATCGCCTGCTAAAGTTGGCTGAAGTTCATGCGTAATCAGGATCCCTTTTGGAGCCGGTAAAAAGATCGCCGGATCAAGGGCGGCGATGGCGAAGGGTGGCATCGCGGGATGAAGATACTCTGTGTGGCTACGCCGCTTCCTTCGGTGTCTTGGCAGCTTTTTTCGCGGCCTTCTTTGCCGGCTTCTTGGCTGGGGCCTTCTTTGCGGCGACCTTCTTGGCAGCAGGCTTCTTCGCCGGAGCCTTCTTCTTGGCCGGGCTCTTACCTTCGCGCTCGGCGATGAGAGCCAGGGCCTCATCCATGGTGAGCTCTTCGGGGTCCTTGTCCTTGGGAAGCGTGGCGTTGATCTTGCCGAACTTCACATAGGGTCCGTATTTGCCCTTCATCACCTGGACATTGCCGCCACCCGATGGATGAGGACCCAGATCCTTCAGTGCACCGGCCTTTGGGCGCTGGAAGCCACGGGCCTTCTTTTCCGCGATGATGTCGACCGCGCGGTTGATGCCGACAGTGAACACGTCTTCCGGGCTTTCAAGGTTTGCATAGGCGCCATCATGCAGCAGGAAAGGTCCGAAGCGGCCGAAATTGGCGACGATGGGCTTGCCGGTTTCGGGATGGAGACCCACCTCGCGCGGCAGCGACAACAACTTGAGGGCCTCTTCGAGGGTAATTTCCTCAGGCTTCTTGTTGCGTGGGATCGAGGCGCGCTGCGGCTTCTCGCCCTCAACCGCCTCGCCAAGCTGCAGATAGGGGCCGAAGCGGCCCACACGGCGCGTGACCTTCTCGCCGGTCTCGGGATCGACACCGAGGAGCACACCTTCGGCAGGAACCAACTCGGCACCCTCGGCGCCGGGAGACATGGGGCGCGTGAACTTGCACTCGGGATAGTTCGAGCAGCCGATGAAGGAGCCGAACTTGCCAAGTTTGAGCGACAGCTGGCCGCCGCCGCAGGACGGGCAACCACGGGCATCCCCGCCGTCTTCCTTGGGCGGGAAGATGTGAGGGGCGAGGATGTCGTTCAGTGCGTCGAGTACATTGGTGACGCGCAGTTCCTTGACGTCGTCGAGAGCCGTCGTGAAGTCGCGCCAGAAGTCGCGCAGCACCTGTTTCCAGTCGATCTCACCGGCCGACACCTTGTCGAGCTTTTCCTCGAGGTCGGCGGTGAAGTCATACTCCACGTAGCGGTGGAAGAAACTCTCGAGGAAGGCGGTGACGACGCGCCCCTTGTCCTCGGGGATCAGTCGCTTCTTGTCGAGGCGGACGTAACCGCGCGTGCGCAGCGTTTCCATGATGGACACATAGGTGGAGGGACGGCCGATTCCGAGTTCTTCCATCTTCTTGATGAGCGAGGCTTCGGAATAACGCGGCGGCGGCTCGGTGAAATGCTGAATGCCCTCGATCTTCCTGACGCCGATGGAGTCGCCGCGCGCCATGGCGGGCAGTCGCTTGGAATCCTCGTCCTCGCCGTCATCGAGGCCCTCGGTATAGACCTTGAGGAACCCGTCGAACTTTACCACCGAGCCATTGGCGCGGAAGGTGTAGTGCTTGCTGTCCTTGCCGTCCGTGCCGATGTCGGCAGTGGTGCGCTCGAGCTCCGCACTCTCCATCTGCGAAGCGATGGTGCGTTTCCAGACGAGTTCGTAGAGGGCGAACTGATCATCATCAAGGCTGCGGCGCACCTCGCTGGGGTGACGCGACATCTCTGTGGGGCGGATCGCCTCGTGGGCCTCCTGCGCGTTCTTGGCCTTGGTGGTGTAGAGGCGCGGAGAGGATGGCAGGTAAGGCTCGCCGAAATTCCTCAGAATGGCGTTGCGGGTGGCGGCGATCGCCTCGGGGGCCATGTCGACGCCGTCGGTTCGCATATAGGTGATGAGGCCCACCGTCTCGCCGCCGAGTTCGACGCCTTCATAGAGTCGCTGGGCAATCTGCATGGTGCGCGCCGACGAGAAGCCCAGCTTGCGCGAGGCCTCCTGTTGGAGGGTGGAGGTGCGAAAGGGCGCATACGGATGACGCTTGGCGGGCTTCGATTCAATCGAGTCAACCTTGAAGGACTGGCCCTTCACCGCCTGCTCGATGGCGCGCGCCGCGGCCTCGTTGTCGATGTCGAGCCTGCCGAGTTTCTTGTCGCCGATGGCATTGAGGGTGGCCTGGAAGTCCTGGCCCTTCGGCGTGGCGAAGGTGCCGTCGATGCTCCAGTATTCCTGTGTGCGGAAGGCCTCAATCTCAAGTTCGCGGTCGCAGATCAGGCGCAGCGCCACGGACTGCACACGGCCCGCCGAACGAGAACCCGGCAGCTTGCGCCACAGCACGGGCGATAGCGAAAAGCCAACGAGATAGTCGAGCGCGCGCCTCGCCAGATAGGCATCGACCAGCGGCACGTCGACGTCGCGAGGATTCTGCATCGCCTCGAGCACGGAAGCCTTGGTGATGGCGTTGAACACCACGCGCTGCACGGCTTTGCCCTTCAGCGCACCCTTTTTTCGCAGAACCTCCATGACGTGCCAGGAAATGGCCTCGCCCTCGCGGTCAGGGTCGGTAGCGAGGATCAGGCGGTCGTCAGTCTTGAGGGCTGCCGCAATGTCAGCCAGGCGCTTGGCGGACTTACCATCGACCTCCCAGTCCATCTCGAAATCGGCATCGGGGCGCACCGAACCATCCTTGGCAGGCAGGTCCCGAACGTGGCCGTAGGACGCCAGGACCTTGAAATCCTTGCCCAAATACTTGTTGATGGTCTTGGCCTTGGCTGGTGATTCAACGACGACAACTGTCATACATGGTCCCGTTCAGGTTTCAGGGCCTCATATAGGCATCGCCCGTCCGGTTCAAGCCGACGCAGTTTTCTACCGGATGCAAGCTTCGTTCAAGCTTAGGTTGCTTTCATTCCTCTACAGCACCCTTAGAGTGCGATTCAGGAAATCATTTCAACTGGAGGACGGCATGAACAGACGGCGTGCAGAGGCCCCGAAAACCATTCCGGTGCTGGTAGACGCGACCCAAAAGGCGCAACCGAGCAAAGCCGACAGGCAGCGGGACACTGCTGAATACCTCGCCGACATGATCCTCGAACTCCGCAACCTGGCCCGGTCATTTGAACTCCATACCATCATGGTGCCATTGGAGTTCGCATACTATGAGGCCTTCGGCTTTGCCCACAAGGTGGAGGTGCCGCCGGGCGAAGTGGAACGCATCAGGGCACTTTCAAAGTCAGCAGAAAGTCTCGACCGCAACCCAGGTAACATCGGCATCTAGAGGGCGTGCAGCCCGGCACCGACGGGTTCGGCGTGGGCGATGACACGACGGATGTCGGGGAAGCGGTCCTTGAGACCCGCTTCGACGTGGTCGATGTCTTGGTGGATCTGCTCCACGGTGTCGGCCGGCGAGCAACTGCAGTGATAGTGCAGGAATAGACCCTCCTCGTTGCGCCGCAGCCGGATCGAATGGATGTCGCTCAATCGGTCATGGGCCGCGGCAAGCGCCAGGAGTGCGTTCGAAACCTCCGCCGTCAGGCCCGATGGTGCATCCTGTCCCTGCAGCATGCGCTCGGGCTGTGGCTCGATGTGACTCTCGACCTCGGCATCGCTGCCAAGCTCGGTGCGGATCGCATCCTCGAGCTCGGTAGCGCGATCATGGGCCTCGCCCAACGGCATCAACCCGTCGACCTCGAGATCGAAGCTGATGGCCAGCCGGCCGCCGATCTGCTGGGCGTTCAGGTGGTGGATGGCGAGGTTCCGTCGGCTGGCGATGAGCATTACTTTCTGGAACACCGTCTCGCTATCGAGCGCTACCGGATTGGCCGTGACCGTGATGTCGGCGTTGGGAAAGCGCTGCTGCACGGCGGCGGTGATCGCGTCCTTGGTCTTGACAATCTCGTCGATGGGCATGGTGCGGGCAACCTCGACGACGATCGAGGTGAACATGGTCGCACCCGACGGGCGCAGCCGGATGGATTTCAACGCCAGCACACCATGAACGTCGTTGACGAGGCCTCGAACGATCTCGGTCGCCCCCGCCGGGGCGGCGTCGAGGAGGGAGTTCATGGTTCGGGCACCGAGTTCCCATCCGGCATGGGCAATGAAGGCCGACACGATGAGAGCGGCCACGGAATCCGCCGCCGGGACGCCCAACCACACTGCACCCAGGCCCAGAAGCACCACTATCGAACTCCACATGTCGGATGAGAAGTGCAGGGCATCGGCCTCCAGCGCCTCGCTGGAGGTCTTTTCGGCCACCCGCTTCAAGGCCCGGGCGCGGTTGAAGTCGATGATGATGGAGCCAGCGATGATGGCGACCGCCCACCACGTGACATCAACCTCATGTGCATCCTCGCCCAGCAGGCGTCGGATAGCCTCCCAGCAGATCCACGCGGTGGTCAGGAAGAGGAGGCCGGTTTCGACCAAGGCGGCGACGCTCTCGACCTTGGCGTGGCCGTAATGGTGCTCGTCGTCGGCCGGACGGTCACTGACCCGGATCGCAAAATAGGTGACGATTGTGGCGCCGAAATCAATGACGCTGTGGATGGCCTCGGAGAGGATGCCGAGGGAGCCCGTGAATAGCGCAGCCAGGAACTTGGTTGCAGCCAGCAGCGCACTCGCCGCCATGGACGCCAATGCGACAGACTGCTTCTCGGAACCGGACATGGAACCTCTCTAACCCCGGCCAGTGGCAGTCTCAAGCCATACCTTTCCGGCATGCGGGCCAGCGGCGAGGACCATTGCGGATTAACCCGGAAAAATGCTCGTCTGGCGCGTAGCAATCATGCCGACCGAAGCCACGACAAACAACCTTCCGCTGCCGCGCCGTGCGGGGGCCTATACTTTCGCGTCACTTTTCGCGGTTGAGAGCTTCGTGCGCGCGCTCAACTCCACGGTGATATCACTCCAAGCCTATGACATTCTGGGCGCTGCGCAAAGGGTGAGCATGCTGTCGACGGTGGTGTCGCTCAGCGTGTTGAGTGCCACGCTGCTGCTGCCCTTCCTGCTCGGCCGGATACGGCGCCGCTGGGCCTATACGCTAGGCGTCTCCATGATGATGGCGGCAAGCCTGGCGCTGGCCAGCCACATCCTGGCCGGTCAGGCGCTGGGCATGCTGCT
Organism: Bradyrhizobiaceae bacterium; assembly: GCA_947475225.1. GTDB lineage: Bacteria > Pseudomonadota > Alphaproteobacteria > Rhizobiales > Aestuariivirgaceae > Aestuariivirga. The sequence goes on from CANJMQ010000016.1 coordinate 5,225, forward strand.
CCGCAACCTTGGTGCAGCGGTCCTGAACATCACGCTTCAACTCTACATCATGGAGAACATCAGGCGCACCGAGCTTGCCCGCTCGGAACCGATCCGCCTCAGCCTCTCCACGGCGCCGTGGACGGTCGGCCCGGCCTTGGGCGTGTCGCTCTATGTCAGCTTCGGGCCATGGGGGCCGCAACTTCTGGCCATTGCCGCCGCCGCCGCCCTGCTGGTGCTGTTCTGGTGGCTCAGACTGTCCGATAATGTCAATGCGCTGCCGGCGGGCAACCTCGAGGGCTTCAACCCGCTGGTCAACCTCAGGCGCTTCCTCGGCCAGCCGCGCCTGAGGCTCGCATGGCTCATCGCCTTCGGGCGGTCCTGCTTCTGGACCACTTTCTTCATCTATGGCCCGCTGCTGCTTGTCGAGGCAGGCCTCGACAAGCGGGTGGGCGGCTACATGATATCAGGCAGCCAGGTGCTGCTGTTCACCGCATGGTTCGCCGGGCGCTTCGCCCGGAGCTATGGCGTCCGCGCCGTGCTGGTGGTGGCCTTCATCATCTGTGCCCTGGCCTCGCTCTGTGCCGGGCTCGCCGGCACGGCCTCGCCCTATATTGCCATTGCCTGTCTGCTGGCGGGCTCGGTCTCTGCTTCCGCGCTAGACGGTGTGGGTGGCATTCCCTTCCTGCGCGCGGTCCGCCACCATGAACGTCAGAAGATGGCTGCCGTCTACCGTACCTATATCGACTGCTCTGAACTGATCCCCGCCTTTATCTTCGCGATTGCACTTCTCTGGCTTCCAATCGGGGCGGTGTTCGTCATCCTTTCCGGGGTGCTGGCCGCCGTTGGCTACGTCGCCTGGCACTATTTGCCGAGGTCGCTTTAGCGGACCGGCGGCGGGAAACCAGGAAACCGCCGATCACGCAGGCAAGCGCCGCGAGGATGTGCCAGGTGATTGGCTCGCCCAGCACGGCCCAGGCCAGCAGCACGCCCGACACTGGCATGAAATAGCTCGCCATGCTCATGAAGCTCTGGCCCACCGTGACTGTGATGTTGGCGCGCAGCAAATAGGCGAGCCCGGTGCAGACAAGGCCGAGGTAGAGTGCGGCCAGCGTGGCCGTTCCGGAGAGATGCGGCAGCGGGTCGCGCGCCAGCAGCACGAGCGGGGTGAGGGCGATAATGCCGACCGCCATGTTGACCGCCGTCATCATCGGCACGCTGGTATGCCGCACAAAGCGGATGAGCGTTCCCGCAGCAACGTAGCAGAGCATGCCGGTCCACACCGCAGCATAGGCCAGCGCGTCGAAACCGACGCCCTGCGTAAGCTCGGGACCGACCACGAAGGCAAGCCCCGCAAAACCCAGGAACATGCCAGCGATCTTCCCGCCGGTAAAACGGTCGTCGGGCGTTGTGAAATGGGCTGCCACCATGGTGGCGAGAGGCCCCACACCCATGATCAGCGAGGTGACCCCCGCCGGAATGTGAAGCTCCGCCCAGGAGATGAGGAAGAACGGCCCCACCGTATTGAGCAGGCTCATTGCGACGATCACCAGCCAGTCGTGCCTGGTGGGAGGCAACGGGTCCTTCCGCCACCAGGCGAACAAGGCAATGGGCAGGAAGGCGACGACGACGCGTATCATTACGAGCCACAACGGGCCCGTTTCATGCACCGACAGTTTTATTGCGAGAAAAGCCGAACCCCAGATTGTTCCGAGGAGAACAATCTTGAGAAGATCGGCGATTGTCGGATGACGCAGGGTGTTGGGTGAAGGCATTTCACTTGACGGGCCCGCCGCAGACAGGCGAGGAAAAAGGAACAAATCAACGAGGGGACGCAATGCCACAGAACATCGTCGTGGGCCACAAGCAACTGATGGCCGAAGCCGAGGCCGAGGTTGAGAGCATCCCTGCCGTTGATGCGATTGCGGTGCTGGGCCAGCCCGACATCGCCATCATCGACATCCGCGACCCGCGCGAGATCGAGCGCGAGGGTCGCATTCCCGGCTCCTTCCACGCGCCCCGCGGCATGCTGGAATTCTGGGTGGATCCGGAAAGCCCCTATCACAAGCCGATCTTCGCCGAAGAGAAAAAATTCATCATCCATTGTGCGTCGGGCTGGCGTTCGCTGCTGGCTACCCAGGTGCTTCAACGCATGGGCCTGAAGCCGGTTCTCAACCTGAAGGGTGGCTTCGGGGCCTGGAAGGACGCGGGCGGGCCGGTCGAGAAGGTCGAAAAGAAGTGAGCAACATTCACCTCGTCATCGGCAACAAGAACTACTCCTCCTGGTCACTGCGGCCTTGGATGGCGCTCTCCATGGCGGGCATACCGTTCCGTGAGACGGTGATCCCTCTCGATACGCCGGAGACCGCGAAGCTGATCGCCCAGCACTCGGGAGCAGGTCGCGTGCCGGTGCTGTATCACGGGCGGCAGGTTGTTTGGGAATCACTGGCCATCATGGAATATCTGGCGGAGCTCTTCCCCGAAAAACACTTGTGGCCCAAGACCGTCTCCGCCCGCGCCATGGCACGCGCTGTCTCGAACGAAATGCATGCTGGCTTCAGTGCACTGCGCAATGCCTGCCCCATGAACATCCGCCGCGAATCCAAGCCCGTACCCATGAGTGATGCGGTGAAACGCGACATCGCGCGCATTGAGCAGTTATGGCGTGAGTGCCGCTCAAAGTTCGGCAAGGGAGGCAGGTTCCTGTTCGGCAAGTTTTCGATCGCCGATGCGATGTATACGCCCGTCGTTTCGCGCTTCGAAACCTTTGCCGTTCCGGTGGACGAGGATACCCGTGTCTATATGGACACGATCCTCAATACCCACGCATTCTCTTCCTGGCGCGAGGCGGCGCTGAAGGAGACCTCGGTGGTTCCGTCAGACGAAGTAGACTGAGGATCAGTGCGCAGTCCCGAACGGCGCGGCGTAAGGCTTGCGATTGTGGGACCAGTGGATGCCGCACTCTGTCTTGGCAGAGCCTGCCCAGCGTCCAGCTCGCGGGTCCGCGGCGGTGCCGCCGGCCTGCGTGCAGGGTTCGCAGCCTATTGAGAAATAGCCTATCTCGGTGAGCGGGTGGGGCGGCAAGTCGTGAATCTTCAAGTAGGCCGCGATGTCGAGTGCCGAAAAACCTGCGAGCGGCTCCACCTTCAGGCGGCCGTCGGTGATGGACAGAAAGTCGAGAGTCGCGCGCGCCGCGCCATGGTAGCGCTTGCGGCCAGAGATGGTGACCTCGAAGCACTCCAGCGCCCTGGCGAGCGGAATGGTCTTGCGGATGTGGCAGCAGGCGTCTGGATCGCGTGTGTGGAGCGTTCCATCGGAATCCTGTGCGGCGAGATCGGCTGCATACGGTGTAAGGCTTTGGACGCCGGTCAGGCCCAGTCGATCGATCAGCTTGGCGCGGTAGGATAACGTCTCCCAGAAATGCTTGCCGGTATCAAGGAAGATGACAGGCGTTGCCCTGTTCACTTGGCTGACCATATGCAGCAGTACCGCGGACTCCGCTCCGAAGGATGAGACGACAACGGACTTATCCGCAAAATCCTGCAGGATCGGCACCAGCAACTGCTCTCCCTCTAGGCCGGCGTAGCTTTCGAAAAGTGCGCGCTCCAAAATCATTCATCCGGCGTGGGGCTGCTCGAGCCATGGTTCTGCATCGGTATGGCGCTCGGTCCATATCTCCGCTACCGAGGCTTGGCGGAAGAGGCCGCGTTGATAGGCGAGTGACATCTGCCGCGACGCTTTCTGCCAGGTTTCGAGCGGGAACCGCTCGCCAATCTCGAAGGCGTCGAAACCCACCTGCAGCATGAACTGCAACTGGTCGGGCAAGACATTTCCCGTGGCGCGAATTTCGCCGCGATAACCCATATCGCGCAAGCTCCGCGCGATCGAATATGCGCGCCCATCATTGAAGGCGGGGAAGGGCAGAACGATCACCGACAGCCGCGGCAGGAAAGTGCCGAGCGCTTCCGGTCGGTCGGTGTTGGAAAGCCTGAGTCCCAGCTTGCCGGCACGCGTCGAGAGTTCACCCCATTCCTTGAGGAGCCGTGCGAAGGGAACGATAACGTCATCGGCACTGGGAAGTTCGCCTTCGGACCCGGCATTGAGCCAGTTGTCGGTGACCAGCACGTTGTTCTTAAGCAGTTGCATAGAGGGCCTCCTTGAAGGGCTTGGGTCCGAGACGGCGGTAGGTGGCGAGGAATTCCTCACCGGCTTCGCGATGCTTCAGGTAAGTGTCAAGAATGGTCTCGATGGCATCAGCAACCTCGTGGCCCGCGAAGCCCGGGCCCAAGATTGTGCCGATCGATGCGTTCTCTGCGGAGGAGCCGCCAAGCGTGATCTGGTAGAATTCCTCGCCCTTCTTGTCGAGGCCGAGGATACCGATGTGACCTACGTGGTGGTGGCCGCAGGCGTTGATGCAGCCCGAGATATTGATCTTGAGCTTGCCGATCTCGTCCTGCCTCTTCGAGTCGGCGAACTTTCGCGAGATCGACTGCGCGACGGGGATAGAACGGGCTGTGGCGAGGGCGCAATAATCGAGGCCGGGGCAGGCGATGATGTCACCCGCCAGCCCATAATTGGCGGCGGCGAGATTGGTGTTCTCCAGCGCCTGATAGACGGCCAGAAGATCGTCCTTCCTCACATGCGGCAGCACGATATTCTGGGCGTGGCTGACGCGGAGCTCATCATTGCCATAGCGCTCGGCCAGATCGGCCATGACGCGCATCTGCTCGGCAGTTGCGTCGCCCGGAATGCCGCCCTCGGGCTTCAGCGAGATGTTGACGATGGAATAGCCATCCACGCGGTGGGGTCCGAGGTTGTTCTTGGCCCAGCGCGCGAAACCCGGGTTGGCGAGTTTCGCTTCCTCGAAGGATGCCGACCAGCGCGGCAGCTTATCGAAGGCGGGTGGTGCAAAATAGGCGGCGATGCGGGCAAGCTCGCGCTCCTCGACTTCCGTCGTCGGGTGCGGGCGGCGGGCGTATTCGGCTTCAACTTCCGACTTGAATGTATCGGCACCGATTTCATGCACGAGAATCTTGATGCGCGCCTTGTACTTGTTGTCGCGTCGGCCATAGAGATTGTAGACGCGCATGATGGCCTCGAGATAACCGACCAGCTCATGCTGGGGTAGAAAGTCGCGCACCGTGACGCCCACCATCGGCGTGCGGCCGAGGCCGCCGCCGACGATCACTTCCCAGCCTATCGCACCCGCCTCGTTCTTGTGCAGTCGCAGTCCAATGTCATGCACCTTCACCGCCGCGCGGTCATGAGGCGCACCCGTCACCGCAATCTTGAATTTTCGGGGCAGGAAGGAGAACTCGGGGTGCAGCGACGACCACTGGCGCAGCAACTCGCCAACCGGCCGCGGATCGGCGATCTCGTCAGCCGCAGCTCCGGCCCAATGATCGGTCGTCACATTGCGGATGCAGTTGCCGGAGGTCTGGATGGCGTGCATTTCGACCTCCGCCAGGCAGTCGAGAATGTCCGGTGCGTCCTCGAGCTTGACCCAGTTGTACTGAATGTTCTGGCGCGTGGTGAAATGTCCGTAGCCCTTGTCCCACTTATCGGCGATGAGTGCCAGTTGGCGCATTTGGCGACCCGATAGCGTGCCATAGGGAATAGCCACGCGCAGCATATAGGCGTGAAGTTGCAGGTAGAGGCCGTTCATCAAGCGTAGCGGACGGAACTCGTCCTCGGTGAGAGCGCCTGACAGACGGCGTTCCGTCTGGTTCCGGAACTGGTTGGTGCGTTCACGCACGAACTGGTGGTCGAACTCGTCGTAACGGTACATCTGAAATCACTCTCCTTCGGGGGCTGCAAACGCGGCACCCTTGCCCTCGGCTTGCTTGCCAAGGTCTAGTCTTACAGTCGGCCCGAGCGCCCGCATGCGCTCGCGGATGTGCGCCGCGCGCACGCGGCCGTTCAGCCGCTCGGCATCGACAAGGTACGCCCCCGTCACGATGGTCTTCTTCTCGTCCTCGCGGGCGCGGCCTTCCAGTGCGGCTGCCGCCTCGGGCTCAAGCGCCAGCACGGCCTCGTCGATCTCCTCGCTCCACGCGCCTGAGCGCGTGAGAAAGACAGCGATCCCATCGCGCAGGCGGTTGGCGGTAACCAGTTGACCCTTTTCCGACGTGTTCATGATGCGGCTCTCAGCATGTCTTCCCGAATGTCCACGCGGACGGGGAATGCGATGATCTCGCCGGGCTTCGGCGTTGCTACGGCAGGAATGGTTTCGAAGGAAACGCCCTCGGCTGCGACCGATACGGTCTCCTCCAGCGACACATCACCCGAAAGCCTTACTACCAGCTTCCCGGCCTTTGCTTCGGAAATCAGCAGGTCGGTCGCACCGTCATAGAGTTCGCCCTTCACAGGGATACGCACGGCATCACGTCGGGCGAGTTCGAGAATGGCCTGCGGCATTGCACGGTCATGCACGATGACGTCTGCCTCCTGCAGCTTGCGCTGGGCCCTGATCGTGAGGAGTTCTGGATCCTCCGAACCGAGGCTCAAGAAAGCGACCCGGCCTTGCGGCGGCTGCGCCTCTTGCGCGAACAGGTTCTCGACGCCCGCGAGGTAATTGCAGGTTGAGCCAGCAAGGAAGGCCTCACGCACGTCACTGAAGAAGAAGCGGTACCAGAAGGTGCGGCGGCGATTGCCCGGCGGAATGGCCTCCGCCACCCGATTGCGCAGCCCAGCGGCAGCCTTGGCGAGATCGCCCAGCGCCTGCGGCAGCATGGCGTCGATGCGGGCCCGCAAGCCCTGACCGAGGATGGGTGCCGTACCTTCCGTGCCGATGGCGACGATCACCGGATCGCGGTCGACGATGGAGGGAACAATGAACGTCGAGATATCCGGGTTGTCGACGGCATTCACCGGAATGCCGAGAGCCTTGGCATCCTCCGCGACGCGTTCGTTGAGACGCGCATCGGCGGAGTAGACCAGTGACGCACCATCCAGCAGGCCCGCGTGATAGACTTTGGCGATCCAATTCACACGCAGTTCGGCGACAAGTTCCTCATGGAGTGTCGGGGCGATGACGTTGATGACAGCACCCGTCTTGAGCAGCAGGCGCACCTTGCGCAGCGCCTCCTCGGAGCCGCCCACCACGGTGACCGGCCTGTCCTGGAGGTCCATGAAGATCGGAAAGTAGCGCATCGCATCCGCTCCCGTTGCTGCCCGTTCGCTGTTCCAAACGTTCGGTATTCCGGACGGCGTCTTGAGGTAAAATACGAATTCGTTTGAAGGTAAGGACGAAAACGCGGTATCAAGCAGACCATCAGAACACCCGATTGAGGTGTTGTTCGTTATAACGAACGAGTGTTCTAAGTTCAGGACGACGAAATGTCAACGCGTCGCGGCAGCAGAAACAAATCTTCACAGGACCTTGACCCGACCCCCGCGCTGGGCAAGACGATCCAGCGCCTGCGCAAGGCCTACAACATGTCGCTCGGGGACCTGTCGGAGCATTCCGGAGTTGCCAAATCGATCATCTCCCAGATCGAGCGCAATGAGACGAATCCAACACTTTCAACGGTTTACCGTCTCTCTCGGGCACTGGATACAACGATCGACGAGGTGCTCCGCACCAAAGGTGCCGCGCTGTTCCTTGAGCAACAGACCAAATCGGGTGTGCCGATCCTCGAAAGCCAGGACGGGCTGTGCCGACTGGCCATTGCCGGCCCCCTCAACCTCGTCGATCAGGTTCAGTGGTATGACTTCCGGGCTAAGGCGGGCGGCGTACTGGAATCCGACCCGCACCCGCAGGGAACCGTCGAACACCTCTACATCCTGGCGGGCGAATTGGACGTCACAACTGGCGAGGAAACCCGCCGCGTGAAGCTGGGCGAGACGCTGCGTTTCCGTGGCGACCTGCCTCACAAGATCGTCAATGTGGGCGACGGCGAGGCTCATGCCACGATGATGCTTGTGCTCCGCCAACTGGGCTCCGCCGACAACAGCGACTGATACGCGGTGGAGAGGGTGATGCACCGCAAGCTCGTTCTCACCGAGGATCTCGTGGCGCGCGTCGAGCGGAAGGTCCCGCAGGACCATCTTCCTCCCGATACTGGCCGGGTGCCGATGACCGGTACGGATTATGCCGAGGCCATCTCAGGCATCGTAGCACAGCACGGGCAGGGACCCATATGGGTCTTCGCCTATGGCTCACTCCTCTGGAACCCCGGGTTTGATTACGAGGAGCACCGCACCGCCACACTGCGTGGCTGGCACCGGGCTTTCTGCATGCAGATGAACCGCTTCCGGGGCTCGCCCGAGCAGCCCGGTCTGATGCTCGGCCTCAACCGTGGGGGCTCCTGCAAGGGCGAGGTCTATCGCATCGGGGAGGCCTCGGTGGCGACAGAACTCGACAAGCTGCTTCGCCGCGAAATTCCCTACCACCGTCTCACCAGCGCCTGGCGTTGGGTGATTGTGGATATCGCGGGAAAGCGCCGGAAGGCACTGACGTTTTATGCCGGCATGCAGCGCGACCGCTTCTACGTCGACCTGCCCATCCACGCCCAGGCCCACATGCTGGCGCGCGCCGTGGGGTTCGGTGGATCAGGAGCAGCCTATCTCCACTATACCGTCATGAAACTCGCGGAACTCGGCATCCACGACACTTATCTTTGGGAGTTGCAGCACCGGGTGGCAGCCGAGATCCGCCAGCTGTCAGGCGAGTGACACGCTGCCATCGGCATGCCGCGTGATGCGGCCAGCCAGCGAGAGCTCGAGCAGCAGGGCAGAGATGGTGGCAGCATCAAACCCACTTTCCCGCGCTAGGTCATCAATGTCGATCGGGTTGGGCGACAGCAGTTCGAGCAGGTGGCGCATGTCTGCCGCATCCGGCTGACGGAGCGACGGGGGAGGAGGGTCTGGCTCGAAGACGCTTATCTGTCGCGGCCCGCCACTCCCCATGGTCTCGAGTACATCGCGCGACGACATGAGCAGCGTGGCCCCATCACGGATCAGCCGGTTGGTGCCCTCGCAGCGCGGGTCCAGCGGCGAACCCGGATCGGCAAAAACATCACGACCCTGTTCAGCGGCGAAGCGGGCGGTGATGAGCGAGCCAGAGCGCAGCGCGGCCTCCACCACGATCAGTGCGCGCGACAGGCCCGAGATGATACGGTTGCGGCGCGGGAAGAGGTCCGCCTTGGGTTCCGTACCGGGCACTTGCTCCGACACAACCAGGCCACGCTCCCCGATCGCCGCATGCAGACCAGCGTTTTCCGGCGGGTATACGACGTCGAGGCCACCGGCAACCACGGCGATGGTGCCGGTATCGAGCGCCGCATCATGGGCAGCCGTGTCGATGCCGCGGGCGAGACCCGAGACGATAACATGGCCCTCGCCACCGATCTCGCGCGCCAATTGCCGCGAGAACTTGCGGGCGAGCGCTGATGCATTGCGAGCCCCAACGATGGCAACGCCGCTGCGGGCGAGCAGGGTTTCGTCACCCTTGATGCAAATGAGCGGAGGAGCCGTGTCTGCCTCCCGCAGCAACAGCGGATAGTCAGGCTCCGTGCTGCAAAGGAAGCGGGCACCGATCCTCTCGGCATTGGCCATGGCGCGCTCGGCGGCTTCGCGGCTCCAGATGCGGGGTGCGCGATTGAGGCCGCCTTTGCGGGTGAGGTCGGGCAGGGCACGAAGCGCCGCGCTGGCCGTTTGAAAACGTTTGATGAGGCTCTTGAAGGTGACGGGTCCGACATTCTCGCTTCTGGAGAGGATCAGCCAGTTGAGGCGTTCCTCATCACTGAGCGGGCCACCGCTCATTCGAGCTTTCATCATGCGGGTTTGGACTTTCCGATGCGCGGTTCCTCGCCTTTGATGAGGCGCGCGATATTGGCGCGGTGGGTGACAAAGACTGCCGCACCCATGATGACGGCGGGGAGGACCAGGTCACCGCGACCCACCGCGTAAGCCGCGAAGGGTGACACGAAGCTTGCGGTGAGTGCGGACAGCGATGAGATCCTGAACAAATAGGCCATTACAATCCACACCGCGATGAAGATCAGCCCCAGCGGCCAGTAGAGCCCGAACAGTACGCCGATGGTGGTTGCTACACCCTTGCCACCCTTGAATCCGAGCCACATCGGGAACAGATGCCCGAAGAAGGCGGCAACCCCGCCGAGCACGCCTGCCTCAGGCCCATAGAGCCAGCCCATGAGAAGTGCGGGCACGGTGCCCTTCAAGGCATCGAGGATGAGGGTGAGAGCGGCAACCTTCTTGTTGCCCGTGCGAAGCACGTTGGTGGCGCCGATGTTGCCGGAACCGATGGTGCGGATGTCTCCCAGTCCCGCCGCCTTGGTCAGGATCAGCCCAAAGGGAATCGTTCCGCAGAGATAGCCGAACACCAGCGCGATGATCATCTCTAGGCCGGAGCCCATCATTCCCCCATGCACGGATTGCTCAGCGTGGAGCGTAGGCGAAGACGCTCTCGCCTGCAACGATGGTCTCCACCGCCCGGCCCTCCAGCGTACGGTGCTCGAAGGGCGAGTTCTTGGCGCGCGAGCGCAGAACATCCTCCTCCACCGTCCACGACAGGTTGAGGTCAACCAAAGCAAAATCAGCGGGTGCGCCGGGCGCCAAACGGCCGGTTTCGAGCCTGAGGATCTCGGCGGGTTTCGAGGACATGGCCTCAACGAGACGGGTAAGCGGTACGCCGTCGTTGTGGTGGACGGAGAGGGCAGCCGACAGCAGGGTCTCGAGGCCGATGGCACCATAGGCGGCCTCGGCGAAGGGCAGTCGCTTGGTGTCGGCGCTCTGCGGGTCATGGCCCGAGACGATGACGTCAATCGTGCCGTCGGCCACCGCGTCAACCAGCGCGCGACGGTCGTCCTCGGTGCGCAGCGGCGGCGAGAGCTTGAAGAAGGTGCGATAGGCGCCAATGTCGTTCTCGTTGAGCACCAGGTGATGCACCGAGACGCCGCAGGTGACGGGCAGGCCTCTCGCCTTTGCGGCGCGAATGACCTCGACTGATAGCAGGCTCGAAATCTGCGAGGCGTGGTAGCGCGCACCCGTTATTTCCACGAGGCGCAGGTCACGCTCCAGCATGATGACCTCGGACATCCCCGGGTTGCCGGAGAGTCCCAGACGGCTTGCCGCTTCTCCGGCGTTCATGACGCCGGAAGACAGCGTCGGCTCTTCAACATGCTGCACGACCAGCAGGTCGAAGTCCTTGGCATAGGTCAGAGCACGGCGGAACACATTGGCGCTGGCGACGGGCTTGGTACCCTCGGTGATGGCCACCGCGCCCGCTTCCCTGAGCAGGCCGATCTCCGTCATCATCTCGCCGTTCAGTCCCTTGGTGATGGCGGCCATGGGGGCAACGCGCACCGAGGCGGTGTCACGCGCCCGCCGCAGGATGAAGTCGACGATCGCCGCATCATCGATCACCGGCTGGGTGTTCGGCATGACGATCATTGTCGTCACGCCACCTGCCGCGGCCGCTCCCGAGGCGCTTGCGAGGGTTTCACGATATTCCGTGCCGGGCTCACCGGTAAACACCCGCATGTCAATAAGACCGGGGATAATGGTGAGACCCTTGCAGTCGGTTACGGTGGCGGACGTGCCGACGCTGTCTTTCGTCACCTTGGGTCCGACATCGAGTATCCAGCCGTCCTCGATGAGGATGCCGCCCTTGCCGTTGAGACCTTGGGCGGGGGCAACAACACTGGCATTCACATAGGCGCGGCGGCTGCTGTGCTTGGCGGGGTTGATCATGAATTGCCACCCCCGGGGATATTACGTGACAGCGCATCAAGCACCGCCATGCGCACAGCCACACCCATCTCCACTTGCTCGCGGATCACCGACTGCACACCGTCGGCGACGTCGGAGTCGATCTCGATGCCGCGGTTCATCGGGCCGGGGTGCATCACCATGGCGTCAGGCTTTGCGAGCTTCAGCGACTCCGCATTGAGGCCGTAGAAACGATAGTATTCGCGAATAGAAGGAACGAAGGCGCCGGTCATTCGCTCGAGTTGCAGCCGCAGCATCATCACGACGTCCGCACCCTTGAGTCCCGTCTCCATACTGCGGTGAACCTCGACGCCGAAATTGCCAATGCCGGAGGGAAGCAGGGTAGAGGGTGCCACGACGCGCACCTGCGCGCCGAGCTTGTTGAGGAGGTGGATGTTCGAACGCGCCACGCGCGAGTGCAGCACGTCGCCGCAGATCGCCACGGTGAGGCCCTCGAACTGCTTCTTGTGGCGTCGGATTGTCAACGCATCGAGCAGCGCCTGCGTGGGGTGCTCGTGCTGGCCGTCACCGGCGTTGATGACGGCGCAGGACACTTTCTGGGCGAGCAGTTCCACCGCGCCGGACGACTGGTGTCGCACCACCAGGAAGTCGGGCTGCATTGCGTTGATGGTCATCGCCGTGTCGAGCAGCGTCTCGCCTTTGGATACGGCGGAGTTGGCAACCGCCATGTTCATGACGTCGGCGCCCAGCCGCTTGCCGGCGATCTCGAAGGAGGACTGAGTGCGGGTTGAGGCCTCGAAGAACAGGTTCACCTGCGTCCTGCCCTGAAGCACCAGCTGACGCTTGTCGGTCTGGCGGCTCACCTCGACATAGCGCTCAGCCAGGTCGAGGATGCAGATGGCTTCAAAGGAGGTGATATCGTCGATGGCCAGCAGATGCTGGCGCTTGAGGAGCGGCGGGCGGGCTTCGCGTGTCATTAAAGCTGGGTGTGTAAGCATAATCCCGGCGCGCCGCAAGCACCATCTGGCGGCTTTGCACAGGCCCTAGGCCCCAACCCCAACCAGCCACAGCACGAGGGGAATGGTGAGGGCGGCGACAATGACCTGCACGGTCAGCATATTGGCCACCAGCGGGGCGTCTCCACCCATCTTGCGGGCCAAGACGTAGGAGCCGGAGCCGGTGGGAACCGCCCCACAGAGGAGCGCCACCGCGAAGGCCTCGCCACGTACCCCCATCAGCCACAGGGTGGCCGCCATGATCGCCGGCATAGCGAGGAGCTTGAGGGCCACGGCGAGGGCCACCGGCCTCCATTCCTTGAGGACCGAGCCAATCCGCAGGCCCGCGCCCACGGTGAGAAGCGCGAGACCCAATGCACCCCGCCCGATCATGTCCAGCACCTGCAGCGCCATTGCCGGAAGCTCCAACCCCGATAGCTGCCAAGCGACACCACCGAGCGACGAGATCACGAAGGGGTTCTTGAGGATCGAGATCAGCAGTTGGCCCGGCGCCACATAAGTTTCATGCGCGAAGCGAGCCATGACGATGACGCACAGGATGTTGAGCAGAGGCGTCATGGCTGCCGCGCTCACCGCACCCAGCGACAGCGCCTTGATGCCGAAGGTGAGGGGAATGATCGCGAAGGCAATGAAGGTGTGCCAGCGCGCCGCTCCCTGCACGAGCGAGGTAAACTGCGGCCCGTTGATGCCAAGTCCGGCCATCAGGGGGCGGTTCAGCAGAACGAGCAACCCAATCATGGCGCTCACCGAAATTGCCATCGCACCGGCCATCTGCAGCACCGGCACGTGGCTGAAATCCGCCGCAGCGATTTCCTTGAAGATGATCACCGGGAACAGCACGAAGTAGCAGACGTGGTCGAGCCCCGCCCATTGCTCGGTAGAGATCACCTCCGTCTTCCTCAGGGCGAAACCCACAAGGATGACGATGAATACCGGCAGCAGTGCGAGGAAGATCGTCGTCATCTGAGTGAATCGAGGGCTGCCTGCAATATCCAAGCGGCGGCCAGCTTGTCGATCACCTCGTCACGCTTCGCCCGCGAGGCATCGGCCTGGATCAGCATGCGCTCCACCGCGGCGGTTGACAGCCGCTCATCCCAAAACACCACGGGGATTGACGACAGCCTGGCGAAATTGCGCGCGAAGGAACGAGTGGACTGGCAGCGCGGCCCCTCCGTCCCGTCCATATTCACGGGAAGCCCGAGGATGATCAACCCAATGTTCTCGGCCTGGGCAATCGTCAGCAGGCGCTGGGCATCCTGTGTGAACTTCTTGCGCGCGATGGTCTCGATCGGCGTGGCGATCATCCGGGTCCGGTCGCTGGTGGCCACCCCGATGGTCTTGGAGCCAAGGTCGAGCCCAATCAACCGCTTGTCCGGCGTTATGGACGTGATGGCTTGGGGTAGGGTGAGATCGGTGGAGGCCATGGCTGAGGGTTTAGTCGATATTGGCTGCTGCGCAAGCGTGGCCCGCCCACAAGCTTGCCCAGCTTCACCTTCGCGGCGCTTGAACCGGCGATCCTTTTTGCCAGCCGCAGGACAAGGAAGCCCTGCTCCAGCGTGCGCAAAAGTGAAGTGACAAGGGGCACGCAGTTGCAGACCGGCCAAACCCAAACCTTGCCATTCTCGAACCGGCAGGGGATACAACCCCACCCCCCAAGGAGTCTGTCAAATGAAGATCACCTATTATGGCCATTCGGCCTTCCGCATCGAAACCGGCGGCGCCATCATTCTGGTCGACCCGTTCTTCACCGGCAACCCGGCGGCCACGGTGGGTTGGCAGGAGACAAGCCAGGGGCTCACCCATCTTCTTCTCACCCATGGCCATGGCGACCATGTGGGTGACTCGGTGGAGATACTGAAGGCCACCGGCGCGCTGCTGGTCTCCAACTTCGAGATCTGCGCCTGGCTCAACGGCAAGGGCGCTGAAAAATATAGCCCCGGCAATCACGGCGGGCGCATCAGCTTCGACGATTTCGACGTGATCTTCACCAATGCCTGGCATTCATCCTCCGACATGGTGGCGGGTGCACCGGTCTATCTCGGTAACCCGGCTGGCTTCGTGATCGAGCCGAAGAAGGAGCGTGGCAAGACGCTTTACATCGCCGGTGACACCGGCCTCTCCTATGACATGAAGCTGATCCAGGAACTCTATCGCCCCGAGATCGGCATCCTCCCGATCGGCGACCGCTTCACCATGGGCGGCGACCAGGCAGCCTATGCCTGCCGCAACTTCTTCGACTTCAAGACGGTCATCCCCTGCCACTATGCCTCCTTCAAGGGATACGTGGATGCAGATTCCTCCAAGTTCCTCAAGGCTATGGGTGCGGACGCCTCCAAGGTGCGGGAATTGGCTCCCGGCGAAACGGCCTCGTTCTGATGGCCAAGAAATCAGAACGCCCGGTCGGCCCAGTTGTCGACCCGCTCCCGCCGGGCTCCAGGCCCGACATGCGGCCGCTGCACGGGCTCTGGATGATGCTCGAGCCCGTTACGGCGGAGACCCACGCGAAGGACCTCTACGACAGCTTCAAGGACAGCGACTCCGAGGGAAATATCTGGACCTATCTGGGTTACGGACCTTGGGAGAGCTTCGAGCAATTCGAAAACTGGGTGCGGGAGCGCCAGGCATCGCGCGACCCATGGTTCTATGCGTTCATCGACCGGGCCACGCGCAAGGCGGTCGGCATGGGCTCCTTCATGCGCTGCGACGCGGGGAACGGGGTGATCGAGATTGGCCATATCTGGATGTCACCCGGCCTGCAGCAGACGAGGGAGGCGACCGAGGTGATCTTCCTGATGATCCGCCATTGCTTCGACGATCTCGGGGTGCGGCGTCTGGAATGGAAGTGTGATGCCCTCAACGCTCCGTCACGCAAGGCGGCAGAGCGTTTGGGTTTCCACTTCGAGGGTATTTTCCGCCAGCACTTCATCGTCAAGGGCCGCAACAGGGACACGGCCTGGTTCGCCATGCTGGACAAGGACTGGCACCGCATCAGGGCTTCCTTCGAGCGTTGGCTGAGGCCTGAGAACTTCGACGAAAAAGGCAGTCAGAAAGCCAAGTTGCAGGTCGCTTGAGCGGGTGCTATTCCGCGCCAAGAGAGAGTTCCAAGGGTTTGAATTCATGTCGGTCGATCAGAAAACTGTGAAACGGGTTGCGCGTCTGGCCCGCCTCAAGGTGACGGCCGCGGACGTTCCGCGCCTGGCGGGCGAACTCAACGCCATTCTCGGCTTCATCGAGCAGCTTAACGAGGTGGACGTTGCCAATGTCGAGCCGATGACCTCCGTCGTGACCATGAAGATGAAGATGCGCAAGGACGAGGTTACCGACGGCCACTATTCCCAGAAGATCGTCGCCAACGCGCCGGCGCAGGACGATGACTTCTTCATGGTTCCGAAGGTGGTCGAGTAAACTCGACCGTGCCCGGGCTCAACCCGGGGATCTTGCCCAGTTTTAAAGGTTGGGCAGATCAAGCCCGACCCTGATGAGATAAAGAACGGATCGCTATGACCAACCTCACCGCCCTCACCATCGCAGCCGCCCGTGATGGCCTTAGAAGCAAGAAGTTCTCGGCCCTTGAACTGACCGACGCCTATCTTGCCGCCATGGAAAAGGCTCGCGTTCTCAACGCCTACATCGTCGAGACGCCGGAGAAGGCGCGCGACATGGCCAAGACATCGGATGCAAGGCTCGCTGCCGGACAGGGCGGGGCGCTGGAAGGAATTCCGCTCGGCATCAAGGATCTCTTCGCCACAGAGGGCGTGCACACCCAGGCCTGCAGCCATGTCCTCGACGGGTTCAAGCCGCGGTACGAGTCGACCGTTACCAGCAATCTCTGGCGGGACGGCGCGGTGATGCTGGGCAAGCTCAACATGGACGAGTTTGCCATGGGCTCCTCCAACGAGACGAGCTACTACGGTAATGTCATCAATCCTTGGAAGCGGACGAATTCCAACGCCGCCCTCGTGCCCGGCGGATCGTCGGGCGGTTCCGCCGCTGCCGTGGCAGCGCATATCTGTGCCGCCGCAACCGCCACCGACACCGGCGGCTCCATCCGCCAGCCCGCCGCCTTCACCGGCACGGTGGGCATCAAGCCGACCTATGGCCGCTGCTCGCGCTGGGGCATCGTGGCCTTCGCCTCCTCGCTTGACCAGGCAGGTCCAATCGCGCGGGACGTGCGCGATGCCGCCATCATGCTGAAGTCCATGGCCAGTGTTGACCAAAGGGACACCACCTCGGTTGACCTTCCCGTACCAAATTACGAGGCCGCCATCGGCCGCCCGATCAAGGGCCTGCGCGTCGGCATTCCGAAGGAATACCGCGTCGATGGCATGCCAACCGAGATCGATGCGCTGTGGAGCAAGGGCGCCGAATGGCTAAAGGCGCAGGGAGCGGAGATCGTCGAGATCTCACTTCCCCACACCAAGTATGCGCTGCCTGCCTATTACATCGTGGCCCCGGCGGAAGCCTCCTCCAACCTCGCGCGCTATGACGGTGTGCGCTATGGTCTGCGCGTGCCGGGCGACGACATCGTCGACATGTACGAGAATTCGCGTGCAGCGGGCTTCGGCCGCGAGGTACAGCGCCGTATCCTGATCGGCACCTATGTGCTGTCGGCTGGCTACTACGATGCCTATTACGTCCGCGCCCAGAAGGTCCGCACACTGATCAAGAACGATTTCGACAAGGCCTGGGAAAAGGTGGACGTCGTGCTTACGCCCGCCACGCCCAGCCCCGCATTCGCGCCGGGCGAAATCACCGATCCAGTGCAGATGTATCTGAACGATATTTTCACCGTCACGGTGAACATGGCAGGCCTTCCCGGCATCTCGGTTCCCGCCGGCCTCTCCGCCGACGGGTTGCCGCTCGGGCTTCAGCTCATCGGCAAGCCCTTTGGCGAAGAAACGTTGTTCCAGGCGGCGGCGGCCATCGAGACGGCGGCAGGGGGCTATACAGCACCGCAGTGGTGGTGAGGCTCAAAGGCGCCCTCGCAGCATTAACAATCACTTAGCCCTGGCTTGACCAAGGCATTTTTTTTCTTGCGGCCGAAAAAAGTTTGCGCGGATCAAATCCGCGAAAGGTGAAAGAGGGGGATGGGCTTGTAGCAAAAAATGGCCGGGGCGAGCCCGGCCATGATCAACAGAGGTGGATGAGATCGAAGCTTACTTCGGCTGCGGCACAACCCGCAGATACGGCTTCAGCGTTTTCCAGCCGCCGGGAAACTTCTCCTTCGCGGCTTCGTCCGACAGCGAGGCGAGGATAATGACGTCATCGCCCTGTTTCCAGTCGGCGGGGGTCGCCACCGACTTCGTCGCGGTGAGTTGCAACGAGTCCACAACGCGCACGATTTCGTTGAAGTTGCGGCCCGTGCTCATCGGATAGGAGACGATGAACTTGATTTTCTTGTCCGGTCCGATGATGAACACGTTACGCACGGTGGCATTGTCCGCCGCGGTGCGGCCCTTGGCGCTACCCGAGGCGTTGGGGTGGATCATGCCATAGAGCTTGGCAACGACGAGGTCCTCATCGCCGATCATCGGGTAGTTCACGGTGGCACCGGTAACGTCCTTGATGTCGTCCTTCCAGCGCTTGTGGTCCTCTACACTATCGATCGAGATGCCGATCAACTTCACGCCGCGCTTCTCGAAGTCGTGCTTCATCTTGGCGACGGACCCTAGCTCGGTCGTGCAGACGGGGGTGAAGTCCTTGGGGTGGGAGAAAAACACCACCCACGAGCCATCGATGTAATCATGAAACTTGAGGCGGCCTTCGGTCGTGTTTGCTTCGAAGTCCGGGGCGATGTCGCCAATCTGCAGTGCCATTCTGGCCTCCTCATATTAACTCTATCAATATTATAGCGAATACTCCTGCCGGAGCAAGAAACATTCGGTCTTGTCCGGCGACAGTCCCTTTTTGCGGGAATCGCGGTAACTGCGCTAGGGTCAGTCTCTCACCGGAGAAACGCCGACATGAAGTATATCATTTCCTTCCCGGCGCTCGCCATCGTCATTGCAGCATATCTGCTGATGGTGTCAGGCGGCGATATGATGATCGACGGCGATGCCTATTCGATGACGCTCGCCTCCGGCGCCGAGATGACGCTCAGGGGAGGAGACTTCTTTGTGATTGCAGGTTTGATCGCCCTGTTCCTCGAGATGCTGAAGGCGGCACGCCCCGGCCGCGCCGCTGTGCTGGACCACATCCTGTCGGTGATCACCTTCGTTGTGGCGCTCGTGGCCTTCCGGCTCGTGGACTACGCAGGAACAGCCACCTTCTTCATCCTCACCCTGATGGCGCTGATCGATGTCATCGCCGGCTTCGCCATCTCGCTCTTCGCTGCGCGGCGCGACCTGGCAATCGGCTCCGACAGGTAAGCACGTGAACGAATTCGCTCAGGGCATACGCTTGGTACGTCAGTAGAGGCCCGGAACCAGCCTGTAGGGCGTGGTACGGCAGAATTCCCGATATTCGGACGATTGCCCGAGAACACGTTCTTCCGCTGAGATTCTCACGCCGAACAGCAGGCAATTCGCTATGAAGATGGTGGCGTTCCACGCCGTAGGCCCTGCGAGTATCAGGCTCAGTTCAGAGAAAATGTAACCCAGATACATGGGATGGCGGACGAATCGATACAACCCGTCGGACTTGATACCCCTGTTGGCCGGCAAGATACCGAAACTGCGGCGCAGGGTGAGTTTGGCGCCGAGATGCAGCATGATACCGAGTAAGAGCATGAGAAACAGCACGGGCAAGGGGAGAAGGCTGTTCCCGGTCGGCGGCTGAACCAGCAAGGGAAGAAGGGTCGACACTGTAGCGACAAGGTGGTCGCCCGGCCGCCAGGAGATATTCTGGGCGGACCGCCTGATGAGCAGAAACACGACGACGATGGTCTGATTGAACACGTAGAGGGTCGAGATGATATGGTCCGGTTGGAACATGCCCGGCCAGAATTTCATCAGCAGGTGCGTATTCAGGGCAAGGAAAACAAGCTGTTCGATGCGCTCGATGACAACACACCAACCTCGTGAAACAGACGACACATGGTCTCCTTTTGGTATAAAATACACCTCCTGGTAGCATTTTGACAACCATGTGGCAAGCGTCTGTTATCGTTCCGGGTGCGCAGCCGCTCAGTACAGGCCGGGCACGAGCCGATAGCGCGTCCGCTCGCAATAGGCTTCATACTCGGGGTTCAGCCGCAGCACGCGTTCCTCCGCCACCATGCGATAGTGAAACAGCATCCAGTGCAGCGCGAAGACAGCCGCGTTCCAAAGCTGAGGCCCGTCGAGAAACAGGCCGAGTTCTACGATCATGTAGCCGAGATACATCGGATGCCGGACGAGACGGTAGGCGCCAGACGATTTCACCCCACGATCGGCGGGGATGACCCCGAAACTCCGTCGCAGAGACAGCTTGGCACTGAGGTGGATGAGCAGTCCCACAATCATGAGCGCCGTACAGAAAATAGGCGGTATGACGCTGCCGCCACTGGCCGGCTGAGCAAGCATCGGAAGCAACGTGCCGGCAGCGGCCAGCACAAAGTCCAACGGTCTCTCGGTGACGAGGTGGGCGCGCCGCCGGAACAGCAGGAAGCACAGGATCAGTGTCTGGTCGAAAAGGTAGATCGCGTTGGGGGCACTGGGTTCGCGAAGCAATGCCCTTAAGAACTCAAAGAAGATCAGCCCATAGAACGCAACGAAGAGCAGAGTCTCCATATGGCCCAGTATCTGCCGCGTCCGTTCCTTCTGAACCATCTCTATTCCATCGGCCTTTTAATGGGCATCAACAGGATTGAATTACAACCAAAAGTATTATTTATGAATTTTATTAGAACTTCTTTCTATAGATTGTCAGTTAAGGGGACGCTACTGACTGGAAAGATAATCAGCTGATCAGTACCCCATCCCTGAGCGTCCGGCAGCGCCCATGGCCTCTAAGTATGAGCGGGTGTGGCACGTCACTGCCGTAAGTCTCCCAAGGGGCTGGAGGCAACCGGTCACGCCTTGATGCGCTCGCCCTTCGGGTCATAGAATGAATGGAACTGAAGCTTGGCGGGGTAACGCTTCCACGCCAGTTCCACCTCCCACTTTCCACCTTCGACCCAGTCCTTCGTCACACCGTCCTTGTTGTGGACGTAGCCGAGGCCTAGCGACAGGTTCACCCGGTGTCCCCAGGCGCCCGAAGTGGTAGAACCGACGAGCACGCCGTTCCGGTAGATCGGCTCCTCGTGATAGATCATGGGCGACTTGTCCGAATTATCCTCCAGTGCCAGGCACACGAAGCGCTTCGGCAGCACGGGCAGCGCTTTCTGCTTCAGCAGCGCCTCGCGCCCGATGAAGCCGCCAGGCTTGTCCCAGCTCACCGCGAAGCCGAGGCCCGCCTCGAGCGGAGTATCTTCGTCGGCGATGTCATGGCCCCAGTGTCGATAGGCCTTCTCGGTGCGGCAGTTGTTCATGGTGTGCATGCCGGCCGGGGTGAGGCCGAAATCCTTGCCAGCCGCCTGCAGCACCTCGAATACATGCGCGGTGAATTCGGCAGGGATGTAGAGCTCCCAGCCCAGTTCACCGACATAGGTAATGCGGCTCGCCCGCAGGCGGGCATAGCCTACCTCAAGCTCCTTCGACGTGCCAAAGGGGAAGGCGGCATTGGAAAGGTCGGCGCCAGACACTTTCTCGAGCAGTGCCCGTGACTTTGGCCCCATGATGGCGATCATCGGCAGGCCTGACGTGATGTCGGTCGCCACGCAATGCGCGTCCGCCGGCGTGTGCCGCTTGAGCCAGGCCATATCGCGGATCTGCGGTGCGGCTCCCGTCACGACAAGGAACTTGTTCTCCTCCAGCCTTGTGACGGTGAGGTCCGCCTCGATGCCGCCGCGCTCGTTCAGCCACTGTGTGTAGACGATGCGGCCAGGCTCCACGTCCACGTTTGCCGCCGAGACGCGATTCAACACCGTCAGGGCATCGCGGCCCTCAACCGAATACTTGGCGAAGCTCGACTGGTCGAAAAAGGCACAGTTGGTCATCAGCTGCTTGGCTTCATGGTCCGCACAGGGGAACCAGTTCTGGCGGCCATAGGAATATTCATATTCGGGTTTCACGCCACCGCGGGCATACCAGTTGGGGCGCTCCCAGCCGTTCACCTCGCCGAACACGGCACCGAGTTCCTTCTCGTAATGATAGAGAGGCGAACGCCTGACGCCGCGCGCCGTCTCCGCCTGTCGGTAGGGCCAGTGCATGGCGTAGAGGAGTCCCAAGCTCTCCGACACGCGCTCGCGCACATAGGATTTCACCGACTGGAAGGGGTGGATGCGGCGGATGTCCATGCCCGTCACGTCCATCGGCGGATGGCCGTTCTTGATCCACTTGGAGAGCACCAGGCCCGCACCGCCTGATGACTGGATGCCGATCGAGTTGAAGCCCGCCGCCACATAGACGTTCTTCACCTCCGGCGCTTCGCCGAGGTAATACTTTACGTCCGGGGTGAAGCTCTCGGGGCCGTTGAAGAACAGCTGGATGCCGGCCGTCTCCAGGAGCGGCACGCGGTTGAGGGCGTCGGCGAGGATCGGCTCGAAATGCTCCATGTCCTCCGGTAGTGTCACGAAGGCATGGTCTTCATCAATGCCGCCGCCGCCCCACGGCTTGGCCTTGGGTTCGAAGGCACCGATCATCAGCTTGCCGGCATCTTCCTTGTAGTAGGTACATTCGTCCGGCACGCGCACCACAGGCATGTTGCGCGGAAGCGCGGCGATGGGTTCCGACACGATGTAGAAATGCTCGCAGGCATGCAGCGGAATGTTGACGCCGATGGAACGGCCAAGCTCGCGCGACCACATGCCCGATGCCACCACCACCTTGTCGGCGAGAATGGTGCCATCGCTGGTCTCGACGCCATAGGCGCTGCCGTCCCTGGTGAGGATCTTCGTGACCTTGACGTTCTCCAGCACCTTGGCGCCGCGTGAGCGCGCGCCCTGGGCCAATGCCTGCGTCACGTCGATCGGGTTCACCTGTCCGTCCTTGGGCAGGAAGACACCGCCCTTGACGTTCTCCATGTTGTAGTGCGGCAGGCGTTCCTTGATCTCGCCGGTCGAGATTACCTGCACGTCCAGCCCGAAGTTCTTGGCCATGGAGGCGCCACGGATGAGTTCCTCCAGCCGCCCGTCGCTGAGCGCAATCGAGATAGAGCCGTTCTGCTTGAACCCGGTGGCCTGTCCGGTTTCCTTCTCCAGCCCCTCGAACAGCGTGGTGGTGTACTTGGCAAGCTCGGTGAGGTTGCGGGTGGCGCGCAACTGGCCGACGAGACCCGCCGCATGCCACGTGGTGCCGGAGGTAAGCTGCTTGCGCTCCAGCAGCACGACGTCGGTGATCCCTTCCTTGGTCAGGTGGTAGGCAATCGAACAGCCGACGATGCCGCCGCCGATGATGACGACGTCGGCGCGGGCGGGCAGGGACTTGGACATCAGGTAAACTCCGGATCAGATGGTGAATTCTTCTAACAGGCCCGGGGGTGCAACCGGAAGCGCCAAACCGCCTCACGAGGCCGGGCCAGAGCCTCACCTGCCACCGGGCCAGCGGGCAAATTCCTTTGCAGGTCGAATCCGTTTGGACTAAATCCGTTCGAAACAACGAACGGATCGTTCCATGCATCAGGGTGACATTTCGCCGGCCGAGGCCTACCAGCGGCTTCAGAACAACCCCGCCGCCGTGCTGATCGACGTGCGCACCCAGCCTGAATGGGTGTTCGTGGGCGTGCCTGCGGTCGATCGCCTCATCCGCCTGTCTTGGCAGGTTTTCCCGTCGATGCAGGTGAACGGCAATTTCGCGGCCGAGGTAGACCAGTTGGGGCTCCCCAAGGATGCGGAAATCCTCTGCATCTGTCGCTCCGGCGCGCGTTCGGCGTCGGCCGCTTGGGCGCTGACGCAGGCTGGCTATTCCAACGCCTGGAACGTGGCCCAGGGCTTCGAGGGTGACAAGGATGCCACCGGCCACCGCGGTGTTTTGGGCGGCTGGAAAGCCGCGGGACTGCCCTGGGTCCAGAGCTAGAGAGCGGGAAAGTAGTTTCATGAAGAAGAGAAAATCCGATCCCAGCACCTGGGGTGACGCCACCAAGCTCGTTCGTGGTGGGCTGGACCGCACCAAGCATGGCGAGACCTCGGAAGCCCTCTTCCTCAATTCAGGCTTCGTCTATGACCAGCCCGAAACCGCCGAGTCCCGTTTTGCAGGGGAGGATGACGGCTATGTCTATGGTCGTTACGGCAACCCCACCGTCACGATGTTCGAGGAACGGCTGGCACTGCTCGAAGGGGCAGAAGCGTGCTACGCCGTCGCCTCCGGCATGGCCGCCGTCTTCGGCGCACTCGCCTGCCAGCTGAAGGCGGGCGACCATCTCGTCGCCTCCCGGGCGCTGTTTGGCTCCTGCTACCAGATCGTCACGTCGATCCTGCCACGCTTCGGCATCAAGACGACGCTGGTCGACGGCCACGATCTGAACGCCTGGAAGGAAGCCATCACCTCGGACACCAGGTGCGTGTTCCTCGAGACCCCATCCAACCCCGGCCTCGAAGTCATCGACCTCGAAGCGGTCTGCGCCATCGCCAAGGCCAGGGGCGCCAACATCGTCGTCGACAACATCTTCGCCACCCCCATCCTGCAGCGCCCGCTCGAATATGGCGCCGACGTGATCGTCTATTCCGGCACCAAGCACATGGACGGGCAGGGGCGCGTCCTCGGCGGCGCCATCATGTCGACGAGGAAGTTCAAGGACGATGAGCTGAAGCCATTCCTCCGTCACACCGGCCCGTCGATCTCACCCTTCAACGCCTGGGTGCTGCTCAAGGGCCTCGAGACGATGAAGCTGCGCGTCGAAGCCCAGAGCCATGCCGCGCTGAAGGTGGCACAGGCGCTGGAAGCCATGCCGGGCATCGCCCGCGTGCTTTACCCGCACCTCGACTCCCACCCGCAGGCGCTGCTGTGCCGCAAGCAGATGAAGCTCGGCGGCACAATGGTCACCTTTGAGGTCGAGGGCGGCAAGAAGAAGGCCTTCGACCTTTTGAGGAATTTGGGGATCATCGACATCTCCAACAACCTGGGCGACGCCAAGTCGCTGATGACGCACCCAGCCTCCACCACCCACCGCAACATCGGTGCGGAGGCCCGCGCCATGATGGGCATCACCGACGGCATGCTCCGCCTCTCGGTCGGCCTCGAGGACACGGCCGACCTGATCGGCGACCTGATGCAGGCGAACAAAGCGTAAAGTCTGCAGACCTCCTGCCTCTGTTCATCATGCGCGGACTTGATCCGAGCATCCATTTTACCAGAGCCACCTGAAAGGGGTGGCCGGATCACGTCCGGCCATGATGAGTTCGCACCCGGTTGACTCGGCATCACCACCTAAATAGCGTCCAACTTATGTTGGGAGCATCACATGCCGAACAGCGCGAGGATGACACGCCGCATCTGCCACGTCCTGCTTTCGATCATCGTCTCCTCCGGTGTAGCCATGGCCGCTGACACGCTCCCGCTGCCCGACACGATCTCACCGCAGGCGAAAACTGTCATCGAGTTCCTGCAGTCTTCAGGTCTCAAGCAGCTGAACGGTCCGGCACCGGATGACCGCGCTGGGTGGAAGACCCTGCACGACGCGCAGGAAAAAGCGCTTGAAGGGCCGAACAAGGCCGTTCTCGACCAGCTTGGTGCCACACTGAGGGGTGGCATAATCGACAGCGTGCCCGTGCTCGACATCCGTCCGAAGGGCTGGGCAGATGATGGCCGCCTCATCGTCTACATCCACGGCGGTGGTTTCACTTTGTTCAGCGCCCACTCCATGGCAGGCCTGGGCGCCCTCGTCGCACAGGCCGCAGGCATGCGGGTGATTTCCATCGACTACACCAACCCGCCCGCCGTGCAGTGGGACACGGTGCAGGCGCAGATCAGCGCGGTGCTGACCACGATTGTCGCACAGGGCACGCCGATGAGCCGCGTCGCGCTGTTCGGTGACTCGGCCGGCGGCAACCTCGTCATTCGCGCGGTGCTGAACATGCGCGACAAAGGGCAGGACATGCCCGCAGCCGTACTGCTGTTCTCGCCCTGGGCAGACCTCTCGAATTCAGGCGACACGGCCATCACGCTGCACGAGGCTGACCCGACACTATCCTATGACGGCTTGCTGGCGAATTCGGCACTGGCCTATGCAGGCAGCCTCGACCTCAAGGACCCGCGCGTCTCGCCGCTCTACGGCGATTTCTCGAAGGGTTTTCCGTCCACCCTCATCCAGGAGGGCACCCGCACCATCCTGCTCTCGACAAGTGTGCGCACCTATCGTGCGCTGAAGGCGGCGAAGGTGGACGCGGCGATCGACCTCTACGAAGGCATGTGGCACCTATTTCAAGGGGCTCCCGCGCCGGAGGCCGCGTCGGCCCTGGCCAGTGCAGGAGACTTCCTCAGGTCGCGGATGAAGTAGCGGCAGGCGCCTTTCGGGCAAAGCGGTCCGACACCAGGAGTTGGATCAGCGTCAACCCGGCACTGATTGCGGCAGCAATGCCAAGCACGGGCAATCCCTTCCAGTCCAGCAACCGTGCACCGATCGACGAACCGATGGCGATGCCGGCATAGACCATGGCCGCGTTGAGTGCGAGGGCAAGTGCCGGGGTCTGGGGCGAGATTGCCACGAGCCTGACCTGCTGCGGCGGCACGAAGCACCAGGCGAAGCCGCTCCACACCGTCACGATCAGGGCCAGCAGCCACGGGTTCCACGGCATCACCGAGAACAGCGGCAATATCGCCATATGACCAAGGCAGACCATCACCAGCGTGCGCAACGCCCCAAACCGGTCGCTCAGGTAGCCGCCGATGAAGTTCCCGCTCACCGCCCCAATGCCGAACAGCACGAAGTAGAGCGGTACCATGTGGGCTTGCGCACCCGTCGAGGCCTCGATGATCGGGCCGAAGAAGGTGAAGGCGATATAGACCGATGTCATCAGCATGGCGGTGAAACTGACCGCCAACATCAGCCGCAGGTTCCCGAGCGCAGAGAGAATGGTGGAGATGCTGCCCGCCGGCACGTGGATGTCGCGCGGGACCATGCGCAGCAACACGGCCGCGAAGACGGCAGCCAGCGCCGCCACGAGAAAGAACGGCGCATGCCAACCGAAACGGTAGGCCAGCCAGGCGCCCGCCGGAACCCCCACCACCTGTGCCATGGACATGCCCGCAAAGACCTTGGCGAGGGCCCGGCCCCTTTCCTCGATGGGGGCCACGGCAACCGCCACGCCGGCTGATAGTGGCGTGTAGAGTGCCGCTCCCAATGCCACGATCAGGCGGGAGAGGGCCAGCATGGTCAGCGTCGTCGATACGGCGGAGATCAGCGTGCCGAGGCAGAACAGCCCAAGTGCCCCGGAGAGCACCAAGTGGCGCGGCAATCTCCCGGTCAGCGCCGCACCGATGGGCGAGAGCAGTGCGTAGGCGACGGCATAGCTTGTGATGACGATCCCGGCATCGGCCTTGGACACACCGAGCGCCTCGGCAATCGGCGATACGATGCCGATGACCACGAAGACGCCCATGCCGACAATGAAATTGCCGGCCGCCAGAAGCCAAAGGAGGGATGATGCTTTGGCCTTGGACAGGGCGTCAGCCATCTGGGAGAGATCAGACGATCGCCGAGGCGACGTCGCGGATCGATGTCTTCGCGAGGCTCGAATGCAGCGCACATTCGGCGGCCCTGAGCGGCCCCGTCAGGATCTGGCCGAGTTGGGCGGCAACCGGACAGGTCGAATGTGGGTCTGTCTTGTGCATGCGGAAGACGTTCTCGTCCTCCACCGCGAAATAGACATCCGCCAGCGTGATCTGCGCGGGGTCCTTGTTCAGTTCGAAACCACCGGCCCGGCCAGCGACGGATTTCACCAGGCTGGCCTTTTCAAGCTCGGTCATCAGCCGGCGGATCACCACAGGGTTGGTGTGCACGCTCTCCGCGACGAGTGCCGAGCACACGGGGCCCTTGCCCCTGCATCGGGCGAGGACGCTCATGGCGTGGACGGCGACGATGAATCGGCTGCTGGACAACATAACGGTAACTCCAAGAGTTACATCGGCATGGTAGCCCCAAAGGTCAAGCGATTTAAATGGCCTAGGGTGAGGGGATTGTTAACCGAGTCCGTCGAAAGCTGCGACAGGAATCAACGGGAACTGGCCAATGCGCCGCTTCGACTTCGTCGTCACCTGCGTATGTTGCGCGCTGCTCGGCTATTTCGGCTGGCACGCCTACAAGGGGCCACGCGGCTTTCCCTACCGCGACGGGCTCATGGTGAAGGTGGCGAGCCTGCAGGACAAGTTCGAGGGGATGCAGAAGAACCGCGCAAAACTGGAGAGCAAGGTTACCCTGCTGCGCCCCGAAAGCATCGACCCAGACCTCCTCGACGAACTGGCCCGCGGCGACCTCGAACTGGCCAAGCCAAGCGACGTGGTTGCCTTCACAGCGCAGAAAATCTCTGAGTAAAATCCGCAGTGTAAACCGAACTTCAGTTAATTCGGAAAAGCACCGGTATTCTCAATCGTTTAATGCTATCTATCGGCCATTGGTCATGGCTGGAGGAAGCATTCATGGCGGTCAAGTCGGCCTATATCTCGAAGAAATCGGCCAAGGGCGACAAGCCCAACCTCACCAACAGCGGCTTCACCACCGCGGAGGAGCTTTACGCCTACCGCGAAATGCTGCTGATCCGCCGCTTCGAGGAAAAGGCCGGCCAACTCTATGGCATGGGCTTCATCGGCGGCTTCTGCCACCTCTACATTGGCCAGGAAGCTGTCGTCGTGGGCATGGAAATGGCCCAGAAGGAGGGTGACCAGGTCATCACCTCCTACCGCGATCACGGCCATATGCTGGCCGCCGGCATGGACCCCAAGGGCGTCATGGCGGAGTTGACCGGCCGCAAGGGCGGGTTGTCCAAGGGCAAGGGCGGCTCCATGCACATGTTCAGCAAGGAAAAGCAGTTCTACGGCGGCCACGGCATCGTCGGCGCTCAGGTGCCGCTCGGCGCCGGGCTGGCCTTTGCCAACAAGTACCGCGGCAACGACCATGTCTCGGTCGCCTATTTCGGCGACGGTGCAGCCAACCAGGGCCAGGTCTACGAGACCTTCAACATGGCCTCGATCTGGAAGCTTCCGGTAATCTTCGTGATCGAGAACAATCGCTATGCCATGGGCACGGCGGCGTCACGTTCGACGGCCGTCTCGGATCATCTCGGCGCGCGTGGCGCCGCCTTCGGCATTCCCTGCGAACAGGTAGACGGGATGGACGTGCGCGCCGTCCGCGATGCTGCCGACCGCGCCATCGAGCACTGCCGCGCGGGCGAGGGGCCTTATATCCTCGAGATGATGACCTACCGCTACCGCGGCCATTCCATGTCGGACCCGGCGAAGTACCGGTCCAAGGAAGAAGTGCAGAAAATGCGCGAGGAGCATGACCCGATCGAGCAGGTGAAAGCCCGCATCCTCAACGGCAAGCTCGCTACCGAGGACGATCTCAAGAAGATCGATGCCGAGATCCGCGCCGTTGTCACCGAAGCCGCGGAATTCGCCCAGAACGATCCGGAGCCGAGCCCGGCCGAGCTTTACACCGACATCTACGTGAACGCCTGAGCCGGGGACGCCAATGCCATCCATCCTCATGCCCGCCCTCTCGCCAACCATGGAAGAGGGCAAACTCGCCAAGTGGCTCAAGAACGTGGGCGACATGGTGAAGCCCGGCGATGTCATCGCCGAGATCGAGACCGACAAGGCCACCATGGAAGTGGAATCCGTCGATGAAGGACCGCTCACCGCCATCCTCATCCCCGCCGGCACCGAGAACGTGAAGGTCAACACGCCAATTGCCGTCATCGGCGAGGCCGATGCAGCGCCCGCTCCCAAGGCTGAGGCACCGAAGGCCGAGGATGCCCCGATCGCCACTCCTGCCATTGTCACCTCCGCACCCGCCACATCGCCGGAAGTGCCCGAGGGCACCGAGATGGTGACCATGACGGTGCGGGAAGCCTTGCGCGAGGCCATGTCTGAAGAGATGCGCCGCGACCCCGACGTCTTCCTGATGGGCGAGGAAGTGGGCCAGTACCAGGGCGCCTACAAGATCTCTCAAGGGATGCTGGAGGAGTTCGGGCCGAAGCGCGTCATCGACACGCCGATCACCGAGCATGGCTTCACGGGCCTTGCGGTCGGTGCGGCCTTCGCAGGCCTCAAGCCCATCGTCGAATTCATGACCTTCAACTTCGCCATGCAGGCGATCGACCAGATCATCAACTCCGCTGCCAAGACGCATTACATGTCAGGCGGCCAGCTCAACTGTTCGATCGTGTTCCGCGGCGCGAGCGGAGCTGCGGCGCGCGTCGGCGCCCAGCACAGCCAGGACTACGCTGCCTGGTATGGCCACATCCCCGGCCTCAAGGTGGTGATGCCCTACAGCGCCGCTGACGCGAAGGGCCTTCTCAAGTCAGCAATCCGCGACCCGAACCCCGTGGTCTTCCTCGAGAACGAGATCCTCTACGGCAAGAGCTTCGAGGTTCCCAAGGTTGAGGACTGGCTGGTGCCGATCGGCAAGGCGCGCATCGCGCGCGTCGGTCATCACGTCACCATCATCTCCTTCGGCATCGGCATGACCTATGCCATGGCGGCGGCCGACAAGCTCGCCGCCGAAGGCATCGAGGCCGAAGTGATCGACCTCCGCACGATCCGCCCGATGGACCTCGCCACTGTGCTGGAGAGCGTCAGGAAAACCAACCGCTGCGTCTGCGTGGAGGAAGGCTTCCCGCAGTTCTCGGTCACCAGCGAAATCGCAGCACAGGTGATGACGCATGCATTCGACTACCTCGACGCGCCCGTCGCTCGCGTCGCCGGCAAGGACGTACCCATGCCCTATGCGGCCAATCTCGAAAAACTGGCGCTGCCCAATGCCGATGAGGTGGTCGCCGCAGCAAAGGCTGTGCTCTATGTCTGACGATCACCACCACAACCACCACGGCGAAACCCACCCGCATCAGCTGGAACCGCCGCACGAGGTGTTCCACGATTCCAAGGCCGGCGAAGTCGCCCGCGCCTGGATCACCGGCGGCGGCCTGAGCCTGTCGCTCCATGCCATGGCCTTCGGCACGCCCGAGGTCTGGGGTCACGTCCTGGCCGGCATGGCGCAGCAGGTTGCAGCCGCCTGCGCCGAGATGGGCCACGGCAACCCGGCCGACAATTTCGCCGCCATCCGCAAGGTGCTGAACGAGGACCTCACCAAGGTCGCCGCGCAGCTATCGCCGCTCGCCAACAAGAGCTGAGCCGCACTGATATGACAAGACGCGCCGCCGGGGCCCACCCCGGCGGTGAAGATCAAGACGAATGGGGAACTCCGACGATGCCCGTGAACGTGCTGATGCCCGCCCTGTCGCCCACCATGGAGAAGGGCAAGCTTGCCAAGTGGCTCAAGAAGGAAGGCGACGCCGTCAAGTCCGGCGACATCCTGGCCGAGATCGAGACCGACAAGGCCACGATGGAAGTCGAGGCCGTCGATGAAGGAACTGTCGGAAAGTTACTGATCGCCGCCGGCACCGAGGACGTGCTGGTCAACACGCCCATTGCCGTGATCCTCGGCGACGGCGAGAAGCTGGGTGACGCGCCCGCTGCCGCCGCGCCGAAGGCAACCACGATTGCTGCTGCACCCATTTCTGTCGCAGCGCCTGCCTCCTCTACGCCAGTAACTGCTGCAACCGGCAAAACCGAGGGCGCCCGCGTCTTCGCCTCGCCACTCGCCCGCCGCGTGGCGAAACAGCAGGGCATCGACATCGCAGCACTTCTTGGCTCGGGCCCCCATGGCCGCATCGTATTGATGGACGTCGAGACAGCGAAGCCCGGTGCCAGTGCCGCCGCGAAACCCGCCCCGGCTCCTGCCTTCGCGGCCCCGCCATCCGAAGAGCAGGTGCTCAAGCTCTTTGCCGAAGGCTCCTACGAACTCGTGCCGCATGACTCGCTGCGCAAGGTCATCGCCCGCAGGCTCACCGAGTCGAAACAGACCATTCCGCATTTCTATGTCTCGGTGGACGTCACCCTCGATCATCTTCTGAATCTGCGTGAACGCCTGAACCTGCAGGCCCTGAAGGACAAGGAGGGAAAGCCCCTCTGGAAGATCTCGGTCAATGACTTCATCATCAAGGCCATGGCCATGGCGCTCATCAAGGTGCCGGACGCCAATGTCTCGTGGACCGAGAACGCCATGGTGAAGCACAAGCATGCCGACATCGGCATCGCCGTGTCGATACCCGGCGGCCTCATCACACCCATCGTGCGCTCCGCCGAACTGAAGGGCCTCGCCCAGATCTCGACCGAGATGAAGGACTACGCAGCCCGCGCCCGTACCCGCAAGCTGAAACCCGATGAATATACCGGTGGCTCGGCGGCGATCTCCAACATGGGCATGATGAACGTGAAGAGCTTCGCGGCCATCGTCAACCCGCCGCACGCCTCGATCCTCGCCATCGGCTCGGGCGAGCGCCGCCCCGTGGTGCGCGGCAATGACATCGTGATCGAGCAGCAGATGACCATCACGCTCTCCACCGACCACCGCTGCATCGACGGCGCACTGGGTGCCGAGTTCATCGGCGCCATCAAGGCTTATCTCGAAGAACCCGGCCTGATGCTGGTGTGATGCGCATGAAGAACATCCTCGCCTTCGGCGACAGCCTCACCTGGGGTTTCATTGCCGGCACGTGGGAGCGCCACCCCTTCGACGTGCGCTGGCCCAACGTGCTGGCCGCCGGTCTCCACGGAAAGGCGCGCGTCATCGAGGAGGGCCACAACGGCCGCACCACGGTGTTCGATGACCCGACGACAACCGATGACCGCAACGGGGCGCGGATCCTGCCGGTCCTGCTGTCGACGCACCAGCCGCTCGATCTCGTGATCATCCTGCTCGGTACCAACGACATCAAGTTCGCCAATCGCTGCCGTGCCTTCGATGCCTCCATGGGCATGGGCCGACTGGTGCAGATCGTGCAGACCTTTCCGTATCAGTCCTGGGCGCCGAAGCCGCAGGTGCTGATCGTGGCACCGCCCGCGCTCGTTCCCACCACTGATGAGTGGTTCAACGACCTGTGGGGCCACGCCCTCGAAGAGTCGAAGCTCTTCGGCAAGCACTACGCCCGCGTGGCAGACGAGATGGGAGTTCATTTCTTCGACGCCGGCAGCGTTGCCAGGGCCGACAAGACCGACGGCGGCCATCTTGATGCAGCGAACACCAAGGCCATCGGCACGGCGCTGGTGCCGGTGGTGCGCGGGATTTTGAATATTTGACGCGGTCTCGCATTTATAACTCCGTCACCCCGGCGAAAGCCGGGGCCCAGCTTCGGGCATCGAGCCCGCGGAAAGCTGGGTCCCGGCTTTCGCCGGGATGACGGCCTAAACGAACGAGGAGCTGACCATGGCCGACACCAACTTCGACCTCATCATCATCGGCGGCGGCCCGGGCGGCTATGTGGCGGCGATCCGCGCCGCTCAGCTCGGGTTGAAGACGGCCGTCGTCGAACGCGAGCACCTCGGCGGCATCTGCCTCAACTGGGGCTGCATCCCGACCAAGGCGCTGCTGCGCTCGGCCGAGATCTACCACTACATGAAGCACGCCAAGGACTACGGCCTGTCGGCGGACAACATTTCCTTCGATCCAGCCGCCGTCGTACAGCGCTCGCGCGGCGTGTCAGGCCGCCTCAATGGCGGCGTCACCATGCTCTTGAAGAAAAACAAGGTCACCGTCATCTGGGGCGAGGCGAAGCTCACGAAGCCAAACGAGGTCATCGTCTCGAAGCCTGCCAAGCCCGCCGTCCAGCCGCAGAACCCGGAGCCCAAGGACAAGTTGGGGCCGGGTACCTACACCGCGAAAAACATCATCATCGCGACGGGCGCACGCCCGCGTGTGCTGCCGGGTCTTGAGCCTGACGGCAAGCTGGTCTGGACCTATTTTGAAGCCATGGTACCCAAGGCCATGCCGAAGTCGCTGCTGGTCGTTGGCTCCGGCGCCATCGGCATCGAGTTCGCGTCCTTCTACAACGCCATGGGGGTTGACGTGACGGTGGTCGAAGTCATGGACCAGATCATGCCGGTGGAGGACGCCGAGATCTCCAAGCTCGCCCAGAAGCAGCTGGAGAAGCAGGGTCTCAAATTCAAGCTTGCCGCCAAGGTGACAAAGCTCGACCGCCACGCCGACAGCGTCACCGCCACCATCGATGCAGGCGGCAAAACCGAGACACTCACTGTCAACCGCGTCATCTCCGCCGTGGGCGTTCAGGGGAATGTGGAGGGCCTCGGGCTCGAAGCGCTGGGCGTCAAGATCGAGCGCGGCTGCATCGTGATCGACGGCTTCGGCCGCACCAATGTACCAGGCGTCTATGCCATCGGAGACGTGGCCGGTCCGCCCATGCTCGCCCACAAGGCAGAGCATGAGGGTGTGATCTGTGTTGAGAAGATCAAGGGGCTCGACGTCCACCCGATGAAAAAGGAGCAGATCCCCGGCTGCACCTATTGCCACCCGCAGGTGGCCAGCGTCGGCCTCACGGAGGCCAAGGCCAGGGCAGCGGGATACGAACTGAAGGTCGGCCGCTTCCCCTTCCTCGCAAATGGCAAGGCAATAGCTCTTGGCGAGGACCAGGGAATGATCAAGACCATCTTCGACGCCAAGACCGGCCGGTTGCTGGGCGCCCACATGGTCGGCGCAGAGGTTACCGAGCTGATCCAGGGCTTCGTCATCGCCATGGGGCTGGAAACCACCGAGGAGGAACTGATGCACACGGTCTTCCCGCATCCCACCCTCTCCGAGATGATGCACGAGAGCATTCTCGACGCTTACGGCCGCGTCATCCACATGTGAGGCATGCCTGCCCGGACCGCTTGATGCCGGGGCGGGCAGGGGTTATCCTTCACAGCCAACCAAACAAAGGGACATGGACATGGAACCCAATCACCTGATGGACCTCGGCGGTGGCGTGGGCTGGATCGGTACGCTGTTCATCGGCGCACTGGCCGGCTTCATCGCCGACAAGGTCATGAAGTCAAACCACGGCCTGCTGATGAACATCGTCATCGGTATCATCGGCTCCTACATCGGCGCCGTGCTCGCCAATGTGCTTGGAATCCAACTGGGCGAAATCTTTCAGGGCTGGTTCTGGGGCAACCTCATCGTCGCCGCCATCGGCGCCGTCGTACTGATCTGGCTGCTCCGCCTCGTCAAGGGCCGATAGAAGACACCCCATGGTCACCATTGTCGATACCAAGCCCAAGCCGCGCCATCCTGAGAAAGCCCACAAGCCGGACACCCCCATTCTGAAAAAGCCGGAGTGGATCAGGGTCAAGGCACCCGGCTCGGCGGTCTATGGGGAAACCCAGAAGATCGTCCGCGACAACAAGCTGGTGACCGTTTGCGAGGAAGCGGGCTGCCCCAACATCGGCGAATGCTGGTCGAAGAAGCACGCCACCTTCATGATCATGGGCGACACCTGCACCAGGGCCTGCGCCTTCTGCAACGTGAAGACCGGCATGCCCGATTCCCTTGTCGCCGATGAGCCGGAGAAGGTCGCCGACGCAATCGCCCGCATGGGTCTTGCCCACGCGGTCATCACCTCGGTTGACCGTGACGACCTGGCCGATGGCGGCGCGAAACACTTCGCCCGGACCATCACGGAAATCCGCAAGGCCTCGCCCTTGACGACCATCGAAGTGCTGACGCCGGACTTCCTCAAGAAGGACGGCGCCCTCGAGATCGTCGTCGAGGCAAAGCCCGATGTTTTCAACCACAATCTCGAAACCGTGCCGGGCCTCTATCTCAAGATAAGGCCGGGTGCCCGCTACTTCCATTCGCTGCGGCTGCTGCAGCGGGTGAAGGAACTCGACCCCACCATGTTCACCAAGTCCGGCATCATGGTGGGCCTTGGTGAAACCCGCGAACAGGTGATGCAGGTGATGGACGACATGCGCGCCGCCAACATCGACTTCATCACCATCGGCCAGTATCTCCAGCCCACCCGCAAGCACGCTGCCATCGACCGCTTCGTGACGCCCGACGAGTTCAAGGGCTACGAGACGATCGCCTATGCCAAGGGCTTCCTGATGGTGGCGGCAACACCACTCACGCGCTCTTCCCACCACGCAGGCGATGATTTCGCCAAGCTGCGCGCTGCGCGGGCCCAGCGCGGCTGATGCCTCAATTCAGCGTCTCCCGCTCCGTGCCCTACACGGCGGAACAGGTCTTCGCGATTGCGCGTGACGTCGCGCGCTACAAGGAGTTCCTGCCGCTGGTGAAGCGCTCACTGGTCCGCTGCGCCAAAACCGATGAACAGGGTCGCGAGCATTTCGAAGGCGAGCTGACTGTCGCTTATGACAAGCTGCGCATCGAGGAGGTGATGACCAGCCGCGTCACCGTCGATCCGCCAGCCCTCACCGTCACCGCGCGCTCCGACGAGGGCCCTGTCAAGCACCTCGTCTCAGAGTGGAGGATCGTGCCGACAGGCGACAACCGCTGCGACATCAACTTCACGGTCGACTATGCGCTGAAGAGCAAGATGCTCCAGATGGTGCTGTCCGGCATGTTCGACATGGCGGTGCGCAAGGTGATGTCCGCCTTCGAGGAGCGCGCCCGGGCACTCTACGGCCCGGCGATCTCGTAGACCATCTCGACTGCCGCACGCACGGTTTCGAGCCGCACGCGCTCACGCCCGATGTCGCCAAGCAGCAGCACGCGTGTTCGCGTCGGCCTCTCGCGCCGCGCCACCGCACAATGCACGAGGCCCACGGGTTTCGTGGCCGTACCACCACCTGGTCCTGCAACACCCGTCACCGCCACAGCAATGTCAGCCGAACTGTGCGCCAGCGCGCCCTGCGCCATGGCGCGCGCCACTTCCGTGCTCACAGCGCCATGTTCCGCGATGAGTTCCGAAGGAACTCCAATCAACCGCGTCTTTGCAGCATTTGAGTAAGTTACGAAGCCACAGTCCAGCACATCCGATGACCCGCTCACGGAGGTCATCAGGCCGGCGATGAGCCCGCCGGTGCAACTCTCTGCAGTCGCCAGCATCAGTTGCTTGCTGCGGAGAAGGTTGATCAACGAGGTGGCGCGTGAAGTCAGGTCCTCAGGAAACACGCTGCTCACCCACCCACCGCCGACATCCCGGCGTAAGCCGGAGCCCGGCTTTCCTCACAGCAGCCCAGTCGGTAGAAGGCTGGACCCCGGCCTTCGCCGGGGTGACGCCAGTTGGGTGCGGGTAGCGTGAACAACAGATTCAAAACTCTCACTGCTCCTTCGTGACCACCGCCCCCTGGTCAGGGATCACCTTCACACTGTAGGTGGCATTGGCGCAGGTAAGCACATAGACAGGCAGGTCCGGCCTGGAAGCCGCCTCGTCGCGCGTGGCGCTCACCGGCTCGGCGCAGGCATAGCCCTGGCTGCGCACCTGGTCGGCCACATCGGCCGCGTCCTGCGACGGATCGTCGGCCGCAGCGCAAAGGCTCACGGCCCACAGGGCAAATGCGGCGGCAATCAACGTCCTCATGCTTTTTCCTTTCGCGTCATCTGGCTCACGGCAAGCGCACCGTCACAGTCGCATAAGCCATGATGCCTTCCTTGCGGCCGATGGCACCGAGCTTCTCCATGGTCGTCGCCTTGATGGCAATACGCGACGGGTCCACGTGCAGCAGCGGCGCGAGAAATGCGCGCATGACAGGCACATGTGGCGCGATTTTCGGCGCCTCGGCAAGAATTGTGATGTCGGCATTTGCGATGATGCCGCGCTTGACCTCAAGCAGTTCCACCGCTCTTGCGAGGAAGATGCGAGAGGCAGCGCCCTTCCACTGCGGATCGCTGGGCGGGAAATGCGTGCCGATGTCGCCCTCGCCGATGGTGCCGAGGATCGCATCAGTCAGCGCATGCATGGCGACGTCTGCGTCCGAGTGGCCCTTGAGGCGCTGCGAGTACGGGATGGCAATGCCGCACAGGATGACCGCATCGCCCGCGTCGAAGGGGTGCACGTCGATGCCCTGGCCCACGCGTACGTCGGGCCGCTTCTGCAGCTGGCGGCTCGTCATCTCGCGGTCAGCCATCACAATGTCATCGGCGGTCGTCAGTTTCCGGTTCTCCATCTCGCCCTGGATCATCGATATGGCAATCCCGGCATGCTCGGCAACTGATGCGTCATCGGTAAGGCCCTGGGTCTGCTCGGCCTCCGCCTTGCGGTAGGCGGCAAGGATGCCGTCATAGGCGAAGCCCTGCGGTGTCTGGGCAGCCCAGACCGAGACACGGTCCACGGTGCGGCTCACCATGCCGCCCGGCGCGAATTTCAATGTCTCGGCCACCGGCAAACCGGGAACGGCGGCGGGGAAGCGGTCGAGCCAGCTGATGACGTGGTCGATCAAGTCCCCGGAGATGAACGGCCGCGCCGCGTCATGGATCAGAACCTTCATTGGCTTGTGCCGCGCAACGGACTCGATGCCGATGCGGCAGGAGTCCT
Organism: Bradyrhizobiaceae bacterium; assembly: GCA_947475225.1. Taxonomy (GTDB): domain Bacteria; phylum Pseudomonadota; class Alphaproteobacteria; order Rhizobiales; family Aestuariivirgaceae; genus Aestuariivirga. The sequence goes on from CANJMQ010000016.1 coordinate 43,418, forward strand.
GCCGGGTCGAACCGCCGATCACCGGCAGCGGCAGGTCGAGGCCCTCGACGGCTTCGGCAAACATCTGTTCATGGCCCTCACCGATGACCGGTTGCACGATCTTGACGGCAGGGTGCGCAAGAAAGGCCCGGCAGGTCCACCAGATCACCGGCCTGCCGCCGATCAACTGATATTGTTTCGGTCGCTCGCCCCCCGCACGCAGGCCGGAGCCACCGGCCACGATCACTGCCGCAATTGTCATGACACTGCTGTAGCAAGCGCAATCCAGCCTCGCAACAAAGCCTCTTGACGTGATACAACTTCTGATTATTCTGCCTTTAAATTAAACATCGGTTAGTATTGATTAAATAATGGGCATACGCATAGGTCCCATAGAAACCCGCAACCGGGTTTTTCTCGCCCCCATGTCCGGCGTGACGGACGAACCGTTCCGCGCCCTGGCGCATGCCCATGGCGCGGGCCTCGTGGTGAGCGAAATGGTGGCCAGCGAGGAACTGGTGAATGCCCGGCCCGACATGCTTCGCCGGGCGCTCGGCGCGGAATCGCTGTCGCCCTTCGTGATCCAGCTCGCGGGCCGCGAGCCGCACTGGATGGCGGAAGGCGTGCGTGTCGCGCAGGACATGGGTGCGGAGATCATCGACATCAACATGGGCTGCCCGGCGCGCGAGGTGACGGGGGGCCTCTCCGGTTCCGCCCTCATGCGCAATCTCGACCATGCGGAAAAACTGATCGAGGCCACGGTGCAGGCCGCTTCCGTGCCGGTTACACTCAAGATGCGCCTGGGCTGGGACCACAATTCGCTCAATGCCCCGGAACTTGCGCGCCGTGCGCAAGCCCAAGGCGTGGCACTGGTCACCGTGCATGGCCGCACCCGCTGCCAGTTCTATGGCGGCAAGGCCGACTGGGCGGCGATCGCCCGGGTGCGCGAGGCGATCACCATCCCGCTCATCGCCAACGGCGACGGCGCCTCCGCAGATGACGCGCGCCAGATGCTGGCCAAGTCAGGCGCCGACGGCGTGATGATCGGCCGTGGCGCCTATGGCCGCCCATGGTGGCCCGGCGTCATCGCCGAGGGCCTCGACCCCGGCTCGGGCGCGGCGGAGCCATCGCTCGCAGAAGAATCCCGTATCGTTGCCGAGCATCACGAACGCATCCTCATTGCCCATGGTTCGCACCACGGCAACCGCGTGGCCCGCAAGCATATCGGCTGGTCGATCACCCGGCTCGCTGAACGCAACCTCATCTCCACCGAACAGGCCTCCGAATGGCGTGCGGCGCTGCTACGCAGCAACGACAATTGCGCGGTCCGCGACGGGCTCCGCCAACTCTTCGACACCGTGCAGGAGATGGCCGCGGCATGAACGCACCCGTGAAGGAACGCACCCCAGGGCCCGAAGGCCCGCTCGCCAAGGCTGTGGTGGACGCACTCCCCAACCCGCTCATCGTACTCGACGAGCAGGAGCACATCTGCCTCGCCAATGTCGCGGCCGAGGATTACTTCCAGGCCTCCAGCAATGTGCTGCTGCGCCAGAGGCTGGGCGACCTCGTGCCCTTCTCGAGCCCGGTCTTCGGCTCGGTGGCGCAGGCCCGCGCCAGCGCCGGTGTCGTCAACGAATACTCCATCGCCGTAGGCACGCCACGGCTGGGCGGCGAACGCCTTGTCGATATCCAGGCCACGGTGATGCATGACGAGCCGCGCTTCGTCATCGTCATGCTGCTCGAACGCTCCATGGCCCACAAGATCGACCGGCAACTGACGTCGCGCGGGGCCGCACGTTCGGTCTCCGGCATGGCCACCATGCTGGCGCATGAGATCAAGAACCCGCTAGCCGGCATCCGGGGCGCTGCCCAGCTGCTGGAACCGGCACTCAATTCCGACGACCGCGCGCTCGCCCGCCTGATCTGCGAGGAGACGGACCGCATCCGCGACCTCGTGGACCAGATGGAAGTCTTCTCCGACGAGCGCCCTCTGGACAAGAGCCCCGTCAACATCCACGCCGTGCTGGAGCGTGTGAAGCGCCTCGTCACGGCGGGCATCGGGCAGGGCGTCAGCGTGCGCGAGGACTACGATCCGTCGCTGCCACCGGTGCTCGGCAACAAGGACCAACTGGTGCAGGTCTTCCTCAATCTCGCCAAGAACGCCGCCGAGGCGATCCGGAACAATGGCGAGGCCGGCGAGATCCTGCTCACCACGGCGTTCCGCCCCGGCATCCGCCTCACCGTACCCGGCACGTCGGAACGCATCACGCTGCCCTTTGAGGTCTGCGTGCATGATACGGGGCCGGGCGTTCCGGAGGAGCTCCGCCCCAACATCTTCGACCCCTTCGTGACCACCAAGCCCGGCGGCAAGGGCCTTGGCCTCGCTCTCGTCGCCAAGATCGTGCGCGACCATGGCGGCATCATCGAATGCGTCGGCCGCGAACGCGGCACCACCTTCCGCGTTCTTCTGCCCATGCTGCGCGGCACCGCCGCACCCCATGATTTTGATGGAGACACGACACCATGAGCGGCAAGACAGTCCTGATCGCTGACGATGACAGCGCCATCCGCACCGTCCTCAGCCAGGCGCTGAGCCGCGCGGGCTATGCCGTGCGCTCCACGGCGACGGCAGGCGCCTTGTGGCGCTGGGTGTCGGAAGGCCAGGGCGACGCCGTCGTGACAGACGTGGTGCTGCCCGACGAGAACGCCTTCGACGTCATCCCGCGCATCAAGAAGCTCAGGCCCACGCTGCCGATCATCGTGATGAGTGCCAAGAACACCATCATGACGGCGATCACCGCAGCCGAGCGCGGTGCCTATGACTATCTGCCCAAGCCTTTCGACCTCAACGCACTGGTTCAGACGGTCGGGCGGGCGCTGGAGCAGTCGCAGAAGCCCGCTCCCGCCAATGCCAACAGCCAGTCCGAGTCGCTTCCCATCGTCGGTCGTTCGCCCGCCATGCAGGAGATCTACCGCATCATCGCCAGGCTCACGCAGACCGACCTCACGGTGATGATCGTCGGCGAATCCGGGACCGGCAAGGAGCTGGTGGCGCGGGCGCTGCATGACTATGGCCGCCGCCGCAAGGGGCCCTTCGTCGCCGTCAACATGGCGGCGATCCCGCGCGAGCTGATAGAGTCGGAACTCTTCGGCCACGAGAAGGGCGCCTTCACCGGCGCCACCTCGCGCATGGCGGGCCGCTTCGAGCAGGCCGAAGGCGGCACGCTGTTCCTCGACGAGATCGGCGACATGCCGCTGGAGGCCCAGACGCGCCTTCTGCGCGTCCTCCAGCAGGGTGAATACACCACCGTCGGCGGCAACGCGCCCATCAAGACCAACATTCGCATCATAACCGCAACCCACCGCGACCTGCGCCAGCTCATCAACCAGGGAACGTTCCGCGAAGACCTGTTCTACCGTCTGAACGTCGTGCCGCTGCGCCTGCCGCCGCTGCGTGAGCGCAGCGAGGACATTCCCGACTTGGTCCGCCACTTTCTCGCCCAGGCCGTCAAGGAGGGACTGCCACGCAAGGAGCTGTCGCGCGAGGCGATCGAACGTCTGCAGTCCCACCGTTGGCCCGGCAACGTGCGCGAGCTTGAAAACCTGCTGCGCCGACTGGTCGCCATCGAGATCGAGGACACCATCTCCTCTCCCGCGATCGAGCGCGAGTTTACCGCCGTTCCCCTTCAGCAGGCGGCCGAACCAATCAATTTCTCCGGTTCAAGTCTGCCGGAATTCATGGAAAACTATCTGTCGCGCTATTTCGCCAGCTTCGGCAACGGCCTGCCGCCCCCCGGCCTCTATGATCGCATCCTCGCGGAGGTGGAGCCGGCCCTTCTGCGCGCCGTCCTTGCCGCCACCGCTGGCAATCAACTCCGGGCCGCCGACCTCCTCGGGATCAATCGCAACACGCTCCGCGTCAAGCTTCGTGACCGGCAGGTGAAGGTGGTGCGCGGGCTGGCGTGAAGATGTTCGTCCTCTTTCGTCTTGGCGGCGGGAGGTCACATACTTGCCCTTACGGCACTGTCGCAAATAGGACACATTTGGTGTTGATTTCCTGCAACAGCTTCTGCTGAACAGGTTGCATGATCGAACCCAAGCAAATCAGGCCATTCGACCGGATCCGCCGCCTCACGGGGCTTGCGGGTTTCGTGCTCGTGCTGGCAGGCGTTGCCTGTGGCCTTGCGACGTTTGCCATCCTGACCGGCATGACGCCGATCACCCCCACCAGCGACAACACCTTCCTGCTGATGCTCGTCAACGGCGTGGTGCTGCTGGTGCTGGCGCTGATGATCATCGGCCAGATCATCTTCCTACTCATCGAGCGGCGTAACGGAACGCCGGGCGCCTCCCTGCAATTGCGCCTCGTGTCGCTGTTCAGCGTCATCGCGGTGGTTCCCGCCATCGTGGTCGCCGTCTTCGCGACCGTGACGCTCAACCGCGGCCTCGATGCGTGGTTCTCCCAGCGCACCCGGGCCATCGTCGACTCCGCCGTCTATGTTGCCCAAACCTACGTCCATGACCACGGCGAGGCCGTGAGGAACGACGTGGCGCAAATCTCGGCGGACCTCTCGCAGCACCGCGATCTCTATGACAATGACCCCACCAGTTTCATGCGGCGTGTCGCCAACCATGCCCGCCTGCATGGCCTGCCGGCCGTGTTCATCTTCGATCCCACCAAGCAGAAGGATGGCCAGCAGGAATTCATCGCCCGCATCGTGGCGCGCGAAAGCTTCGCCTTCTTCCCGCCCAGCCAGAACGCCCTCAACCAGGCCAACAAGGGCGAGCTCGTGGTCATCCAGCCGGGCGAGGGCGGCAACGTCGTCCGTGGCCTGATCAAGCTTCCCGGTTTCCCGAATGCCTATTTGATAGTCTACCGCATCATCAATCCTTCAGTGCAGAAGCAGCTGCGCGACGCCCAGGAAGCGAAGCAGGAATATGACCGGCTGATGTCGCAGCGCCTTGGTGTGCAGCTGACCTTCGGCATGATGTTTGCGCTGGTGGGCTTCATCCTGCTGCTCGCGGCCATCTGGGTGGGGCTGTGGTTCTCCGACAAGATGGTGGCACCGGTGGTACGCCTGCTTGATGCCGCGCGCCGCGTGTCGGGAGGCGAACTCGACGCCAAGGTGACGGTGGTCGAGGGCCCGAAAGACCTGCAGACACTGTCCAACACCTTCAACCTGATGACCGATCACCTGAAACAGCAGCGCGACGACCTGGTGGCCGCCAGCGATGCCATCGACGCGCGCCGCCGCTTCACGGAGGCGATGCTGGCCGGGGTCAGCGCCGGCGTCATCGGCATCGACCCGACAGGCCGCATCTCGCTGGTCAACCGCTCCGGTCTCAACCTGCTGGGCCGCGGCGAGAACGAGCTCATCGGCGAGCCCGCCGAGGTGGTGCTTGAACCCTTCCTGCCGATCTTCGAGCAGGCTCTCACCCGGCCCTCAGGCTTCGCCGAAGGCCAGGTCGACATCGAGCGCAAGGGGGTCAGCCGCAGCCTGTTCGCGCGGGTCACCACTGAAAGCTCGGACGATGCCTCGCATGGCCACGTGCTCACCTTCGACGACATCACCGACCTCGTATCGGCGCAGCGTAACTCTGCCTGGGCGGATATCGCGCGGCGCATCGCCCATGAAATCAAGAACCCGCTGACGCCGATCCAGCTCTCCGCCGAACGGCTCAAGCGCAAATACGGCGGCCAGATCCACACCGACAAGCACGTCTTCGACCAGTGCACCGACACCATCATCCGCCAGGTGGGCGACATTGGACGCATGGTGGATGAGTTCTCCTCCTTCGCACGCATGCCCAAGGCGGTGCCGGAACCGCAGGAGCTTGCCAGCATCGTGCGCGAAGCGACCGTGCTGCAGCGCGTGTCCTCCTCTGACATCGATATCGAGCTCGATGTCAGCCACGGCGAATTTGTCTTCCCCTTCGACCGCCGCCTCATCACCCAGGCCATCACCAACCTCGTCAAGAACGCCCGCGAGTCAATCGAGTCCAGACTCCAGCAGCAACCGGAGCCGCGCGGCCACATTGAGGTCATCGCAGGCGTGCAGGACGAGCAGCCCTTCATCCGGGTCACCGACAACGGCATCGGGCTGCCGCGCGAGAACCGCCACCGTCTGGCGGAGCCCTACATGACGACGCGCGAGAAGGGCACCGGCCTCGGCCTCGCCATCGTCAAGCGCATCATGGAAGAACATGGCGGGCGCCTGGTGCTCGAGGATGCGCCCATCGCCGACGGCCTCCAGGGCGCCCGGGTCACGCTCCTATTTGACAAGATCACCGCCCACTCGAGCGCGGCCGAATGAAAGTGCAGGAAACCTGAATGGCAGCAGATATTCTCATCATCGATGATGAGGCCGACATCCGGGAGCTCATTGCGGGCATCCTGGAGGACGAGGGGTTTGAGACAAGGCTTGCTCATAATTCCGACGCGGCACAGGCCGAGGTGGCACATCGCCGGCCTTCCCTGATCATTCTCGATATCTGGCTGATGGGCTCCCGGCTCGACGGTCTCGACCTTCTGAACATCCTCAAGGAGAAGCACCCGGAGGTGCCGGTGATCATCATCTCCGGTCACGGCAACATCGAGACGGCCGTCGCCGCCATCAAGCGCGGCGCCTATGAATACATCGAGAAACCGTTCAAGGCGGACCGCCTGCTGCTGGTCGTCGGCCGGGCACTCGAAACCTCGCGCCTGAAGCGCGAGAACGAGGATCTGAAGGGCCGCTCGGGGGCTGAAACCGAATTGCTGGGCAACTCCGCCGCCATGCGCCAGCTGCGCCAGATCCTGAAGAAGATCGCGCCCTCCAACAGTCGTGTGCTGATCACCGGTCCGATGGGAGCCGGCAAGGAACTGGCGGCGCGCACGCTCCATGCCATGTCGCTTCGTACCGCAGGCCCCTTCGTCACCCTGAGTGCCGCCGCCATGGCGCCCGAGCGCATGGAGGAGGAGCTCTTCGGCGTCGAGGACGGAACAGGAGCCATGCGCCGCGTCGGCGCGCTGGAGGAGGCCCACGGCGGCACGCTCTATATCGACGAACTGGCCGACATGCCAATCGAGACGCAGGGCAAGGTGTTGCGCGTGCTGGTCGACCAGACCTTTCTGCGCGTCGGCGGTGCCAAGAAGGTGAAGGTCGACATCCGTGTCGTATCCTCGACCAGCCGAGACCTGCCAGCGCTGATCACCGTCGGCCGCTTCCGCGAGGATCTCTATCACCGGCTTGGCGTGGTACCGGTCGATGTTCCGGGCCTGGCCGAGCGGCGGGAGGACATTCCAGACCTCGTCCACCATTTCACCAAGAGCTATTCCTCGGCCTCCGGCCAGCCGATGCGCAAGTTCGCCGAAGATGCCATCGCCGTGCTGCAGACCCGCGAATGGGCGGGCAACGTCCGCGAACTCCGCAACAACGTGGAGCGTATCATGATCCTCGCGAGCGGCGAGGGCTCCTCCGAGATCACCGCCGCCATGCTGCCGTCCGACACCGGCGGAGCAGGGGCCGCGGCTGCAACCTTCGGCATCGAGCATCTCCTTGTTCTTCCTCTGCGCGAGGCGCGCGAGGCCTTCGAGCGGGACTACATCACAGCCCAGCTTGGCCGCTTCGGCGGCAACATATCGCGAACTTCCCAGTTCATCGGCATGGAACGCTCGGCTTTGCACCGAAAGATCAAGCTCCTCGGCCTTACCAGCCGCAGCGAGGAGGACACGGAACTGTGAAATTTTCCAACTGACCGTTTCGTGATAAGATCACCACTGCCCAAGGCCCATTAGAGAACAGGACAAAAAAAGATGGCCCAAGAAAAACAGCAGAACCTGCAAGACACCTTCCTCAACCACGTGCGCAAGCAGAAGATTCCGGTGACGGTCTTCCTCGTCAACGGCGTCAAGCTGCAGGGCGTCATCACCTGGTTCGACAATTTCTGCGTTCTTCTCCGCCGCGACGGCATGTCCCAGCTGGTCTACAAGCACGCCATTTCCACCATCATGCCGGGCGGCCCGATCAGCCTCTTCGACGAAGAGCAGGCCGCCGGTTGACCACACGCAGCAAGAACGGGAGCGGCGCAGGCGTCGACTTCCAGATCGAGGGCAAGGCCGCTACCCGCGCCATCGTCCTCCACGTTGACCGCCGTGACCGCAGCGCGCCACCCACCTCCGACCGCGCCGTCGAGGCGCGCCTGGAGGAAGCCGTGGGGCTGGCGCTTGCGATCGACCTCGAGGTCGAGGCGGCCATCGTCGCCCCGGTCACTGCGCCGAAGCCAGCGACACTGCTCGGCTCGGGCAAGATCGCCGAAATCGCCGAGGTGGTCAAAGAGACGGAAGCCGAGCTCGTTGTCGTCAACGCCCAGCTCTCGCCCATCCAGCAGCGCAACCTCGAGAAGGAATGGGGCGCCAAGGTGCTGGACCGCACCGGCCTCATCCTCGAAATCTTCGGCAGGCGGGCCTCGACGCGCGAAGGCACGCTGCAGGTCGAGCTGGCCCACCTGCAATACCAGAAGAGCCGTCTGGTCCGCTCCTGGACCCATCTGGAACGCCAGCGCGGCGGCTTCGGCTTTCTGGGCGGCCCGGGTGAAAGCCAGCTCGAAGCCGACAGACGTCTCATTCAGGAACGCATCAGCCGCATCGAGGGCCAGCTGGAAAGCGTCAAGAAGACCCGCGCCCTTCACCGCAAGGGCAGGGCGCGCGTGCCCTATCCGGTGGTGGCGCTGGTGGGCTACACCAACGCCGGCAAGTCCACCCTGTTCAACCGCCTGAGCGGCGCGGAAGTCCTCGCCAAGGACCTGCTCTTTGCAACGCTTGATCCCACCATGCGGGTGATCCAGTTGCCGCACGGTCGCAAGATCATCCTCTCCGACACGGTGGGCTTCATTTCCGATCTTCCGACCTCGCTCATCGCCGCCTTCCGCGCCACGCTGGAGGAGGTGCTCTCGGCGGACATCATCCTGCACGTCCGCGACATCGCGCATGACGACTCCGAGGCCCAGGCCGAGGACGTCAACCGCGTGCTCGAGGAACTGGGCATCGACGAACTCCGCCGCTCGAAAATCATCGAGGTCTGGAACAAGCTCGACCTGCTGCCCCCGGAGGAACGTACCGCGCGTGAGGCACAGGCCCTCAGGAAGCCGGGCTGCGTGCTGGTCTCAGCCGTCACGGGCGAGGGGCTGGGGCCGCTCCTCGAACTCGTCGAAGGCCGCCTCGGCGCCGACGACACGATTTACGAGGTGATGCTCGGGCCGGAAGACGGCCAGGGCCAGGCCTGGCTCCACGACCGCGGAGAAGTTCTGAGCCGACACAATTACACGGACGGCCGGATCCGGATGAAGGTCCGCCTCACCACCGACAAGGCCGGCCAGGCCCAGGCGAAATTCGGCACTGCCATGAAACTGCTCGGCCAGAAGAAGAAAGTCGCGGCCGAATAATCCTTGTACCGATCCGCTACCCCTCAGGGTTAGGAGGTCACGGAAGACTTCAGCCGAGCGGTGGTTGACTGGAAGGTTGTTGCAGCGACGCGGGGTAAAAGCTGACGAAGGTGGTCAGCACCTCACAAAATCTTTGCAGGTGCAGGGTGGATGTTCCTTTTGACACATCCCCCAAGCTTCACTGCACGTTCGCGTAGGCAGCCGTGAAACCCGCCAGGACAAAGCTGATGGCCATCGAATTCTTCTGCATGTCCAGGAAGTTGACCTTCAGCTCCTTGCCGGATTTCATGCCTTCGAGAAGCGTCGACGACGCCGTCGCTCCGGCATAGCAACCACTGGCATCACAGGTCTGGATGTCGAACGAGTCAAATTGCTTTCCATCGATCGACAGCTTGATGCCGTCCCGCAGCGACAATCCGAACGGCAGCTGAATCACAAGTGATGGTTTCCTGGGCTCGGTACCACCGACCTTTATCATCAGGCGCCCGAGCTGCTGCCCGGTTTCCTTGATCAGCACCCGCTGCTCAATCGTGCAATCGAACGGACCGGACCGCGACGGGGCGACACAATTGGTAGCCCAATTCAACTGCGGCGGCGTTGCCGCGCCACCAGCCGGGGCCGTTGTCTGTTCCTGGGCCTTGACCGGATTTGCGCCCACCGTGGCCAACAAGATCAGCGCGGCACAGGTGAAGAATGATTGTCTGAGCATTTTGCTCCTTAACGAGACGAGTTGCGCTGCAGGTGAAAGGCTCCGCCGCTGATGGCGCCAGACGAGGTGATCAGACTCACACCGAGCACACACTCTTAAATTGTAAATATACACGATTTCAATCAGAAGACACTTCGAACAAACCGGGAAGAGCAACCGTGGCCAGCGCCGCAGACGCAAAACTGTTTCCATCGAAGTTCTTCGGAATATCGCACGACACCAACTTTTCATGCGGATTCCGTCTTCGAATCTGCTCCCGTTTTGGGCAATCGTAGCTAGCCCGGAAAACACCTTTTCGTCAACCTAAGCGGGAATATCTTAGGTGTACAACCAAAAGCTATTGGACTTCATGCTGATAACTTGGCCATCCGGACAGCCTCATCCACCGTGAAAAAAATCGGAGGAGCGGAGTTCCGCGCGCCATTGACCCCACACGGACGCTGTCATCACTCGGCCATCACACGGCCGACGGATGAACATATTCCCATTGCATAACAATCTTGCGCATCGCATTTCGGATGCACACCGCAGGCCGCACACCGTGCATCGGGCAGCTACGTTTTGCGACCAACAGCATCGCTTTTCGCATCATGCAGCATCGGCAAAACATCGTCAGGAACATCACTCCACACGCACCTTGCCCCGGCGTGCCCGGGGCATCCTTTTCCACCGCCAAAACGGGTCGCCGGACCAGCACAGCGACGGTGAAAACTTCACTTCTCCAGCCTCTTGGCCTCATTCCACAGCGCGTCCATCTCCTCGAGCGTGGACTGTTTCGGCTCCTTATCCATCTCCGACAACCGTGACTCGATGTGCGCGAAGCGGCGTTCGAACTTGGCGTTGGTGGTGCGCAGCGCTGCTTCCGGGTCGATCCCCAGGTGCCTTGCCACATTGGCCATGGCAAATAGCAAGTCCCCGAATTCGCCTGCTTTTTTGTCATCCGGCGCGTCCCGGAACTCCGCCACCTCCTCGGCGATCTTGTCATACACATTGTCGACCGACGGCCAGTCGAAGCCAACCTTGGCGGCCTTGGCCTGCAGTTTCACCGCGCGCGTCAGGCCGGGCAGGGCGACCGGAATGCCCGCCAGTGTTCCCAGCTTGGGCTTGTCCTTCCGCTCTTCCGCCTTGCGCTCCTCCCAGAAGCCCTTGGCCAGCGTCGCCGAGCGCGCCTCGTCATCACCGAACACATGCGGGTGGCGGCGGATCATCTTCTTATTCACCGCCTCGATCACTTCATCGAAGGAGAAACTTCCTTCCTCATCAGCCATTTGCGCGTGATAGACAGATTGCAGCAGCAGATCGCCCAGCTCCTCGCACAGCTCCGCGCGCGAACCATTCTGGATGGCATCCGCCACCTCATAGGCTTCCTCGATGGTGTAGGGCGCAATCGTCTCGAAATTCTGCTCGAGGTCCCACGGGCAGCCCGTCACCGGCGTCCTGAGCGCCTTCATGATGGCGCGCAGCGTCTCGATCTTGCGGGGGTCCATGGTGGCAGGGTTTTCAGGGTTCTGGCTCATGACCAGCCTACTAGCCGATCCCGAGAAAAACGGCTACCCGGAGAACATGCAGGACAGGCTGTTCCAGGACCCCGACCTTGTTCAGTTCTACGATCCCGACAACGGCTGGGGCGACGACACCCGCCACTGCCTCGCCTTGGCAGAGAAAGTGGAGAGTGTGCTGGATCTCGGTTGCGGCACCGGGCTACTGGCGGCAGCTCTCGGGCCCGGCCGGGACGTCTGGGGCGTCGACCCCGCTGAGGCCATGCTGGAGATTGCCCGCAAGCGCCCGGGCGGCAGCACTGTCACCTGGATTCAGGCGGATGGCCGCAGCATTCGGCTCCGTCGGCGTTTTGATCTCATCTTGATGACCGGGCACGCGTTCCAGTGCCTATTGACCGACGCCGACCAGAGCGCGCTCCGTGAAACGATTGCCGCTCATCTGGCACCGGGCGGCTCTTTCATCTTCGATTCCCGCAACCCGGTGCGCGAGGAGTGGCGGGAGTGGGTGCCGGACCTCACGAGGAGGGTGTTCGACCATCCGGAGCTTGGCCGCATCACCGCCTGGAACGACGTCAGCATGGATGCAGAGACGCAGATCGTCACCTATGAAACGATCCGTGCCTATCCGGTTAACGCATACACCTACTATATGTTGGGTGCTGCCAATCACCTGAGTAGAGCTCGTTGAGCGTGGGTGAGGAAACCTCCGCTGCGATGCCGAGCAACGAGCGGAAGGCATTGAAGGGGTAGAAGCGGCGGTTGAAC